>CAVKLC010000004.1:0-66188 GCA_963657005.1 bacterium | reverse complement strand
CTCGTACAGCTCCCGCTCACGAAAAACTCAATTCTGACTACTTCTTCGCAACCTTGGTCTTCCTAGTTTTCTTGCTTCCCTCTGACGAGGGAAGTGGCGGCTTTGCCGTCGATAGGAGAGAATGCCGAACACTGTTCGCCGCTACGATAGTCTTATCATTTTAGGCTATTTAAAATAGAAGAATCACCGTAGGGGCGAACTGCGTTCGCCCGCCAAATTATAATTTATACATTATTCACCCAAAAGAATCTTATCCGCTTCGGCGGTTTCGAGTGATTCCACGCTTTTTAGATTTTTTTGGATAAGTTCGTTTCTTTTTTCTGCGTCGGAGATAGTATTTCCGGCTTCTTCAATTTTTTTATGCGCTTTGGCAAGTAGAATTCCGAATTTTTCATACTGCGTTTTTGCGGCGCCGAGAACTTTCCAAACCTCGTTGGCTTTTTCGTTTATCGCAATCGTTTTGAAACCCATAGAAAGAGAGTTAAGCAAAGCGGTAACGGTTGACGGACCTGCAATCATAATGCCCTGCGCCTGAAGCTTTTCGGCAAGACCTGTTTTTGACGAAACGACCTCGGCATAAAGTCCCTCGGTTGCAAGGTACATAATCGCAAACGGTGTTGTATAAGGCGGGCAAACATATTGCTTAATAAGTTTTGCTTCGTCCTTAATTCTCGCTTCAAGTGCTTTTTTTGCCGCAGTCATCTGCTCGCTGTCACCCGTTTCACTTGCCGTTGCAAGCCTTGCGTAGTCTTCCATAGGGAATTTTGAATCTATCGGCAAGTAGCATTTTGTATTGTCGTCACCGTTTGGAATTGAAATTGCAAATTCAACTCTGCCGTTATAGTTTGGGTTTGCCTGAACATTGGTTTCGTACAAACCCGGTATGGTTTGGTCAAGAATATTGCCAAGCTGAACCTCTGCCCAAGTGCCACGAGCCTTAACATTAGTAAGCACTCGGTTAAGCGACGATACGCTTGTTGTTACACCTGTGCTCAGTTCTTTCATTTCGCCTAAGCTTTTATACACATTTGTAAGTTGCTTTGACACGGTTTCAAACGAAGCATTTAGCCTTTGGGTGAGTGTTTCGTCAAGCTTTTCATCAACTGTTTTGCGCATTTGCTCAAGCTTCTTTTCATTGCCAAGTTGCATTTTTTCGAGCGAATCGGCTGTCATTTGCATTTGCTTTTGAGTTGAAGAATTAAGCGTTTCAATAAGCTTTATTTGCTGTTCGTAATTTTTATCGGTAAGGCTGTTCATCTGGCTTGAAAGCTTTGTTATTTTTTCATCGGTCGATTTGGCTGTAAGTTCAATTTGCTGGCGCACAAGGTCGCTTGAATTTGACTTGTCCTTTTTGCCGAGAAGTACAAAAAGCAAAGCCACACATAACATAATTAGTATTAATATAATAATAAGTAAAACAGTTTCCATAATATAACCTCCGACCCTATTTTAACATAAAACAAAATTTAACAAAGTGATTATTTTTGACAGTTCGATTTTTAGGACTGTCAATATTTTTTTATTTCAAGCACAAGTCTGCCTTTTTTAGTCGTTTTAATTTTGCCGACAAACACAAACCTGCCGTACCCACGAACAGACACAATATCATTTTCGCAAACAGTGTGAGAAGTGCTGAGCATAAGCTTTGAATTTACAAAAACTTTTTCAGCCTTAATAAGCTTTGAAGCGTCGTTGCGGGAGAGGTTATAAATCACACTGATTAAAACATCAAGCCTTTTTGAAGCCGCAAAAATTTCCGTCGGCTCAGGCTCTTTTTTTGTCGTTTCAGGCAAAGCAGACACTTGTGTTTTAACCGTAGTATGGCACACACGATTAAGATTTTCGCAAATATAATCGGCAATACGGTCTATGCAAAAAATGTAGCCGCAATTATTTTCAACAATAATGTCGCCGATAAGTTCACGCTTAATTCCCAAATTCATCAACGCACCGAGGAAGTCACGGTGGCTGAGCTCGTCCGCAAATTTTTGCACTGCCGGTTTTACACAAATGCATTTAATCGGAAAATTATCAGTTTCAACATTTTCACCGAAGCCTGCCACAACCCTTTCTGCCATATCATATCCGCCAAACAAAATGCACGGTAAATATGTACTTTTGAGTTCGCTTTGCTCCTTCATATTCAAAAAAGGTGAAAAAGTGTTATATCCTCTTTCGTATGCCCGATTGTAAAGTTCTTCAAATCTGTTATTAATCATATTTTCACCATATAATCAAATTTTTATGATAGCGGGTCGTTGGGACGCCGACCCCTACAGTATCAGCTGTCAAAACACAAAAGGATGCCGAAAATCAGCACCCTTTTAATTACTCATTTTCAGTTGTCGGCTTATATTCTTTATTAAGCGTTTTGATTGTATTAACCGTGTCGCTTACCGTTTGCTCAAACGAGTCGGAATTTACACCCGAAAAATAAGTCAAAGTGTATTTGTCGCTGTTTGCCTTATCATCGTCACTCAGGAAAAACGGAACTTTGTACCCGTTTTCCTCCCACTTTGAGTTATAAACTCTTTCATCGTCAATATAATAAGTTTTATAGCCGTAGTCGTTAACAAGCTTTGCACTGTAGACCGGAGTGAAAGCGCCCTTTTTGAGCCTATACTCTTTTGAATTTGCGGTGTAGTTATAATTATTTTCTTTTTCATAATTATTCGTGCAAAGGTCAACCGTCTTTTTATTATTTTTAAGAAGAAGATAAAATACGGTATCATCTTCAAAATAAACAGAAACACATTCCTTATTTATTACGCGCTTTGCGTTAGTGCCGTCCCATTCGTAAACATCAAGGCTGTACTGCGGCTTGTCATAATAAATATAATCACCCGAGTAATTGTCATATTTACTCATACTTTTATATGTTCTGTAAACAAGGCAGAGTTCCTCGTTTTTGTCGCCGTCAAAATCAATAAGCTTTGCATAAGCAAGACCGTCAATATACTTATCGCCGTCATCGTCCGTTTTAACTGTAGGCTCGCCGTACTTGTCAATTCGCTTTTTTACAACCTCATAATAAGCATTCGCTTTAAGCTGAGCGTCACTGAGAGTATTTGTAATCGCTTTGTTTGTTATATCGCCGAAAGAGTCAATATTTTCGCCAACCTGCTCAACAACAACTTCTGCCCTCGTTTTTCTTAAAGCAGAGAGCTCGATAGTTTCAAACTTGTCATTACTCTCCTTACCTCTGATTGTGTAAGTGTCGCTTGAAATATCATAGCGAGCAGTGCCGTGTTGTTTAAACTTGCCGTGGCGAAGCGATAAAAGCTGCAAACTTTTCGGGTCGTCTTTTTTACTCTTACCTATATAGTATTTTTTACCTTTGTGGTAAAACGAAACCCAGTAGCCTTCGCTTGCTTTTTCACTGCTGTTAACTTCATCTTTATAAAGTCTTGAAAAGTCGCCGCTTTTATATCCCCAAACTTCAAGGTAATAAACATTATTACTGCTGTAGCAAAGCATTAATTCGTCTTTGCCGTCACCGTTAAAGTCCATTTGTCTAACATAACAAAGACCGGTGAGCTTCGCTTTGTTTTCGCCGTATTCGTTTTCGTCAAGCGCTTCCCACTTAACCGAGCCGTAATCTTTAATGTAATTAATACAGACATTGCCTGCGTCCGTCTTAAACTTTGCGGCTCTTTTTTCCTTTGTGTGAAGCGAAACGGAAAATGAAACCGCCATAATAACCGCAATCAAAACTATTGCAACTATCCATACGATTTTTATTACCCTTTGCCTTAAAAGAGGAAATTCTTCAAGAACTTCAATATCATCCTCGGCTTCATCGTGAACATTTTCCTCAATAGATTTAATTTTATTTAACGCCCCGCTGAAATCAAATTTATGATCACTCGGCTTTATTTCGTCCTCATCATCAAAATAATTGTAATGTCTGCTCACGACTTCACCTCTCTTTCACCTTCAAAAAAATCACGATTTCTTTTTGGTTGTTTCTTTATCTTTGTCTTTCTTTGTTGTTTTGTCTTTATCTTTTTTATTCTTACTGTCTTTCTTTGTTGTGGTTGTTGTTTTCGGCTTAGAATACTTGCTGTATGTGGTGTAATTTACTTCGCCGTCAACACTTCGGGTGAGGACATAGCTTTTGCCGTCCTTTTTAATCTTTATGTCAACCTTACCCGGTTTTATGTCTTCTTTTGCTTCAACCGTGCAAGTCAAAGTGCCGTCATTTGCTGTAACCGAAAGTCTGATATCGCAGTTTGAATCGTTGACAAATTGGAAGTCCTGGCTGTTCCATTGAACTGTTGCATCACCACCGAGCGGAACATAACTTATTTCAAGCGAATGGCACGCTCTGACTTTGATTTTTAAATTTGCCCTGAGCACCGACTGAAAAACAGTTGAGCTTACTTGGCAAATACCGCCGCCGAGACCGTCAACAAATTCGTCACCCTGAACTACCTTTGCCGCTTCGTATCCTGCAAGAACAGTCCTTTTGCCGACCGTTTGGTTAAAACTGAAAGTTTCACCCGCAGGGATAACAACGCCGTTTAAATGGTCAACCGCTTCGTGAATGTTTTTGGTTCTCGTTTCGTTAGATGAAAGGTAATATGTTGAATAATTTGCTATTTCATATGGGAAGCTCGAATCAAAATCTTTACTTAGCGCCGGATAGACCTTGTTTGTTTCAGCCTCTTTAAAAGTGGTTGAAAGGTCCTCGGTTGTCCTCATAGTTGTTGATTCCGTAGTGGTGGTTGAATCGGAAGAATTTTCCTCAGCTTCACCGTTTGCGGGCTGTGACTTTGAACACGCAACAAAAATTGTACTTACTATTATTAATGAACAAAATACCGCAAGTATCTTTTTCAATCTATTTATTCTCCTTATAAGGCTTTTTTTCATTAACCCAGTTTTCTTTAATAACCTGCCTTGCTCTTGCAACTGCAAGCGAATCTTCAGGCACGCTGTCTGTAATTGTTGAACCTGCCGCAATATATGCTTTTTCGCCCACTTTAACCGGAGCAATAAGATTTGTGTTGCAACCGATAAATGCACCGTTGCCGATTTCACATCTCGACTTGTTTTTTCCGTCATAATTGCAAGTGACTGTACCGCAACCGAAGTTTACATTTTCGCCGACATCACTGTCGCCGATATATGTTAAATGAGCACTCTTTGAACCCTCGCCGATTGTACTGTTTTTAACCTCAACAAAATTGCCGATATGAACTCCTGCTTTAAGAGTCGAGTTATTTCTAACCTTAACAAACGGACCTGCGTCAACACCGTTTTCGACTGTGCTGTCAAGAATTTTGCAGTTGTCAAGAATAACATCGTCGCCGACTGTAGAATTGCTGATATAAGTATTAGGACCTATCGTGCAGTTTTTGCCTATAACCGTATCACCGAGAATAATTGTATTCGGCAAAATAACGGTTGAAGAACCGATTTTAACATCCTTGCCAATCATTACGCCGTCAGTACACGGAATGTCAACGCCGTTTACCATAAGATTGTCGTTAATATTTCTTCTCATTAGATTATTAAGCATATTAAGTTGTTTCCTGTCGTTGGCGCCGAAAGTAACCTCGTTGTTTTCAACCACATATGCGCCTGCGTTTTTGCCTGCCGAAAGGAGAATTTCAAGGCTGTCAGTAATGTAGTATTCGTTTTGAGCATTGTTATTTGTAATCTTACTGAGCGCATATGAAAGGTCGTGACCGTTGAACCAATAAAAACCTGCGTTTGATTCGTTAATCTTCTTTTCTTCTTCATTTGCATCCTTGTGCTCAATAATTCTTAAAAGCTTGCCGTTTTCGTCACGCTGAATGTGACCGATACCGTTTGTATCGTCAACAATGGCGCTGATAAGAGTGATTGAATTATTGTTTTTTTCATGATAATCGTACGCTTTGTTAATAGTTTCGGCATCGATAAGCGGACCGTCACCGTTAAGAATGATGATATCATCGTCAAGGTGCTCGTCAATAAAGCTTTGAGCCTGCATAACTGCGTGACCCGTGCCAAGCTGAGGCTGCTGCAAAACAGTCTTAATATTTTTATCCTTCTTTGCAAGGTATTCTTCAAGCATTTCGTGCTTATAACCTGTAATTACGCAAATATCCTGTGCTCCCGCTTCCTTAACAGCGTCAATAACATAACTTATCATAGGAGTAAAAAGCACTTCACACATAACTTTCGGACAGGTTGCTTTCATTCTTGTTCCTTTACCGCCTGCCATAATAATCGCACATTTCATATATACTTTATTCCTTTCGGTATTGTAAATTATAGTTTATACTACAATGTGGCGCCAGCCGTCAACCTATTTCCCATACAAAATTTGACGCACCACTGTACGACAAATTTTGAAAAGGAGGAGCAACGCAGCGAATGAGGGATGAATTTCAAATTAAATAATATAGAAATTCGTCTGAAGTGTACGGAGTTTGTGACGACGCAAACTATAATTTACATATTATAATCTTTTAGTTTTCTATAATTATGCTACAAAATGCAAATATTTGCAAGTATTATTATAAATTCTACTTAAAAACTTAAATTTTTTTACAAAAATATTTGTAATTTGCTTTATAGTATGTTATAATTCTATCGTATTATACTATACAGGCGAGAGTATGTCGTATTTTCGGCAACTGATTTCTATCGCGCAAAAATGTAAAAGTATAAGAATTTTAAAGCTATAAATAATTTTAGGAGGTAACTCAACAAATGGCAAACAAATGGGTTTACATGTTTGAAGAAGGCGACATGACCATGCGTAATTTGCTTGGCGGTAAGGGTGCAAACCTTGCAGAAATGACTAAAATCGGTCTTCCTGTACCACAGGGTTTCACTGTTACAACTGAGGCTTGTACACAGTATTACGAAGACGGTCGCAAAATCAACGACGAAATCATGGCTCAGGTTATGGAAGGCGTTAAGAAGATGGAAGAAATCAACGGCAAAAAGTTCGGTGATTTAAAGAATCCTCTTCTCGTATCTGTTCGTTCAGGTGCAAGAGCTTCAATGCCTGGTATGATGGATACTATCCTCAACCTCGGTCTTAACGACGAAGTTGTAGCTACTATGATTGCAGGTAACGATGACCCTGCTTTCGAGCGTTTCGTATATGACTCATACAGAAGATTCATCCAGATGTTCTCTGATGTAGTTATGGAAGTTGGTAAGAAGTATTTTGAACAGCTTATCGACAAGATGAAAGAAGAAAAGGGCGTACAGTATGATGTAGAGCTTACTGCTGCTGACCTTAAGGAACTTGCTAACCAGTTCAAGGCTGAATACAAGAAGCAGCTCGGTTCTGACTTCCCATCAGACCCTGTTGAACAGCTCAAGCTCGCTATTGAAGCTGTATTCCGTTCATGGGATAACCCTCGTGCAAATGTTTATCGTCGTGATAACGATATTCCTTATTCATGGGGTACTGCTGTTAATGTTATGCCTATGGTATTCGGTAACCTTAACAACGAATCAGGTACAGGTGTTGCATTCACTCGTGACCCTGCTACAGGTGAAAACAAGTTGATGGGTGAATTCCTTATCAACGCACAGGGCGAAGATGTTGTTGCCGGTGTTCGTACCCCAATGCCAATCGCTCAGATGGAAAAAGAATTCCCTGAAGCATACGCTGAATTCATCAAGGTTTGTGATACTCTTGAAAATCACTACCACGATATGCAGGATATGGAATTCACAGTTGAAAACAGAAAGCTCTATATGCTTCAGTGCCGTAACGGTAAGAGAACTGCTCAGGCTGCTCTTAAAATCGCTTGCGACCTCGTAGACGAAGGTCATAAGACTGAAGCTGAAGCTGTTGCTATGATCGACCCTCGTAACCTTGATACACTTCTCCACCCTCAGTTTGATGCTGCTGCTCTTAAGGCTGCTACACCAATCGGCAAGGGTCTCGGCGCATCTCCTGGTGCTGCTTGCGGTAAGGTTGTATTCACTGCTGACGATGCAGTTGAATGGAACGAAAAGGGCGAAAAGGTTGTTCTCGTTCGTCTTGAAACTTCACCTGAAGATATTACAGGTATGAAGGCTTCTCAGGGTATCCTCACTGTTCGTGGCGGTATGACATCTCACGCAGCCGTTGTTGCTCGTGGTATGGGTACTTGCTGTGTATCAGGTTGCGGCGATATCAACATGGACGAAGAAAATAAGAAGTTTACTCTTGATGGTAAAGAATACCATGAAGGTGACTATATCTCAATCGACGGTTCAACAGGTAACATCTACGACGGTATCATCCCAACTAAGGACGCTACTATCGCAGGTGAGTTCGGCAGAATTATGGGCTGGGCTGACAAGTTCAGAAAACTCAAGGTTCGTACAAATGCTGATACTCCTGCTGACGCTAAGAAAGCTCGTGAACTCGGTGCCGAAGGTATCGGTCTTTGCCGTACAGAGCATATGTTCTTTGAAGAAGACAGAATTGCTGCTTTCAGAGAAATGATTTGCTCAGACACTGTTGAAGAAAGAGAAGCTGCTCTTGAAAAGATTCTCCCTTATCAGCAGGGTGACTTTGAGAAGCTTTACGAAGCTCTTGAAGGTTGTCCGGTAACTATCCGTTTCCTTGACCCACCTCTCCACGAATTCGTTCCAACTGAAGAAGAAGACATTAAAAAGCTTGCTGATGCTCAGGGCAAGAGCGTTGAAGACATCAAGGCTATCATCGCTTCACTTCACGAGTTCAACCCAATGATGGGTCACCGTGGTCTTCGTCTTGCAGTTACATATCCTGAAATTGCTAAGATGCAGACAAGAGCTGTTATCCGTGCAGCTATCAATGTTCAGAAGGCTCATCCTGATTGGAATGTTGCTCCTGAAATTATGATTCCTCTTGCTTGTGACA
Source organism: bacterium (assembly GCA_963657005.1). Classification (GTDB taxonomy): domain Bacteria; phylum Bacillota; class Clostridia; order Oscillospirales; family Acutalibacteraceae; genus Eubacterium_R. Next base: position 57,340 of record CAVKLC010000004.1, on the reverse strand, counting down.
CTAAGGAACTCAAGTATGTTAAGGATATCGTTGTTGCAACTGCTGATGCTGAAATCGCAGCTGCAGGCGTTGAAATGAAGTATGAAGTTGGTACTATGATTGAAATTCCTCGTGCTGCTCTTACAGCAGGCGACATCGCTAAGGAAGCTGAATTCTTCTGCTTCGGTACTAACGACCTTACTCAGATGACTTACGGCTTCAGCCGTGACGACGCCGGTAAGTTCCTCAACGCTTACTATGACGCTAAGATTTTTGAAGGCGACCCATTCGCTAAGCTTGACCAAACAGGTGTTGGCCAGCTTATGGAAATGGCTGTTAAGAATGGTAAGGCTACCCGTCCATCACTTCACTGCGGTATCTGCGGTGAACACGGTGGTGACCCATCTTCAGTAGAATTCTGCCACAAGATTGGTCTTGACTATGTATCTTGCTCACCATTTAGAGTTCCTATCGCTAGACTTGCTGCTGCTCAGGCTGCAATCGCTGAAATGGACTGATAAAATTATATAGCTTTATATAATTCACGCAGGGGCACTGAAAAGTGTCCCTGTTTTTTTATAAATAAATATATTTTAAAAAGCGAATCGATTAACTCAGACCCAAATATTTTGGACTTATAGGCAACTATTTAGGTGATAATTTAGGTCAAAGTTATGGTGTAATATCCGAAATTACGACACTTATACACAACTATTTTTTTGGGCATTTGCGAAAAAAGGCGGCGAGTTTTCAGCTATTGAAAAAATATATTCAAAATGAATTTCCGCTTTTCAGCTTGCCGACAACAGCAAATAACAAGCGAAATATAAACAATCACCCGGCAATAGAATTAGACAAATATACAACTTGTCAAGTGTTAAGCTATGCAAACATTGAAAATAACGGTTCGTTTTGCATAATCGGCAACTGTGCAAAAGGAATAGCTATGGCAAAGCCGAGGTCATCTTATATTGAAATATGCAATTATTTTGAAGAATGGTCTGACGATTATTTTATCATATTGCATTTAAGCGGCAAATTTCAAATAGATGTCAATCTACTCGATTTAATTAACCGTACGCCGTGTTTAATATTCTGCGATTGTGTATCTCAAGCATTATACAAATCTGAACACAATATAACCCCAAAAGATTTTATGCAAAAAATGAGTTGCCTTTTAATAAATTCCACAAATGATTTAATCGATATTTTGCCCACCTATCAATATGAAAAAAATTTCAAACTCCGTAAACCTCAGTACTTACAAGTCACCGTTCAGTATATTTCGCAAAAGAAGTTACGGCACTTGTGTTTCTCAAACAAGAAGTGTTGATAACAACAAGCAATTATTTGAAGCGCAAGAGCTCAATCAAATATTCACAAACAGAATTTCACTGTAATATGTCGCAAAAAACAACACCGTTTTCTTAACTGAAATATTATAAGTTCTGATTTGACAATAATTTTATCAGTGCTATAATAGTAAAGTTAATACTTTTTCAGAAAGAGATGATTATTGTGAACAAGAAAGAAATTGTAAAACGCTACACACTTTTTATCATCAGTCTGTTTTTCTCGGCTATGGGCGTAGCACTGACTAAACACGGCGAGCTTGGAGTTTCGCCTATATCGTCAATCGCCAATGTTATGAGTGAAAAGTTCAGCTTTTTATCGCTTGGCAACTGGCTGATTATTTGGAACTGCATATTAATTTTGGGTCAAATTATCGTTCTTAGGAAGAATTTTAAGCCGATTCAGCTTCTTCAAATTCCGCTTTCGTTTTTATTCGGCTGGTTCACCGATTTCGGAATGTGGTGCGTTTCGTTTATTCCCGTCAAAAATTATGTTGCAAGGCTTGCGATTGTAATTGCCGGCATAATTGTGCTTGCATTCGGTATTGCACTTTCGGTAATTGCAAATGTGATTATGAACAGCGGCGAAGCTTTTGTTAAAGCGATTGCAGACACAACGAAGAAAAATTTCGGCAATTTGAAAATTGCATTTGATGTAATTTGCGTTGTTATTGCAGTTGCGGCATCAATGATTTTCTTTAAAGGAAGTGTTGTCGGCACACGAGAGGGCACCGTTATAACCGCACTTTTAACAGGCGTTATCGTTAAGCAGTTTGTTAAATATCTTCACAAACCGACAACGAAAATTTTAAAATCGGCATAAATTAAGGCTTTGACCGATGGGTCAAAGCCTCAGACTGTCGATAAAGCGGCTAAACCGTGCCGAGTTAAAAAAACTCAGTAGGAGTATTCGCAGGGCATGGACTTGCTCTTGCCGAAAACATTCTAATAAATTACAATCAGAAAAATGGCTTGGACATCGAGTCCAAGCCATTTTGGGCACTTTTTGTCTTTTGCTCAGGGACAGCACCCTCGTACAGTTCCCATTCGCAAAATACAAAATTTATCTCACTTTCTCAACATACTTCAGTTGTATGCTTTATGTTTATTGTTGCCGAATTTTAAAACTAAAACTGTTTTATTCTTTTACAGATTCGATAATATCCTCGGCACGAAGAATTGCTTCTCTTCTTTCACACTCTGCTTTCATTTGCTTTTCCATAGCGTCCTGAATTTCACGAGGTGAAATAATATTTTTAAGTTCTACCCTGTTAACCTTAATACCCCACGGGTCGGTAATTTGGAAGAACACTACCGTGTCAATCTGCATTGTTACATTATCTTATGTGATAACCGGCTGAGGCTTAAAGTCAATAACCTGTTCTTTGAGTGAAACGGTTTTTGCAACACGGTCGATAAACGGAATTTTTACATGAAGTCCTGTTTGCCAAGTTGCATAGTAAGCGCCGAGCCGATTACGAACCAAATTGACACAAGCTGAGTCGTTATGCCCTCAAGCACGCTGAATACAAAAAAATGCAACGAGCCAAACAATATACATTGTGTGAGCATCCATAATACCCCTCCTTATTTCGTTAACATATATAAAATGCATTTCCATATGTTGTACTTATTACACCATATATCGGCGATGTTTTCAATATATAGTACAGGCTGCAAAATGAGATTTACGCTCTATTCATAAATAATACTACCGCAATAACACATCATTTTTCAAACCACAAGGACTTGTGGATATAAAAAGAGGCGACCACAGGTCGCCCCTACGATAGTCTTATCATTTTAGGCTATCTAAAATAGAAAAATCACCGTAGGGGCGAACTGCGTTCGCCCGCTAAACTATAATTTACCTTATCGCATCTTTCATTGACTTAACATAATCAAAAACATACTTTGGTGCGGCTTTGCCGTGCTCTGCTACAAGGTTAACTATTGCCGAACCGACGATTACACCGTCTGCGATACCGCTGTATTTCTTTGCCTGTTCAGGTGTATTGATACCAAAACCGATAGCAACAGGAGTGTCTGTTACGCTCTTAATATGGCTTACGATTGCGCCTAAATCGGTTGTAATTTCGCTTCTCATACCGGTAACACCCATTGATGAAACGGTATAAATAAAGCCTTTTGCATCACTTGCAATCATTTTTATTCTGTCTTCACTTGTAGGGGCGATAAGAGAAATTACATCGATGTCGTACTTGTCGGCAACGCTTTGAACTTCGTCCTTTTCCTCATATGGTAAATCGGGAACAATAACGCCGCTGACACCGACATCCTTTGAATTTTGGAAAAATTTGTCATAACCGTACTTAAAAAGCACATTAAGATAAGTCATATAAAGAAGCGGAATATTCACTCTTTCGCTGAGTTTTTTTGTAAGGTCGAAGATTTTGTCGGTAGTAGTGCCACTTGCAAGCGCTCTGAGATCAGCCTCCTGAATAACGGGACCTTCGGCAATAGGGTCGGAGAAAGGAATACCAATCTCTATCAAATCGCAGCCGCCCTTTGCCATTGATGTCATAATTTCAAGTGAAGCGTCCAAATCAGGGTCGCCTGCTGTTACAAAGCCGATAAATGCCTTGCCGTTTTTAAATGCATTTGAAATATTACTCATGTAAATCAACTCCTCTGTATCTTGCTATTGCGGCAACATCCTTGTCGCCTCTGCCTGAAAGACAGCAAATAATAATATCGTCCTTGCTCATAGTAGGAGCAATTTTCATAAGATGGGCAACTGCGTGGGCAGATTCGATAGCGCAAATAATGCCTTCTGTTTTAGCTATATATTCAAAAGCGTTTACTGCTTCGTCATCTGTTACGGCAACATATTCGGCTCTGCCGATATCGTGAAGATATGCATGCTCGGGACCTACGCCCGGATAGTCAAGACCTGCACTGATTGAATAAACCGGAGCAATTTGACCGTATTCGTTTTGGCAAAAATATGACTTCATTCCGTGGAAAACACCGAGAGAACCGGTTGAAATTGTAGCCGCGGTTTCACCTGTGTGGATACCTCTGCCTGCTGCTTCACAGCCGATAAGCCTTACATCCTTGTCATTAATAAAGTTGTAAAACATACCCATAGCATTTGAACCGCCACCTACACAAGCCATAACCGCAGTCGGGAGTTTGCCCTCTTTTTCAAGTATCTGCTCTCTTGCTTCTTTAGAAATTACAGACTGAAAATCACGAACAATCATAGGGAAAGGATGCGGACCCATAACCGAGCCGAGAACATAAAGCGTATCGTCAACTCTGCTTACCCATTCGCGCATAGCTTCGTTAACTGCGTCTTTAAGCGTCATTGTGCCTGTTGTAACCGGATGAACCTTTGCGCCCAAAAGTTCCATTCTGTAAACATTGAGTGCCTGGCGAATCGTATCCTCTTTGCCCATAAAGATTTCGCACTCTAAACCCATAAGAGCCGCCGCAGTTGCAGTTGCAACACCGTGCTGACCTGCGCCTGTTTCGGCAATAACTCTTGTTTTGCCCATTTTTTTAGCCAAAAGGCACTGACCGAGCACATTGTTTATTTTGTGAGCACCCGTGTGGTTTAAATCTTCTCTTTTAAGATAGATTTTTGCGCCGCCCAAATCTTTTGTCATATTTTCCGCATAATAAAGAAGTGACGGTCTGTTGGCATATTCCCTAAAAAGTGTATCAAGTTCACTTACAAATTCAGGGTCGTTTTTGTAATGCTCGTAAGCTTCTTCAAGATTGATAATTTCGTTCATCAAGGTTTCAGGAATGTACTGACCACCGTGAATACCATAGCGTCCTTTACTCATTTTTCATAATCTCCATAATTTCTTTTATTTTGTTATAATCTTTAACACCGTTTGTTTCAACTGCCGACGACAAGTCAATGCAATACGGCTTGACTGTGGCAATCGCACGGCTGATATTATCTTTGTTTATTCCGCCGGCTAAAAAGAAAGGCCTGTCGTTTTTCGGAATATTCGACCAATCAAATTTCCTGCCCGTACCCGTTCCCGAATCGAAAAGGAAATAATCGGTACCGTATTCATTCACTTTGTCAAAAGTTTTCGGCGAAAAATATTTAATAACGGGTGCATTTATGCTTTTGCAAAAACTCGGCGATTCGTCACCGTGAAGCTGAACTGTGTCTATTATACCGTTTTTGATAAAATAATCAATATTTTCCAAACTGTCATTAACAAACACACCGACTGCATTAATATCTTTTGACAAAAGCGATTTTAACATCTTCGCCGTTTCTCTGTCTATGCTTCGCCTAAAACCGGTTGAAAGGATAAAGCCGATATAATCAGGTTTAAATTCGTTAACATATTCTATATCCTCTGCCCTTTTAAGCCCGCAAATTTTAATTTTCACCATAAAGCAGTTCCTCAAGCTTCTTCTTTTTATCTTTGCTTCTCATAAAACTTTCGCCGATAAGCACGGCATTTGTTTTGTTGTTTTGCAAAACTTCAATATCCTTGTGACTGTTTATTCCGCTTTCGGAAACAAAAATCACATCGCTCGGAATCATTTTGCGATACCTTGTTGAATTATTGACATCAACGCTGAAATCTTTAAGGTTTCGATTATTAACGCCGATTATTCTTGCGCCCGCTTTAAGCGCCGAATTAACCTCGTCCTCGTTGTGCGCTTCAACCAAAGCGGAAATGCCGAGACTGTCGCAAATCGAAATATATTCCTTAATCGTTTCGGTATCAAGAAGCGCGCAAATTAATAGCACCGCCTTTGCACCGAGCGTCTTTGCTTCATAAATTTGATAAGAATTCACCGTAAAATCTTTGCGAAGAACGGGAATTGAAACAGCGCTTGCTATTTCTTTCAAATATTCGTCTGAACCCATAAACCACTTTGGCTCGGTCAGGCAACTGATACAGCTTGCGCCCGCCGCTTCGTATTCCTTTGCAATTTGAAGATAAGGAAAATCTTCTGCAATAATTCCCTTTGACGGAGAAGCTTTTTTAACCTCACAAATAAACGAGAGAGTTTCACCATTAAGCGCCTTTTCAAATTCAAAATCGCCTTTTTGCATTAAAAGAGCCTGCGCCTTAACTTCTTCAAGCGGTTTAGTTTTGATTATTTCAATATATCTTTGCCTTGTGTTTTCGGCAATAGTGTCAAGTATATTTGCCATTATTCGTTAGTTACCTTTACAAAGCCTTCAAGAATTTTGTACGCTTCGCCCGAAGCGATAATGTTTTGAGCCTTTTTAACTGCGTCTTTAAGAGTGATACCAAGCTTGCCTGCGTAAATTGCCGCACCTGCGTTAAGTGCAACGGCTGTGTTTTGAGCCACAGTTCCCTTACCCTGCAAAACCGCAGTTGTAATTTTAGCATTTTCTTCAGGTGTTCCGCCGATAAGGTCATCCTTGCTGACTCTTTCAAAGCCGAAATCTTCCGGCTTGATTGTGTAGTAAGTGATGTTTTCTCCCCTAACTTCGGCAACCCTCGTTTCGCTTGAAGCGCTGACTTCGTCAAGGCAATCTGTGCCGTAAACCACCATAGCATCGGCAACACCGAGTTTAACGAGCGCCTTTGCGATTTTTTCAACATATTCCTCGCTGAATACACCGAGCACCATTCTGTCTGCTTTGCCCGGGTTTGTGAGAGGTCCTAAAATATTAAACACTGTGCGAATACCAATCTGCTTTCTTACCGGACCTACAAAACGCATTGCGCTGTGATACTTTTGGGCAAAGAGGAATGCGATATTATTTTCATCAAGTGATTTTTTCATAACTTCAGGCTCACAGTCGATTTTAACACCGAGCGCTTCAAGGCAGTCTGCCGTTCCGCATTTTGACGATGCTGCGCGGTTTCCGTGTTTAACAATAGTTACGCCTGCCGCAGCCGCAACAAAAGCGGAAGTAGTTGAAATGTTGAACGAATTTGACTTGTCACCGCCTGTGCCCACAATGTCAAGTGCGTGACCGCCGATATTAAATTCAAGAGCCTTTGAGCGCATACCCGTTGCCGCACCTGCAATTTCTTCTTCTGTTTCGCCTTTCATCGCAAGCGCAGTGAGGAATGAAGATATAACCGCTTCACTAACTTCACCGCTCATAATTTCATCGATAGCCTGCTTTGCTTCGTCAAATGTAAGGTCCTGCTTTGCCGATACCTTAGAAAGTAAATCTTTAATCATTGTGTTATACCTCCAAAAAATTTCTTAAAATATTGATACCCTCGGGTGTCATAATCGATTCGGGATGAAATTGAACGCCGAACACATTATATTCTTTATGTTCAACCGCCATTATTTCGCCGTCGTCTGTTTTTGCAGTAACTTTTAAACAACTTGGCATTGTTTCTTCAATCGCCGCTAAGGAATGATACCTTGCAACATCAATCTCTTTGTCGAGATTTTTAAAAAGCTTTGAGTTTTCATCAATTTCGCACTTGCTTTGTTTGCCGTGCATAAGTTCTTTTGCATAGCCGACCGTTGCGCCGTACGCTTCGCATATTGCTTGGTGACCGAGGCAAACGCCGAGTATTTTCATTTTGCTTCCGAGTTTTTTAACAACATCAATGCAAATGCCTGCGTTTTCAGGTCTGCCCGGACCCGGCGAAAGGATAATGTGGCTTGGGTTAAGTTTTTCGATTTCTTCAACAGTCATTTCGTCATTTCTTATGACCTTAATATCGTCGTTAAGCGTGCCCACAAGCTGATAAAGGTTGTATGAAAAACTGTCGTAATTATCAATCAGTAAAATCATTATTCTTCCTCCCCGCTTTGCTTGAGCGCAGTTACTACCGCTTTGGCTTTGTTAATACATTCTCTGTGTTCCTTAGCCGGTACACTGTCGGCAACTATTCCCGCACCTGAGCGAACATAAACCTTGCCCCTCTTTTTGTACGCAAGCCTTATTGCAATGCAAGTGTCAAGGTTTCCTGTTAAATCAATATAACCTACTGCACCGCCGTAAATTCCGCGCTTATTATTTTCAAGTTCGTTAATAATTTGCATCGCCCTGATTTTAGGTGCGCCTGAAAGAGTACCTGCAGGGAGAACAGCGTCAACTGCGTCAAGCGCAGTTTTGTCTTCTCTAATCTCACCGGTTACGGTTGAGCCGATATGCATTACATGGCTGAACTTCAAAATCTGATGATATTTGTCTACCTTAACTGTGCCGAATTTGCTAACCTTGCCCAAATCGTTTCGACCGAGGTCAACAAGCATATTATGCTCTGCAAGTTCCTTTGGGTCCTCAAGAAGTCCTGCTTCAAGTTCGTCGTCTTCCACCTTATTTTTTCCCCTCGGTCTTGTGCCGGCAAGAGGATAGGTGCTGAGCTTGCCATTATCAAGTTTAACAAGTGTTTCAGGTGAAGCGCCTGCCATTTCAATATCGTTTGAAGAAAAGTAGAACATATAAGGTGACGGGTTAAGATTTCTTAAAATCTCATATGTGCTGAGGAGTGAGCCGTTCATTTCTGCCTCAAGCCTGTTTGAAAGAACCACCTGAAAAATGTCGCCCTCTCTTATATAACTCTTAGCTTTTTCAACCATTGAAGCGTACTGCTCGCCGTCAAAAAGAGGCTTGAACTCACTTTTAAGCTTCGGCTTTTGAACCTGTGCCTGCTCTCCGTTTTGGACAATATTTTTCATTATCTCAATTTCTTTAACGGCAATATTATAATTAGTTTCAAGGTCATTTGTTTGAACATTTACAATAAGAATTATTTTGTTTTCACGATTATCAAAAGCGATTACCTTATCAAAAAGCATAAGGTCAACATCTTTAAAATTGCCGTCGTCGTGAGCGTCAAGTTTAAGGCTCGGTTCGCTGTATTTAACATAATCATAACCGAAGTAGCCGACAAGTCCGCCGGTAAAGGTCGGAAGCGCATCAATCTTCGGCGCTTTGTGCTCGTCAAGAATTTGTTTTATATATTTTCTCGGGTCGTCGTGATATTTTTTAACACCGAAAGAATCAATAACCGTTACATCATAATTTGTACAGCTAACCTCTGCTTTTGGGTCGTAGCCTAAAAATGTGTATCTGCCCGTGTTGTTTGCGTCGTCGGCAGATTCAAGCATATAGCAATGAGAGCTTACATTTTTAAGCTTTTTGAGCACTTCAATAGTTGTTACATCACATTCTATTTCACAACTGAGCGGCACTGTTTTGTACTCTTGGTACTTTTCTTTAATTTCATCAATAGTTGGTGTGATTTTCATTTTGTTACCTCTTGTCTTTCTTCTTGCAAAAGGGTAAATAAAAAAGCCCTTGGCAATACTTTCGTATTACCAAGGGCGAAAATTACTTTCCGTGGTGCCACCTTGATTTATGGTTAACCATACACTTTGCAAGATACTATCATATCTCCGACCACTAACGCAGGCCAACTCGTTACGGGATAATCAGCCAAAGCCTTTCACCGTACCCTCAACGGTCCATTTAACAAGCCGTTTACTGCCTCCATCCCAGCACCGGAAGCTCTCTGTGAGTTCGTATCTTGTTTTTATCTCCGTTTCAACGGTTTACTTTTTAAATTGTAAAAACAGTTTATCACTTTAAAGTAATATTGTCAAGACCTTTTTATTATTTGCACTTAACGCTCTTAACACTTGACCACTTGCCGTAAACTTTATAGCCGTAAGTGCTGCTGTATTTGTAAGCACGAACTCTTACATAATACTTTTTGCCTTTTTTAAATTTCTTAGCCGTTAAAGAAGCTTTGCTTTGACCTTTAACAGTTTTCTTGGTTGCATTCTTAAAGCTTTTGTTTGTTGAAAACTGAACCTGATAACCGCTTGCTGCTTTAACCTTTTTCCAAGTAGCTTTGATTGAATGATTCTTTTTTGTTGAACTTACAGATTTAAGACTTCCTTTTGAAAGCTGTTTAACTTTGGTATATTCATCTTCCAATATATTTCCGCAAGCACACTGATACACGGTGTAGCCCTCATTAAAATAAGTCGGGTCTACTGTATATAAATAAGTATCATACTCGTGCTGGTGAGGCATATTTACCGAAAACGAATAGAAACATACACCGTTGCTTCTGACTTTCAAATAGTAAGTACCCGGCTCAAGTGTTACTTTTCTACTGCTTGAACCTATACCAACATTGTAATCAACTTCTGCATAAAACTCACCTGTGACCTCTTTACCCTCGCCGGTATAGATTGAATAGAAAAGACTTTTTTTATCGATAGTCATATTGAATGTGTATTCATCGCCGATATCAACTTTAAATTTGTAAAAATCAACACCGTCATTAACTCCCATCATACCGTTGTATGTTGTGTTGAAATTTAATGAAGCGTTGGCAGTAGAAATTGTATTATCATTATTAGTTGTGCTTTGAGGGAATGATTCGTTTGCACTTACAAATGACGAACTGATTTTGTAACTTGAATTAGAATAATGTGATTTATAAACCTTAAAATAATATGTACCTGCGGTAAGATAAAAATCATCATTATCATATGCTTTGCCGAGATTTTCATCAAATCCTACATATGCATAATCAACTTCAAAACTAAAATCATTCGGCGTGTAAATATAAACATAATAACTGCCGCTGCCCTCGCAAATAAGGTTAACCTTGCCTGAGTTTGCAAGTTCCACTTTGAGCATATCAACATTATCCGTTTCGTCGCCCTCGCAGTCAAAATATCCGCTTATTGTATCGCCGATATTATAATTTCTTGCGGTTTGAACAGTCATATACTGTCCCGCAAGGGCTGTGCAATCGAATCCGATTACCGCTGTAAGCATAATCACTGCCGACAGCAAAATACTTATTACTTTTTTCATCAGAGTTTCTCCTTTGATATATTTTTTATTTATATTAATGCAAAAAGCAAAAATATACAATAGCATCAGGGTGAAAGGCATTATATGCAGGGTAAAAAACAAGCAGAACACTTTTCACATAAACATTATATGGGTGTTGCCCATATTTGTCAACACAAAACAAACAAAAAACGGACGGAAAGTTTCCGCCCGCTCAGTCGCAATTCAGAATTGCAAATGCATTTTCAGTTGTTGAATTATAAATAATCATATCTTTAATATCTTTTGCGCTTTCGTAATCGGCAGAAGATTTCGGCGTAACAAAATAAAACGGTATACCCATATCCCTGCACTTTTTTGCAAAAATTTTTGAAGCGTCGGGCACAGTTGCGCTGTGGTACATTTCGTGCAAAACCGTGTCAACGCCGTTCAGATTATAATTATCGTAATTAATATTTACATACGGCTTAATAATCAAAATATTTTTCGGTTTAAATTCAGATTTTGATTTGCCGTCAGGTTTTCCGACTGCTCTGAAAATGTCAAAACCGTCGGCGCTTGCTATTGTTTCGGCAGGGTAAACACCGTCATAGCTTACAAAAACTCCCTTTTGACCTTTTTTCACTTGCCTTAAAGCGGCAAGAAAATTAGACACTGCGTTTGAATATTCATCCTCACAAGGCTTGTTTGAAGCGGTGACGACAATATTTTTATCAGGGAAAAGTTTACCAACCAAACTTGAAGTAAACGCAAGCGTATCTGACCCGTGCAGTATTATTATATTATTTATATTATTTTCATTAATAATACCGCAAAGCTTTTGCCACTGTTCAAAATTTATATTCTCGCTCAAAACGGTAAACGGCACCGCATATTCAAATTCTACGCCGTTTGTTTCATCTTTCGGAATATAATCAAGAATTTTGAACGGTGCGTCAAGGTGGATATTTTTTTCCTTAACGCTTGCAATAGTTCCACCTGTTGAGATTAATAATATTTTCATTTAATCACCGATTTATAAATGTAAGCGGGAGGATGATATCCTCCCCTACAACAGTCTGAATAATCAGAATTTCTGTAGAGGCAAATATCATTCGCCCGCAAAAAAATTATTACTTTGTAAAGAACACCTTAAATGCCTTATATGCCATATAGGTATCAATCTTGCTTACGATTTCATACGGCGAATGCATTGAAAGAACAGGCACACCCACATCGATAACATCAACATCAAGGTTAGCGATATACATAGCAACTGTTCCGCCGCCGCCTGCGTCAACCTTGCCGAGCTCGCCGCTCTGCCACAAAACACCGTTTGATTCAAGAAGATTTTTAACAAAGCTTACATACTCTGCAGAAGCGTCGCTTGTGCCACCCTTACCTCTTGCGCCGGTAAACTTGGTTACGCAAACGCCCTCATTAATGAATGAAGCGTTATTCTTTTCAAACTGAGATGACCAAGTAGGGTCAAATGCGGCATTAACATCGGCTGAAAGGCACTTAGAATTAGAAAGCACATCTCTGCCTTCGTAACCCTCGAGCCTTGCGAGGTCCTCAATGAAATATTTAAGATAGCTTGAATTAAGACCGGTGTTACCGTCCGAACCTGTTTCCTCTTTATCTGTAAGAACTGTTACTGCTGTGTATTCAGGTGCTTCGTCAATATCAAGAATAGCCTGAAGTGCAGGGTAAGAGCAAACACGGTCATCGTGGCCGTAGCCGCCGATTAAACTTCTGTCAAAGCCGATATCGTCAACGCTGAAAGCAGGAACAAGTTCAAGCTCGGCAGAAAGGAAATCTCTTTCAACAACACCGTACTTTTCAAAAAGAATGTTTAGAAGATTAAGCTTAATTTTTTCGCTGACTTCATCATCTTTAAACGGACGGGAACCGATAACTACATTGAGTTCTTCGCCCTTGACAATCTCGTTTGCTTTTCTTGCCATTTGCTCGGCGCCGAGGTGAGGGAGAATATCGGTAATGCAGAACTTAGGGTCGGCAGGGTCTTCACCCACTTTAACATCAACATATGTGCCGTCATTTTTGCAAATTCTGCCGTGAAGTGAAAGCGGAATAGCTGTCCACTGATACTTTTTGATACCGCCGTAGTAGTGAGTTTTGAAGAAACCGAGGCTTCCGTCCTCATAAACAGGGCACTGTTTTAAATCAAGACGAGGTGAATCGATATGCGCCGCACTGATTCTTACACCGTCGCAAACAGGTCTTTTACCCTTAACTGCAAGGATAATTGCCTTTTCACGGTTGAAATAGTAAACCTTGTCGCCCGCTTCAAGAGCCTTGCCGAATTTGTCAAACTGAACAAAGCCGTGCTCCTTTGCAAGTTTAAGCGCAGATGCCGCAAATTCCCTTTCGGTCTTGTTTTCAAAAAGGAATTTTTTGTATCCCTCGCAAAATTCGTCGCAAACTTTAAGTTCTTCTTCGCTCATAAAATCTACGCCGTTTTCTTTTTTGTTAAAAAGCTTTTTTTGAAGCTCTTTTGCTTTTTCGCTCATTTTAGTCACCTTTCTTTTTTATTAAAAACCGAGAGAATGAAGCATATCTTCAATTTCCCGTTCAATATTGTCGCTGTCATTATTATAAATCACAAAATCGCAATGTGACTTAAAATAATCTTCACTAAATTGGGAAGCAAGCCTTTTTTCAGCCTCCTCCTCGCTTATGCCGTCACGCTTAATGATTCGCTTTATTCTTTCATCCCTGCTTGCGACAATGCCGACTGTTTTGAAACATTTATCCTCCGCCTTTGCTTCAAAAAGCTGAGGAGCATCAAGCACGCACGGAACTTTTGCAAACTTCTCACACTGAGAAATAACCGCAGGGTGGACAAGCGAATTAAGCTTTTCAAGCTTTGCTTTGTCGCTGAAAACTATAGAGCCGAGCTTTTTTCTGTCAACCTTGCCGTCGGTTATTACATCACCGAATTCTTCAACTAATTTGACTACCAACTTGCTGTCAGTTTCATAAATATTTTTAACCGCTTCGTCACAGTCAACTATATTAAAGCCATAGCCTTTGAGTTTCTCGCAAATATAGCTTTTGCCCGAACCCGACTGACCTGTCAAGCCGAGAGTAAACGGCTTTTTCAAATCGATAATCGTAAATGCGGCGGCACGGATGAGGCGGTTATAAACAGCCATACCTACACCCGTTGTGTGAGGAATACGAGCATAAACGGTTTTCGCATTCATCTCGTCAAGCTTGCGAAGCGCGTCAAAAAGTTCTCTCGCCTGCGACAAATCGTCGTTTTCCCTGCCGTAATTAACCCTCGGCACAGTCACTTCGTCATCATCAAAGCAAAGCGCAAACGCATCCTTTTTGCTGTTGACAAAATCTTCGTAAGTCTTTTTGTCTGCATCAACAATAATAACCCTCGCCTTTGGCGCGTAGTGCTTATATTTCATACCGGGTGAAGCCGCGGTTTCATTCTCTTTCATACCGTGAAGAACGGCGGAAGCAACCGAAACCTCGCCTATAACGCCCTCAAGCATTTCCTTTGTTATCGCACCCGGTCTGAGGATAGTAGGTGTATCGGTCGCAAGAGTAATAACAGTTGATTCAACACCGTATTCGCAGTCACCGCCGTCAATAATCGCTTCAATCTTGCCGGTCATATCGTCTATAACATATTTTGCCCTTGTAGGTGACGGCAAACCTGAAGTGTTGGCGCTCGGAGCCGCAATAGGGCAACCTGCCACTTCAATAACCTTGTGCGCAACCTCATTTATCGGCATACGAATTGCAACGGTATCAAGCCCGCCGCTTACAACCTTGCCCACTTTGTCGCTCTTTGACAAAATAATCGTGAGCGGCCCCGGAAAGAACGCGTCCATAAGCTTCTTTGCTTTAGGCGTAACTTCCTTAACCAAAGGGATAATATCTTCCTTTTTTGCGATATGAACGATAAGCGGGTTATCGCTCGGTCTGCCCTTGGCTTTGTAGATATTTTTTACCGCTTCTTCATCAAGCGCATTCGCGCCCAAGCCGTAAACCGTTTCAGTAGGAAACGCAACAAGACCGCCGTTTGAAAGTATTTCGCCCGCTGTTTTAATATCTTCACTTGAAGTTGTTAAAATTTTTGTTTCCATTATTTATTATGTTTACCTGCCTTTGCAGTAATTATGTAAAAAATAGGAATTGTCAGGAAAATTATCCAAGACGGATGCCACAAACCTGCACCAAAGCCTAAAAGCAAAAAGATAATAAGCGCAAGCACCGGATAGCAAAAAATAATCGGCTTTTTCTTTTCAATCGCAATAACACCCGTGTAAAAAAGAGGAATTGTCAAAAGAGTTATCCAGCCGATTTTCCAGCCGTTTGCACCGAAAACAGCGCCCAAAACGCAATAAA
Source organism: bacterium (assembly GCA_963657005.1). Classification (GTDB taxonomy): domain Bacteria; phylum Bacillota; class Clostridia; order Oscillospirales; family Acutalibacteraceae; genus Eubacterium_R. The sequence continues at coordinate 41,872 of CAVKLC010000004.1, read as the reverse complement.
CAATAACCGCAATAACAGGATATGACGGGAAAAGCCAGCTTCTTCTTTTCTTCTCTTTTTTCATTTCTTCACGCTGATGTTCTCTTTTATTTTTGTAAGCCTCGTCATTTTGCTGTTCAATCAGCTCTTTTTCCCTGAGCGACGGCTCGGGAGCACCGATATTTAACGGCTCAACTTTGCTTTCAGCCTTTTCGTCTTTAACATCAACTTTGCCCTCAAACTCGTCGATAAGTTCAAGCACCTTTTCTTTTTCTTCGTCGTCTTTATTTTCCGAAACTTTCGTTTCTTCGTCAGGCTCACCTTTAACGAGCGAATCTATCGACACGCCGTAAAATTCGGCAAGCTTGCCTATATTGTCAATATCGGGAGTTGAATTACCCTGTTCCCATTTTGACACCGACTGACGGGAAATGCCGAGCACTTCGCCGAGTGCGTCCTGGCTCAAACCCTTTTCAGTCCTTAACTTTTTTAAATATTCACCTTGTTTAATCGACATATAATTTAACCTTGATTTTCATTTGATTTTTATTCTTCGCCCTGCGCTTTAAGCTTTTCCGCGGTGTCGGCGGTAATAAGTGCGTCAATCATTTCGTCCATATCGCCGTTTAAAAACTGCTCAAGCTTATAAAGGGTAAGACCGATTCTGTGGTCGGAAACTCTGCCCTGCGGATAGTTGTAAGTTCTGATTCGCTCACTTCTGTCGCCTGTTCCGACCTGCGCTTTTCTTTCGCCTGCAATCTCGGCATCGTGCTTTGCTTTTTCAGCGTCATAAAGACGGGAGCGAAGCACCTTGAGCGCCTTTTCCTTATTTTTATGCTGGCTTCTTTCATCCTGACATTCAACTACCGTGCCTGTCGGAATATGGGTAATACGAATGGCAGACGAAGTTTTGTTAATATGCTGACCGCCTGCACCCGACGAACGGAAAGTATCAATCTGCAAGTCTTTCGGGTTGATTTCAAAGTCAACATCTTCAGCCTCAGGCAAAACGGCAACCGTTGTTGTTGAAGTGTGAATTCTGCCCTGACTTTCGGTTTCCGGCACACGCTGAACACGGTGAACGCCGCTTTCAAACTTAAATCTTGAATAAGCGCCGTCGCCCTCAACCGAAAAACTGATTTCCTTATATCCGCCAAGGCCTGTTTCGTTAGCGTTAAGAATTTCCGTCTTAAAACCTTTTGATTCGGCGTACATTGAATACATACGGAAAAGAACGCCTGCAAAAAGTGCGCTTTCCTCACCGCCTGCACCGCCGCGAATTTCAATAATAACATTCTTGTCATCGTTAGGGTCGCGTGGCAAAAGGAGAACTTTAAGTTCTTCCTCTATCCTTGCCATATCGTCACGGCTTTGCTCGTATTCTTCCTTTACCATTTGGGCAAAATCGGCATCCATTCCGCCTTCGTCAAGCATTGCCCTTGATTCTTCTTCTGTTTCCTTAGCCTTTTTATATTCTCTAAACTTTTCAACAACCGGGGTAAGGTGTTTAAGCTCACGCATAAGTTTTGTATATTTTTCCTGGTCTGAAACAATATCCGGGTCGCAAACAAGCTCGTTTACTTCCTCAAATCTGTTTTCAACCTCCTGTAATTTTTCTATCATATGTTATCCTCACTTAAAAATTTAAAAAATCTTTCTTCTTTTTGTTTTCTTACTTCTTCACTCGGTGACGAATCAATAAATTTAATATCTCCTTCGTCAATATTGTCGCTTAATAAATCTTCACTTTCAAGAACTCGTTTAAGCTGACGGCTCACGCCAATCGCACCATCAAAAAGCTCCACATTTCCGAGCACTTTCCTTATACTCTCTTTAACAAGCGGATAATGCGTACAGCCGAGAACTACATTAACAGCCTTGCCCTTATAGTCGCAAAGCGTTTTTTCAAGATAGCTTTCAAGTACTTCTTTTTCGCCCTGCTCAATAATATCAGCAAGACCTACGCAAGGTATAAGCGCTGTTTTGTGATTGTTATATTTGTAGTAAAGCTTGTGAAATTTTTCGCTTTCAAGCGTGCCTTTGGTCGCCATAACGAGAGTAAAGCCGTTTGGGTTTTCATCATAAACCATTTTGTACGCAGGCTCAATGGCAATAATCGGCAAAGTATACTTTTTTCTTAAATATGCCGCCGCTTTTGCCGAAGCCGTGTTGCACGCAATAACTATTGCCTTGCAAGCATATTTTTCAATAAGCATAGCAATAATTTCATCGCATCTTTTTATTATTTCTTCATCGCTCTTGTCACCGTACGGGCAGTTTTTGCTGTCGCTGAAAAACACATAATTTTCATTCGGCAAAATATCAAGCGCCTTTGTAAGCACCGTGCTTCCGCCTATTCCCGAGTCAAGAAAACCGATAGGTTCGTTATTTTTCATCACTTTTTATCGCCTTTATACTTTTTTCCGCTTTTATTCTCGGTATCATAACTTCTCTGCCGCAACCTGTACACTTTAATTTATAATCAACACCGAGCCTTGTTATTTCAAATTCGTTTGAACCGCACGGGTGCGCCTTTTTCATAACAACAATATCGTGAAGTTTAAGTTGCATTTTATCACCTTTACATCATTTCACCTATATATTATCTTTAATTTAAAACATTATATCACTATGCAATAATTTTTACAATATCAAATTACAGTTTGACCTGCACGCAAACCGACCGCGAACCAAAGATTATATCAAAACATATAAAAAAAGAGAGACAAAAGGCTCTCTTAAAAATCATTTATTCATTTTCCAATTTAGGAGCAATGCCGAATTTATAATAACAAGTACAGAACCTGCATTATGTACAAGTGCGCCGACAACGGGATTAAGTATACCGATTATTGCAAGCGTTATTGCAACAAAATTAAGCGTCATAGAAAAAGTTAAATTAAGTTTGATTGTTTTCATCATTCTTTTTGAAAGCGAAACAATATGAGGCAATTCATTAATATCGTCATTTACAAGTGCGATATCTGCCGAATCAACCGCAATATCGCTTCCTATACCGCCCATTGCAATGCCCACATCTGCTTTTTTAAGCGCAGGTGCGTCATTAATTCCGTCGCCTATCATACAAACGCTTTGACCCGATTGCTGAAAATCGTTTATCTTTGCAAGCTTATCCTCCGGCAGGCAGGAAGACTGATATTCTTTTATATTCAATGTGTTTGCAACATTTTTTGCCGCTCTTTCGTTGTCGCCTGTCAGCAAAACAGGGTCTGCACCGATAGAATAAAGGCTTTTTATCGTTTTTACGCTTTCTTTCCTTATCGTGTCTGCCAAAACGATAAAGCCGATAAGTTCATCATTCTTTGCAACATAAATAACTGTTGAGCCTTTTTCAAGGTAAATTTGAGCGTCGTTTTGAGCGGCACTGCTTATTTCAACTTTGTTTTCGGCAAGAAGCTGAGAATTACCCGCCAAAACAGTGTCGCCGTTTACGCTTGCCTTAACACCTCTGCCGATAATCAAATTAAACTCACTCGGTTTTGCAATTTCTTCTTTATATTTTTCTTTATATGATTTTACAATAGCTTTGCCGATCGGGTGCTCCGACATTATTTCCGCGCTTGAAACAAGGGAAAACAGCGTTTTTTCATCAAATGACGAATACGGTTTAATTGCCGTAACCTCAGGTTTGCCATAAGTTAATGTGCCTGTTTTGTCAAATGCGATTTTAGTAACCTTAGAAAGTCTTTCAAGTGCGTCGCCTTCTCTTACAAGAAAACCGTGCTTTGTTGCATTGCCTATGCCTGCCATAATTGCGGTCGGAGTTGCAAGCACAAGCGAACAAGGGCAAAAAACAACAAGAATTGTTACCGCTCTGATTATTTCGCCGCTGATTATCCAAGTCAAAACGGAAGCCACAAGCGCAACAGCAACTATCCATGTTGCCCAGCGGTCGGCAAGACCAACGATTTTTGCTTTGCCTGCGTCTGCCGACTGAACAAGTCTTATCATTCTGCCTATCGAGCTGTCCTCGCCGACCTTTTCCGCTCTCATCTCAAACACGCCAAACTGATTTACTGTACCGCTTGAAACCTCGTCGCCTACAAATTTGTCAACAGGTAATGATTCGCCCGTCAATACAGATTCGTCAACAGATGTTTGACCCGATACAATAACACCGTCAGCCGCTATTGTTTCACCGGCAAGCACACGAATTATATTACCCACTTTAATTTGCTTTGCGTCTACAATTTCTTCCTTGCCGTTTTTTATTACCCTTGCGGTTGTGGGAGTAAGCTTAACAAGTCGTTCAATTCCTGCTCTTGCTTTTGAAACAGTCAAGTCTTCAAGCAAAGAACCGAGTTGCATAATAAACGCAATCTCACCTGCCGCAAAATCTTCGCCGATAATAACTGAAGCAATAAGCGCAAGTGATACAAGCACATCGGCTTTTATATCAAACTCGGTTATAAGACCTATAAGCGCTTCGCAAACGATAGGCAAGCCGCAAAGAATTATTGCCACCCACGAAATGTTGAACTCAAGCGGCAAGTCAAAAAAGCTTAAAACAAGTGCCACTCCGGATACAACAAGAAATGCTATATTTTTTTTAGTTGCGCCAAGTTCTAACAAGTCGCCCAGCTTATACATTAATTTTTTCATATAACAACCTCCTATGGTTTATACTTATACGGGTATATGCTTATTATACATATAGGGGTATAGGTTGTCAACAGAAAATAATAAAAGCAGTCAATTAAGACTGCTTCATACTGTAGAAAAAACTACTGATTTTTTTTAAACTCGGTACGATTTAGCCGCTTTATCAACTCATATTTGCAAATCTTTCGACAGCTTTGGTAAAATCATCTATCGTTTTGTCTGCATCGCCATGCTCAATTCCGTCACGAACACAATGCTTAATATGCCCCTCGAGCACAACTTTGCCGCAACCGTGAAGCGCTGACTTAGCCGCATTAATTTGCGACAAAATATCCTCGCACGGCACATCTTCGTCTATCATTCTGTCAATAGCATTGACCTGACCTATAATTTTTTTTAGCCTTCTGTGCAAATTTTCATAGTCCATACACTGTTTCATAGCGCTTCTCCTTACTGTTAGGTGTATATGTATATTATATAATTTGCAACATTCTTTGTCAACACAAAGCAAAGTTTTGCATATATATTAGCGGTGATAAAATGAAATTTTTTAAAAGCAAAAAAGCGAACAAAGAAAGCGATGCGTTTGAATATTATTTCGGCAAACCTCGGCTTGAAATGACCGGGCGTGAATGCCTTGTTGACGGGCTTGAGGGAATAATCGAATATTCGTCAATTAAAATTACGGTAAGCCTCGGCAGTCAGCTCATTACATTTATCGGTGACGATTTAAAAATAAATTCCTACACCCGAGAGGGCGCAATAGTTGAGGGTAACATTATGGCTATGGAGTTTTCTAATGTTTAAGTTTTTCAGATTTCTTTTCGGCTGGGTTGAATTCAATTTCAGCGGCGGTTTTAAAGAAGATTTTATAAACGAGTGTTACAAAAACGGAATTTTAATTCAAAACATAAGCGCAAACGACAACGGGTTTGAAGCAATCAGTTCAATAAAAACTTATAAAAAATTACATAGAATCGCATTTAAGCACGGCGGAAAAGTGAAAGTAACAAAAAAACACGGACTGCCGTTTTTGCTTTTGCCGTTTACCAATCGAGTCGGCTTTTTGGTCGGAGCAGTCCTATTTGTATTTATATTTTCTTTTTTAGGCTCATTCGTTTGGAACATTGAAATTAAAGGTTGCGACAATTTGAGCCGTGATACCGTAAGTGCATACCTTGAAAACAATAATTTCAGAAAAGGTATTATGTGGAGCAGTGTTGACAAAACAAGCCTTGCCTGGGATATGACAGCGAATTTTGACGAAATAGCCTGGGCGCACATCAACAAAATCGGCACTACAGCGCAGGTAGAAATTCTTGAAAGAGAAATGCCACCCGACAAAGCCGACGAATATAAGCTAAAAGGAATAAGGGCAAAAAGAGAAGTTATAAGCGTTGAAGTTACACGAAGTCAGAGCAAAATAAGCGTGAAAAAAACGGATACATACCGCACGCTTCACTTTTTTGCAGTTGACATCCCGCTTTATTTTAATATGAAAAAAGGCGATTTTGAAGAAAAAAGCACAAAATATTTAACGCTCAAAAATAAAGAATTGCCGATAGGAATTACGAAAGCAAACGAAAAACAGCTAAACTGCATTAAATATGACCTGACGGATGAAGAACTTTTAAACCTTGCAAAAAAGAAACTTGAGGTTTGCAAAAAGCAAAAACTCGGCGAAAACGAAATTGTTAATGACGATATATCATACGAAATAAAAGACGATAAATGCGTTATGACAGGGAAATATGTAGTTAAATTATATTTAGCGGCTGTGAATAAGCAGCCTTAGTTTTCATAGATTTCTTGCTTCCCTCTGACGAGGGTGATTCCCCACAGTGTGGGGAAATGTCATGCAGTAACAAAAGGGACGGCTTGCGTAGAAGGTGGCAGCTTCGCCGTTGATAGGAGAGAATGGCGACCACAGGTCGCCCCCCATACGAAAGTCTTTATCAATTTAGACTATTTAAAAATAGAAAAGTCACCGTAGGGGCGAACTGCGTTCGCCCGCTAAACTATACTTCATATACAAAACTTATGATTACCGATAGTTTTAACAACCTGGCGGGAATGCATAAAAGTGTCGGAGGTTTTGGACGCATTGAAATAATAAACCGCACCGCCGGACGGGTCCCAACCGTTTAATGCATCTATTGCGGCTCTTTTGGACGAGTCTGCAACTGCGGCATACCAGTTTGAATCATTCACGCAGGAAAAAGCATCTTTTTGATAAACAACACCACTGATTGAATCGGGAAACGACGGATGCTTTACCCTATTTAAAATAACTGCACCGACTGCAACCTGACCCTCGTATGATTCGCCCCTTGCCTCTGCACTGATAACTTTTGCAAGAAGTTCTACATCAGAATTTGAATACTGAGTATTATTATTTGAAGACGAGCCGCCCGACAAACCGAGATAAAGAAGTGTTGTTTTGCCACAAATACCGTCTGCCGTTATTCCACAGCTTTTTTGAAACGATTTTACAGCACTTTTTGTGCCGTTTCCGTAAACTCCGTCAACCGAGCCGTTGTAAAAACCGAGTGAGGAAAGCTTTTTTTGAATATTTTTTACCTCGTCGCCGCTTGAACCGAGCTTTGACACGACATATTCGCTTTGGCTTTTGTACTCGTATATTTTATAAACACCGTAACCGATAATTGAACCGGAAACAAGAATACCGACTATCCAAAGAGAAATGATAAAATTACGAAATGCTTTATAAACTGTCATTTTGAACACTCCTAAAAAAATAATGTAATAATGTATGTCACGCCGCACCCTGCAAGTGTAAATAAAAGTGACAAAAGCGTTGTTTTGATTATCTGTTTTTTTGTCATTTTAAGCTTTGGCGGTTTTTGTTTGAGCGTGGCAACCGCTTCCGCTTCTTTTTGAAGTTTTTCTCTGTCGGTTGACTGATGTTCGCTCTTTACAAAAAAAATAATTTTTTCAAAATACGGATTATCCGGATTGGTAACTTCTAAAATTTGTTTGCTTACACCCTTAATCATTACAAAATTTCCTTTCAAATTTATACAATTAGTGTAGGAAAAAGCAGTGTCAATTATTCCGAATTCTTTTTGTCGAATTTTGTTAATTCCTATAAAATTTTTTACTTGACAAATTTTCAGCAAAGCCAAAAAGTGCAAAAACACAATGTTTATTCTATTGTGGAAAACTCTGTGGAAAATGTTAAAAACTTTGCTCAAAACTGCTTAAAATGGGCATTTTAAACTGTTGAAAACTCTTTTTTAAGGCAAAAACATTAAAGTTTTCATAACTTTACACATAGTTTTCAACATTTTGTAAAGTTTATTTTTGAACTAAAAAATTTGTATATTTTGCTATTTTTCACTTTTACTCTTGACAAAAAAATGTTATACTCTTTGTATGAAGAAGTTACAAAATTACTACAATTTGATAAAAACGATTGACAAAGAGGCTTTTTATGGATATTGAAAAAGTAAACGGTGATATAATTTTACACGGCGTCGAGTGTTTAGACCTTGACCTGACTCTTGATTGCGGTCAGGCTTTCAGGTGGACAAAGCAAGAGGACGGAAGCTACAGCGGCGTTGTAAAAAATGTGTTTTTAAATATCGCAAAAATTGACGACAATACATTCGTCTTAAAAGACACCAGTGAAGAAAACTTTATTAAGATTTGGAAAAGATACTTTGATTTTGACAAAGATTATGTTAAAATCTGTGATACCCTTAAAGAAGATAAATTATTAAACAGCACGATTGACGAATATTACGGAATAAGGATACTTAATCAGGACAGCTGGGAAGCGATTTGCTCTTTTGTTATTAGCCAGCAAAATAATATCAAACGAATTAAAGGTATTATTGAAAGGCTTTGCAGGCAGTACGGCGACGAAGTTAAAGACGGTTTTTATTCTTTTCCAAGCGCAGAAAGATTAAGCACTTTGAGTGTTGAGGACTTTGAAAAACTCGGCACGGGGTACAGGGCAAAATACCTTGAAAGGCTTGCAAAATCTGTTGCAAGCGGTGAAATTGATTTTGATAAAATTAAAGCTATGCCGCTTGATGAAGCAAGGAAAGAACTTTTAAACATTTACGGCGTAGGAATAAAGGTTGCAAACTGTGCGCTTCTTTTCGGCTTCGGTTTTTATGACGCTTTTCCGGTTGATGTTTGGATGAAAAGGGTTATGGAATATTATCCGAACGGACTTCCTAAATGTTTTGACGGCATTGGCGGCATTGCCCAGCAATATCTGTTCCACTGGGCAAGAAATAATTTGAAATGAGGAGAAATAATGCAAAAACTTTTTATTGATTTTGAGCCTGACGGCAAAGTTACGCTTGACGAGGAGCAGTCACGCCATATTGCAAAATCGCTTAGGATGAGGGTCGGCGATATGCTCACTCTGACAAGCGGCAATGGCAACGATTACGGCTGTATAATTGACAACATTGACTCAAATTTGGTAACGCTGTCGGTTTGTTACAAACAGGCAAACAACAGTGAACCAAGCGTTAAAGTTACGCTTTATCAGGGTGTGCCGAAAGCAAGCAAGCTTGAAGATGTTATTCAAAAATGCACGGAACTCGGAATCACTGCCGTCTGCCCTACTTTAACTCACAGAAGCATAAGCAGACCTGACGAAAAGCAGGCAAACAAGAAAAATCAGCGCTACCAAAAAATTGCGCTTGAAGCGGCTCAGCAAAGCGGAAGGGGCATCATTCCTCAAATTATGCCGATGACCACACTTGAAAATGCCGTTAAAAACGACGACAGCGAACTTAAAATACTTTTTTATGAGGGCGGTGGCGAAAGCCTTAAAACAATGATTGAACCCGATGTTAAAAGCGTTTCAATATATATAGGACCGGAGGGCGGCTTTGAAGAAAACGAAGTTGAGCTGATTAAAGAAAACGGTGGAAAAATTGCTTCGCTCGGACCGAGAATTTTAAGAACTCAAACAGCACCGGTTGCCGCGCTTACGGCAATTATGCTTTTAACAAATAATTTGGAATAAAATTCAGCGGGTTTCACTGAAAACGTAATCTTTTTGGACACCGTAAGAGTCGGCGTCCCCGACACCCCGCTTATACATATTAAGGATGTGAAAAAATGAAACAATCATTCATCTGTCCGTGCTTTAATGAAGAAAAAAATGTTAAACCGTTTGCAAAAACAATACTTGACACCTTTCCGAACACAGACGATTACGAACTTATTTTTATCAATGACGGAAGCGGTGACAATACCTTTTCGGCGCTTAAAGAATTAAAAAAAGAAAGCACGCAAAACATTAAAATTATAAATTTTTCAAGAAATTTCGGCAAGGAAGCCGCTATGTATGCCGGGCTTCAAAACTGCAGGGGCAACTACATTACCATAATTGATACCGATTTGCAGCAAAGTCCGGAAATAGTAAAAAATATGGTGAATATTTTAGACAGTGAAAGCGACATTGACTGTGTTTGCGCCTGCCAGGAAAACAGGCGTGAAAGTGCATTTTCAAAGTTTTGCAAAAAAAGCTTTTACAAATTTGCCGACAAATATACCGACACTCATTTTGTTGACGGAGCAAGCGATTTTCGAACTTTCAGAAAAAGTGTTAAAGACGCGATTCTTTCTATGGGTGAATATTATCGCTTCAGCAAGGGCATATTCAGTTGGGTAGGTTTTAACACAAAATATATACCATACACCGCGGACGAAAGGCTCAACGGCAAAAGCAGTTTTAATTTTGCAAAGCTTCTTAAATACGGACTTAACGGAATAATCGCTTTTTCAACCGTTCCGCTTAAAATCAGCGGATATGTCGGCGGAATTACAGTTGTTTTAAGTTTGATTTATGCAATAATAACTGTTATAAGAAAACTTGTCAGCAATATTAATGTTGACGGTTTTACTCAGCTTGTTATTCTTATTGCGTTTTTGGGCGGTATTCAGCTTTTCACAATCGGAATTATGGGCGAATACCTTGCTAAAAACTATATTGAAACAAAAAGGCGACCTATTTATATCGCTAAACAAATTATTGATTATGACAATGAAGACGAAAAGTAAAAAATTGTGAAATTGTTAACATATTATTGTTGATATTTTGCTTTATATGTTGTATAATATCTGCGTTAAGTGGTTAACCACTAACTAAATTTTCAAGTAAGTATAGGAGATTTTAAAATGCCATTAGTTACTACTACTGAAATGTTTAAAAAGGCATACGAAGGCGGTTATGCTATCGGTGCTTTCAATGTAAACAATATGGAAATTGTACAGGGTATCACCCGTGCAGCAAAGAAGCTTAACGCTCCTGTTATTCTTCAGTGCTCAGCAGGCGCAAGAAAGTATGCTTCACACGGCTATCTTGTTGCTATGGTTAAGGCTGCAGCTGAGGAAACAGGTCTTCCAATCGCACTTCACCTCGACCACGGTCCTGACTTTGAAACTTGCAAGGACTGCATCGACGGAGGCTTTACTTCAGTTATGATTGACGGTTCTTCACTTCCTTATGAAGAAAATGTTGCTCTTACCAAAAAGGTTGTTGAATATGCTCACGCTCACGGCGTAGTTGTTGAAGGTGAACTCGGTACACTCGCAGGTGTTGAAGATGATGTTCAGGTTGACGCTGAAAACGCATCTTACACAAGACCTGAAGAAGTTTATGACTTCGTAACAAGAACAGGTGTTGACTCACTTGCAATCGCTATCGGTACAAGCCACGGCGCATACAAGTTTAAGCCTGGTCAGAAGCCACAGCTTCGTTTTGACATCCTTGAAGAAGTTGGCAAGAAGCTTCCTGGTTTCCCAATCGTTCTTCACGGCGCATCTTCAGTTAACCAAGACCATATCAAGCTTATCAACAAGTTTGGCGGCGAAATGCCTGATGCTATCGGTATTCCTGAGGATATGCTTCGTCAGGCTGCATCTATGGCTGTTTGTAAGATTAATGTTGACTCTGATATCCGTATCGCTATGACAGCTGCTGTCAGAGAGCACTTTGCCGAAAACCCAACTCACTTTGACCCTCGTCAGTATCTTACCCCTGCAAGAAACCTTATTGAAGAGGTTGTTGCTCATAAGATTGATGTTGTATTCGGTTCAACAGGTCACGCAAACGACTGATTAAACCTATAATCAAATAATTTAGGCACTGCAAATGCAGTGCCTTTTTATAACTAAAATTATATATAAAAGTTAGGAAAATAAAAAATGAAAAAAGTTTTATCTGTTTTGCTTTCGGCAATTATTTTGATTTCGTCTTGCTTTTGTTTTAATCTTGTTTCATTTGCAGACGATAATTATAAATGTGGTGAAAACGCCTATTTCACTATAGAAAACGATGTTATGACAATTACCGGTACCGGTGAAATAAATTTTAACAGACAAATTTACTCAGAACCAAAACATATTATTATTTGCAATGGTATCACTTCAATCGGTAATCTTTCGTTTAACGGCTGGGAAAATATACAAAGTATTCAATTACCGAACACTTTGGAAAATATCGGTGATTTTTCTTTTACGAATGTAAAATTAAAAGAAATTAATTTTCCAAATTCTTTAAAAACAATCGGTGAATCTGCACTTTGTGACATACAAGTTGAAAATTTGGTTTTACCTCAAAATATTGAGTTTATAGGTAAGCAAGCTTTTGACAGTATATCATCAAAAACAGTTACAATTAACGGCAATACAAAATTCAAAGAGCGTGTTTTCTGTTGTGCAGAAAATTTAAAAACCGTTTATGTTAACGGTAATTGTAAATTTGGAAGTGAAGAATTTATTGGATGTTCTTCACTTGAAAGTGTTGTTTTTTCAAATAATGTTACGCAAATTGCAAGCTTTGCATTTGAACAGTCTTCTATTAAAAATGTAACCATTCCGTCAAGCGTTAAAACAATAGGAAAAGAAGCTTTTGCATATTGCAAAAATTTAAATACCGTAATTTTAAACGAAGGATTGGAAGAAATAGGAAGAGACGCATTTTACAGATGTAACAAAATTGATAAAATTGCAATTCCGAGCACAGTAAAAAAAGCGAATAATGCATTTGGCGAATGTAAAAATTTAAAAAAAGTTACAATAAAAAATAATTTTGTAGACGAAGGTGAATTTTTTGGTTGTAAAAATCTTACAACAATCAAATTTCCTAAAAATTTAAAAGAAATCAAAGATTATGGTTTTAAAGAATGTTTTAAATTAAAGACGGTTAAACTTCCCGAATCATTAAAATCTATCGGTTTTGAAGCCTTTATGGAATGTGAAAATATTAAGTCGATATCTTTTCCTAAAAATTTAACAACTGTTAAAAGCGGTGCATTCAACGATTGCAAAAAACTTGAACAGGTTAAATTTAACAAAAAACTGAAAAAAATCGGCAGCTATGCTTTTTCAAATACAAATATAAAAACCTACAATGTTCCTAAAAATGTTAATACTATCGGTTCCCACGCTTTCGGTTTTAACCGATATTTTAATGAACAAACAAGCAATAATTATTATATCAAAAAAAGTGGCATAAAAATTAAAGGTTCAAATAAAGCAACAAAACAATATAAGTCAAAATATAAGTTTTAATAAAATAAATTAACATAATAAAAAATAACCACAACCGAAAAACCGATTGTGGTTATTTTTTTACATAAATGATGCTACGGTGTCGACAAATTCCACTACCTTTTCGCCGGCTTTTTTCATTGTTTTTTTGGCGGAAGAATTAGTCGTTTTTGTTGAACCCATAAGTGCTGCGGCAGAGCAAACAGCAAGCGTTGCACCCATAATTTTCATCATATTTGACGATGTTTTTTTACTCATATTTTTTCATCCTTTCATTATTTTTGCACCGGTGTAATAGTATTTTGTGCGAAATAAAAAGATATAAAGAAAAGAAATTTTGTTATTAAAAATTAATTTTTCCAAAAAAATAAGGCAGGTAATCAAACTGATTATCTGCCTTATTTTTATAACTTTATTATATCCTGATTTTCGACTTTTTCACTCAAACCCGAAAAATCATTGCCGAAGACCGAGCAACTCGGGTAAAGTTCTTTAAGCGGTTCAAGCACAAATCTGCGTTCTTTATACCTTGGATGAGGAATTAAAAGATTTTCGCTGTTAACATTTCCGCAATCGGACAAAATAATATCAATATCGATAATTCTCGGTCCGTTCTTAATGGTACGAATTCTGCCGAAACCTGCCTCAATACCAAGAGCACAGCCGAGCATTTCGTGCGCATTGAAGTTGCTTTCAACTTCGACACAAATGTTATAAAAATTTTGTTGGTCATCAAAACCAACCGGCTGAGTTTCATAAATCGAACTTACTTTATTTACCTTTGTTTTCGGCAAAAGATTAATTGAATCGATAACTTTTTCTATATTTTCTTTTCTGTTACCGATATTAGTACCTATACTGAGAATATAAATCATTATCTTTCCCTTTCAATTTGAACGCCGACATATGAAAAATCTGCTTTCATCGGTGCTTCCGGCTTTTTGAGAGTAACGGTAACCTTTGAAACATCACTATATTCGTCTAAAATTGCGTCTGCCGTGATTTGAGCCGCTTTTTCAAGTAAATCATACTTCTCGGCGGTAAACACTCTTGTAACCGTTTTTATGACCTTTGCGTAGCTTACTGTGTCATCAACATTGTCGCTGTAGCACGCTTTTGTCAAATTGACATACAAATCAATATCAAATACGAAATTTTGACCGTCAATTTTTTCTTCTTCATTAACGCCGTGATAGGTGAAAATTTTTAAATCACGAATTAAAATTTTATCCATAACTTTTTCCTCTTAATTTTTGGAATCACGCAAAGCCTGAGCCATATAAATGCCTTGCTTTTCATTTAAAACATCGTGAATTCTTATTATATCAGCACCCTGAATAATAGCAACGGTATCGGCGGCAATGTTGCCGTAAACTCTTTCTTTTGGAACTTCCTGCCTGCTTCCCTGACCAATAACTCTCTTTCTTGAAGTGCCGAGCAAAAGTGGAAAACCGTCAATTTTGTAATAATCAACACTTGTTAAAAGTTTTAAATTTTCCTCATAATCTTTATTAAAACCGATACCCATATCAAGGCAAATTTGCGATTTATCAATACCGAGTTTTTCACATTCATCTATTGAATTTTCAAAAAATGACTTAATATCATCCGGTGTAGCGTGACCGTTATGCATTATTACCCAACCACAACCGCTTGATTTAACTATTTTTGCCATTTCAGGGTTAATTACTCCACTGATATCGTTAATAATGTCTGCACCGTTTTCAAGCGATTTTTCGGCAACAAAAGGATAATAAGTGTCTATTGAAACAGGTACGCTTATTTTGCCGTTTAAAGCTTTTAAAACAGGTTTAAGCCTTTGCCATTCCTCTTTGTCGGAAACGGGAGTGTGACCCGGTCTTGTTGACTGAGCTCCTATGTCAATGATATCTGCTCCGTCTTCAATAAGCTTTATGGCACATTCAACAGCGTCTTCACACTTAAAATGGTCGCCGCCGTCGGAAAAACTGTCCGGCGTAACATTAACAATGCCCATAATAAGTACATCTTTGCCGTATTCAATTTCTTTTTCTTTGCATTTCCAAATCATCTTTTTAACCTTTGTTTTATTAATTTAATCATTTTAGAATAGAACGGGTCGTCGGGGAAGCCGACCCCTACAAAATTCTGTAAATTACCGATTCATTATTTTAAAAGCGACAATACTTCTGCTCTTGATTTTGCGTCGGTGCGCATAATACCGCGAAGGGCGGAGGTTTGAGTTTTTGCTCCTGCGGCACGGGCACCACGCATTGTCATACACATATGCTCAGCTTCCATAATAACCGCAACACCCTTTGGCTGAAGATTCTCGTTAAGAAAATCGGCAACATCGCTTGTAAGCCTTTCCTGAACCTGTGGCTTTTTTGCAAAATTGTCAACTATTCTTGCAAGTTTTGAAAGACCGATAATTTTGTTGTCACTCGGAATATAAGCAATATGTGCCTTGCCAAAGAATGGCAAAAGGTGATGCTCACACATTGAATAAAACGGAATATCTTTAACTATTACCATTTCGTCGTTTGACTGCTCGTCAAAAAGTTTAATATGCTGTTTTGGGTCTTCGGTTAAGCCTGCAAATATTTCTTCATACATATTTGCAACTCTTTTTGGTGTTTCAAGCAAACCCTCACGCTCGGGGTCTTCACCGACTGCAATTAATATTTCTCTTACTGCGTTTTCTATTCTTTCTTTATCCATCATATCTCCTACTTAACAAAATAATCTTTTGCGCTTTGTAATGTTTCTTTTGTAATTTTATTATTTTTATATTTTACAGGCGCACCGTAAAGACTTACACCGTTTTGATTATTACACAAAACATTTATTGCATCCTCTGCACCCGAATAATCTCTTACCGTGATATTGGTATTCGACTTAGTAACCAAATCTTGGAAAAACTGCTCTTTATTTTCATAATTATCCGCGTTAATTTGCTTTGAAAGTGAATTTAAAAGCAAATCGCTTGCAGAAGCCTGAGTTTTATTTGACTCTAAATAATATCTGACTAAATTAACAACCTGCGTACCCTTTAATGTTTGCTCACCCGATTTAACTCTTACGGTATAAGGTACATTTGACTTACTGTTTCTGTATCTTATATCCTGAGCAAAAGCATAGTTTACACTTCCGAATTCGTCAAAATATTCGCAGAATTTATCACGCTCAAAATCAATATAATAATCAAACTTAACGCTCATCATACTTTCAACGGCAGTTTTAACATTCATTACCCCTGAATTTGAATAAATATATCCAAGCGTACTTCCGTCATATTCGGTTGACGATTTAAGAGTACAAACTTTATAGCTGACATTATCAAGGTCAACCTGCAAAAGTTCGACAAATAAAAGATTACTGTCGTCCGACACGGTAATAATATAATTTGTTTTTCCGCTGACTTGCGGCAAAACTACTTCTTGTTCGGTTGCTTCAACCGTAGTAGATAAATCTTCCGGTTCAAAAAACTTTTTTGCACTGAAGTCATTTTTTGCGCTGACAACAAACAAAAATATTACCGAAAAAACAACTATTACTACCAGGGCAATAATAAGAATTTTTTGCTCGGCAGACTTTTCTTTATTTGTTTTTGAAAAAAATATATCTCCTCTGTTTTTAAAAATTCTCATTAGGCACCTCCGTTTTGGTTTATTATACAATATAGTATTTTATTTTACAACTGTAATTAAAATTTATTTACTATATTATTTAATATATTCTATATAATAATATATATAAATATTTAAATTAAGTATTGATTAAATACATTTTATATGGTAATATAAACTACATATGAATAATTAATTTGGAGTATTGTATTTTTAGGTAAAATACGGAGGTAAAAAAGATTAAATGGATTCCTTTAACGAGATTTGGGAAGCTGTTCTTGCCTATTGTAAAGAGAGGGTAACTGAAACAGCATATAATTTATGGATAAAAAAGACAGAGTTTGTAAGCTTTGATGCCGCTACCATTACATTAAGGCTTCAAAGTTCAATGTATATGAATGTTGTTGTGTCGCAATACGGTCCAATGTTCAGCGAAGCATTTGCTCAAATTATGGGTTTTGATGTAAAAATAAAATATATCTGCGCAGAAGATGAAAAAGTAAATGACAACAACAATGCCAACGAAGAACACAAGTTTTATCAGGATAAAAAACATTTAGAAGATTATAAAAACGAGCAGTACACATTTGAAAACTTTATTGTTGGCGCTTCAAACAAATTTGCCTATGCGGCAGCTAAAGCAGTTGCTTCCGACCCACTTAATTCTAAGGGTTCGTTTAGAAATTATAACCCGTTTTTTATTTACGGTAATTCAGGTCTTGGCAAAACTCACCTTTTAAATGCTATTTGCCACGAAGTTAAGAAAAATTATCCTGAAATGAATATTCTTTATATTCGTGCCGAGCAGTTTGTAAACGAATTTATGCAGGCTCTTCAATACAAAACCACGGACGAATTTCACGAAAAGTTTAGAAACAACATTGATTTTCTTTTAATCGACGATATTCAGTTTATTGCAAATAAGGAATCTACGGTTGAGGAATTTTTCCATACTTTTGATACACTCGTTTCAAACGGAAAGCAGGTTGTCGTTACTTCCGACCGTCCGCCGAAAGATATTCAGTCAATTACAGACAGGCTTCAATCACGATTTGAAGACGGACTTCTTGCCGACATTCAGCCGCCTGAATATGAAACAAGATGTGAAATTATTAAGCGCAAGGCTATGATGCTTAATTTTGAAATACCTGAACCGGTTGTTAACTACATAGCAGAAAAAGTTAAATCAAACATCCGTCAACTTGAGGGTGTAACAAAGAAACTTTATGCTTATTGTGACATTAACCAACACACACCTACCATTGCCCTTGCTCAAAATGTTGTTAAGGTAGTAATGGAGGATACCCAGCCGCTTCCTGTTACAATTCAAAAAATAGTTGAAGAAGTGAGCAGAACAACGGGCATTTCGGTTGACGATATTTACAGCAAGCTTCAAAAAGCAAACATTTCTCACGCGCGTAAAATTACATTTTACGTTGTAAGAAAAGTAACAAATATGAGTTATGAAGATATCGGCGCTGAGTTTAAAAAGCACCATTCAACCGTAATGTATAACATTGACCAGATTGAAAAGGAAATTGAAACCGATTCTAAACTCGCAAGGCAAATACAAGATATCATTTCAAATGTAAAAAGTGGGCAGTAATGTTTATGGCTGACAATGTAAGCCGCTACGGTAGTTATTATTTTTTGGATATTCTAAAATAATAAAATACCGTAAGGAAAAACAGTGTTTGCCCTTTATCCCTCAGTCAGTAAACTGACAGTTCCCTTTAAAAAGGAGCCTTAAAAGGATATTAAAATTTTACACATCTTTTTTAACATTTAACATTAAATTTTCCGCAATGATTGTGGAAAAAAATATTTTTACACAATGTCAACAAATTCTACACAAAACGAATTTTGAAAATTTTTAGTGTGAAAATGGCTTGAATAAACGGAAAAATAAGTTTTCAGCAGTTTCCACACCCTATACTACTACTACTATAAGATAAATCTATAGATAGACGGAGGATAACAAAAAATGAAATTTACCTGTAATACAAAGGAATTGAGTGAAGCATGCTCAAATGTTATGAGAGCGGTAAGCACTAAAGTTACCATTCCTACAATAGAGGGTATACTTATGGAATGCGGCTCTGACACATTAAGCCTTACCGGTTATGATTTTGAATTCGGTATCAACACTACTCTCGAAGCAAGCGTGGTTGAACCGGGTGCGATTGTTATTAATGCAAAAATAATCAGCGATATTATCAGAAAGCTTCCTGAAGGTAAAGTTACATTTGAAATCAGCGGTACATCCGTTTCAATTATCAGCGGTGCGGCGCAATATAACATTTCAGGTATTGATGCCGACGATTATCCTGAGCTTCCGTCAGTTTCCGGCGGTTATCCTTTGTTTTTAAATCAAAATGTGCTTCAAAATATGGTTTCGCAAACTCTTTTTGCAGTTGCAGACAATGAAGCGTCAAAGCCTGTACATACCGGTCTTAAATTTGAACTTACTCAAAATCAGTTAAGGCTTGTTGGTGTTGACGGCTACAGACTTGCAATAAGAACAGAGACAGTTAAGTATGACGGCGAGGACATTAACTTTATTGTTCCTAAAAAAACAATAAGAGAACTTATTAAGCTTTTCTCGACTGAGAGTGATAAAGATATTTCTATCAGCGTTGGTAAAAGGCATATTGTTTTTGATGTTGATAACTACAGTATTATAAGCCGTTTGCTTGACGGTGATTTTCTTGACTACAATGCCGCTATTCCAAAAACCTGCAACACAACAGTCCTTATTAACACTCAGGATGCGCTCAACTGTATTGAAAGAACGCTTCCTGTTATTGAAAATGATAAGAAGAACCCTATAAGATGTTTATTTGACGCAGATGAAATGAGAGTTTCTACAGTTTCAAGCATAGGCAGAGTTGTTAACTACACTCATGCAAATGTTAGCGGTGACAGAGTTGAAATAGGCTTTAACTCAAAATTTGTGCTCGATGCACTTCACGCAGCAGATACAGACCAAGTAAGAATTGAACTCGGCGGTGCGGTCAGCCCTGCAAAAGTTATGCCTATTAATGACGATTCTTTCTTATTCTTAGTATTACCGATGAGGCTTAAAAATGAAAATTAAAGCAAAAGCAACTCCGAGAAAAAATGAAAATGTAAAGATTACTACCGAATTTATCAGACTTGATGCTTTTTTGAAATTTAAAGGCATTGCAGAAACGGGCGGTCAGGCAAAAACTTTTATACAAGACGGAATAGTTAAAGTTAACGGTGAAATCTGCACCGCAAGGGGCAAAAAAATTCACGGCGGCGATACTGTTTCAATCTTTTCGGTAGATTATAAAATTATTACAGATGAAGATTAATTCGATTGAAATTGAAAATTTCAGAAATATAGATAATTTAAAACTTGATTTTGATAATGTAAATATAATTTACGGTGAAAATGCGCAAGGCAAAACAAATTTGATTGAAGCAATTTATCTTTTTACCGGAAGCAAAAGTTTCAGAGGGGTTAGGGATAAAGAACTTATTAAGTTTGATAAAGAGCAAGCAAAGCTAAAAATCAAATTTGAAAACAATGTGAGAAAGCAAAAGGCTGAGCTTACAATTAAAGGCAGAAGAAATGCCAAGCTTAACGGAGTTGAAAAAAAGAGCGCTACATCACTCGGAGATGAACTCAAAGCAGTTATATTTTCACCCGTTCACCTTTCAATGGTAAAGGACGGTCCGAGTGAGCGGCGTAAATTTATCGATAACTCACTTTGCCAGCTTAAATCTAATTATCGAAGTGTACTTAAAGAATATAATCGTTGTTTGGCTCAAAGAAATATGTTTTTAAAAGATATGAGTAAAAACAGCACTCTTGAAGATATGCTTTACATTTGGGATAAAAACATCGCAAAATCGGGTGCAAAAATAATTTATCAAAGAAAAAAGTATATTGAAGCACTTCTCCCCTACGCAGTAGAAATTTTTGAAGGTCTTTCAAAAGGGAGAGAAAAAATTGATTTAAAGCTTCAATGCGGTTTTGATGTGGATGATTTAAGCGTCGGTGAAATTGAAAACGAACTTGTTAAGCAACTGATAAATAACAGAAATAACGATATATTAAACAAAATAACTACCGTAGGTCCTCACAGGGACGATATGGAAATATTAATTAACGGCAAAAGTGCAAGGCTTTATGCGTCGCAAGGTCAGCAAAGAAGCTGTGTGATTGCGCTTAAACTTGCGGAAGCAAGCCTGCTTAAAGAAATGACGGATGATGAACCGCTTGCGCTTCTTGATGATGTTATGAGCGAACTTGATGAATCAAGGCAAGATTATATACTTAATCACATTAAAAATTGGCAGGTATTTATTACTTGTTGTGATGCAAATACTGTTTTACGGCTGAAAAAAGGCAAAACTTTTCATATTGAAAACGGTAGGTGTATTGACTGATGTATATTTATCTCGGCGGCGATACCGTTATTAAAAGTGAGGACATAATCGGCATTTTTGATATGGATACATCAACGGTAAATAAAGCAACCCGTGATTACCTTTCAAAAATTGAAAAAGATAAAAAAGTAATTTATGTAAACTATGAACTGCCAAAAAGTTTTGTGGTTTGCAAAGAAAATATATATGTTTGCCCGCTTAATACTTCAACTTTATTAAAGAGAGTTAACAAGGGCAAAAAGTAAATTAATTATAATCTTAGCATTTTGCTAAAAGGAGAATTAAATCAATATGAGCGAAGAAGAAAACAAGATTGAACTTGAAGAAGCTGACATTGACACAACGGTAACCGAAGAATATTCGGCAAAAGATATTCAGGTGCTTGAGGGTCTTGAGGCTGTTCGTAAAAGACCGGGTATGTATATCGGTTCAACAGGACCGAGAGGGCTTCACCACTTGGTTTATGAAATTGTAGATAACTCTATTGACGAAGCACTTGCAGGCGTATGTACACATATTGAGTGTAATATTTTACCGGGTGACATTATTGAAGTTAAGGATAACGGTAGAGGTATTCCTACAGGCATTAATGAAAAAACAGGTCTTCCTGCAGTAACCGTAGTTCTTACGGTTCTTCACGCAGGCGGTAAATTTGGTGGTTCGGGCTATAAAGTTTCGGGCGGTTTGCACGGCGTTGGTTCGTCTGTTGTTAATGCACTTAGTGAATGGCTTGAAGTTGAAGTAACTCAAAACGGTCATATTTACAGCCAAAAGTTTGAAAGAGGTAAGCCTGTTAACGACTTACATATTATCGCCGACCACGACGGTCACGGTACTACTATTAGGTTTAAGGCTGACGCTGAAATATTCCAGGAAACTACCGTTTATGATTATGAAATTCTTGCAAGAAGACTCAGAGAGCAGGCATTTCTTAACGCAGGTCTTTCAATCACTCTTACAGATAAAAGAGGAGATGAGAACAGCGGCGAAGAATTTTGCTATGTAGGCGGTATTAAATCTTTCGTTGAATATATCAACACAAGCCGCGGACTTAACCCTATTCAGGATGAAGTTATCCACCTTTCAACAACTAAGGGTGACAGAAGTGCGGAAGTTGCGCTTTGTTACACCGATTCATATAACGAAATTCTTTTGTCTTTTGCCAACAATATTAACACTATTGACGGCGGTACTCACGAAACAGGTTTTAAAACCGCGCTTACAAGAGTATTTAACGACTACGGCAAAAAGTTTGGTATTCTTAAAGACAGTGACAAAAAATTCAGCGGTGAAGATGTAAGAGAAGGCATAACGGCTGTTATCAGCGTTAAACTCACCGAGGCTCAGTTTGAGGGTCAAACAAAGGGTAAGCTCGGTAATACGGACATTACCGGTCTTGTGTCAACAATGCTTTATGAAAAGTTAATGACATATTTTGAAGAAAACCCTGCCGTTGCAAAAACTTTGCTTAACAAATCACTTGACGCTTCCCGTGCAAGAGAAGCCGCAAGGAGAGCGAGAGAAAATGCAAGAAGAAAATCACCGCTTGAAAGCAATTCACTTCCGGGTAAGCTTGCAGACTGTATCAGCAATGACCCTGAAAAATGCGAAATCTATATCGTCGAAGGTGATTCGGCAGGCGGCTCTGCAAAAGAAGGCAGAGATAAACAGCATATGGCTATTCTCCCTCTTTGGGGTAAAATGCTCAATGTTGAAAAAGCAAGAGTGGACAAGGTCATTACAAACGAAAAACTTGTTCCTGTTGTTATGGCACTCGGTACAGGTATAGGCGAAGATTTTGACATAAACAAACTCAGGTATCACAAGATTATTATTATGGCGGATGCCGATGTCGACGGTGCTCATATCAGAACGCTTCTTTTAACATTCTTCTTCAGATATATGCCTCAGATTATTGAGGACGGTTATGTTTACCTTGCTCAGCCACCTCTCTTTAAGGTTTCAAAGGGCAAAAAGAGCAGCTATGCATTCTCGGACGAGGAAAGGGACGCTAAGATTGCGGAACTCGGCGGCGACTGCGATATTCAGCGATACAAAGGTCTTGGTGAAATGGACCCTGAACAACTTTGGGAAACAACAATGGACCCTGAGTTTAGAACTATGCTTCGAGTAACTATTGAAGACGCACAAAGAGCAAGCGAAAACTTCTCTATCCTTATGGGTGACAATGTTGAGCCGAGAAGAGAATTTATTGAAAAGAACGCAAAATTTGTTCAAAACTTGGATGTATAAAATTTATGAAATTAACTTTTAAAATGACAGGTGAAGAATTTTATCACGGTTTTAAATATAAAATCGGCAAAACAGGTATGGGCGAAGCGGCACAGGTAATTGTTATTTTAACAATAGTGATTGCTTTTGCTGTGCTTACCGCACTTAAAATGATTGATTTTTATTTGTCTGTATTTGTTATTTTGCTTGCGCTTTTTTATATTGTACAAATAGCTACAAACAAAAAGGGTGTTATCCGTGATTATGAAATGTCACCTATTTTGAATGACGAGCATACAATTAACATTTATGACGAGGGTATTGAGCTTATAAACAGTTATGAAAAAGTTTATGCACCGTGGCAAAGTATTTTTTCATTTAAAGAAACGAGCAAAGAAATTATCATTTTGCCTACCCTCAGCCGCGGAATTGCGGTTATAAATAAAGAAAGATATAACGGCAATGAACTTCAAAGCCTTATAAATTTATTGAAGTCAAAGGGGGTAAAAAGATGAAATTTACCTTTGACTATATTTTGACTAAGCAAGATTTGATTAACTTTGAACTTTTTAAGCTTAAAGGCAGTAAGTTTATGACAATGCTTTATATTTCGGCTTTGGTTGTAATCGGCATAGGCACTTATTATTCTGCTAAGGACAGAGATTTTACTTATATAATAATTATGGCTTTGTACGCATTGCTTATAGGTCTGTTTTCACTTTATATAAGCAAAATAAGACCTAAAAGAAGGGCAAACAACTTTGTAAAAAAAGATGCGACATATACTCAGCTTAGGCAAATCACGATTGACAATGAATTTGTTGAGTTTAAAACTTTGCCAAAGGAAAACGAGCCTATGTTTTTGGGCGTTTACCCTTACAACATTATTGAAGCTATAATTGAAACAAAAAATTATATTCAATTTGTTTTGCCGAGCGGTGCAAACATTGTGCCTAAAACAGCAATTCCGCAGGAAATAAGGGCGGATGTAATAAAATGCTTAAAAAATAATATGAATTATGTTTTTTATAACAAATTTTGATAATACAGTTACTCTTTTATGGAGGTTAAATAATGGACAGTAATGAAATTCGTTACGACAATCAAAAAATTAAAGATGTAGAAATAAGCGACGAGATAAGAAAAGCATTCCTTGATTATTCAATGAGTGTTATTGTTCAGCGTGCGTTGCCGGATGTTCGTGACGGTTTAAAGCCGGTTCACAGAAGAATTCTTTATGCAATGTACACCAACAATCTTTACCCTGACAGACCGTACCGTAAGTGTGCAACAACTGTCGGTGAAGTACTCGGTCACTATCACCCACACGGTGACGCATCTGTTTATGACGCAATGGTTAGACTTGCTCAGCCGTTTTCTATGAGGCATACTCTTGTTGACGGTCACGGTAACTTCGGTTCGGTTGACGGCGACCCAGCCGCTGCTTACCGTTATACAGAAAGCAGAATGAGCAAAATCGCTATGAAAATGCTTGAAGATATCAAGAAAGATACGGTTGATTTTGTTCCTAACTTTGACGATAACAGCAAAGAGCCTACAGTTTTACCTTCCCGTTATCCTAATCTTCTTGTTAACGGTTCTTCAGGTATCGCAGTAGGTATGGCTACAAATATTCCGCCGCATAATATGGGTGAAGTTGTTGAGGGTATGTGCTACTATATCGACAATCCTGACGCTTCCCTTGAAGAAATTATGCAGTATATTAAGGGTCCTGACTTCCCTACTGCAGGTATCATTATGGGTACAAGAGGTATTAAGGAAGCGTATGCAACGGGCAGAGGTAAAATTTATCTTCGTGCAAGGGCTGAAATTATCGAAACTAAGGGCGACAGGTATAAAATTGTTGTTACCGAAATTCCTTACGGCGTTAACAAAGCAAGGCTCATTACCCGTATTGCCGATTTGGTTAAGGAAAAAAGGCTTGAGGGTGTTGCCGATGTTCAGGACTATTCAGACAGAAAAGGTATGCACATTGAAGTTACTGTTAAGCGTGACGCAAACGCTCAGGTCGTGCTCAACAATCTTTATAAAATGACCGATATGCAAGTTACATTCGGTGCTATTATGCTTGCGCTTGTTGACAATGTGCCAAAGGTTTTAACTCTTAAAGAGATTTTGAAGCAATATATTGACTTCCAAAAAGAAGTTATTACAAGAAGAACTCGTTTTGACCTCAACAAGGCTCAGGAAAGAGCACATATTTTGGAAGGTCTTGCAAAAGCTATCGACATTGTTGACGAAGTTATTGCAACAATTCGTGCGTGCAAAGGCGGACAGGCTGAAGCTAAGCAGGCTATTATGGACAAGTTTGGCTTTGACGACCCGCAGGCAAGTGCTATCGTTGCTTACCGTCTCGGTCAACTTGCAGGTCTTGAAATTGAAAAGATTATGAATGAACTCGAAGAACTCCATGAGAAGATTAAGGACCTTACCGATATTCTCGGCAATGAGCAGAGAGTTAACGAGATTATTAAGACCGAAACAAGGGAAACTGCGGCTAAATTCGGCGACGAAAGAAGAACTGAAATTTCTGCGGCAGTCGGTGATGTTGAAGACGAGGACCTTATTCCTGTTGAAGACTGTATTCTTACCCTTACGGAAAAGGGTTATATGAAGCGCCAGACAGTTGACACCTACAAGGCTCAAAACAGAGGCGGCAGAGGTGTGTCCGGTATGAGCAGGAGAGAGGAAGATGTTGCAAAAACAATGTTTGCCTGCTCTACTCATGACTTTATTATGCTCTTTACCAACAGGGGTAAAGTATTTAAGATGAAAGGTTATGAGATTCCTGAATCGTCAAGAACAGGTAAGGGTATGAATGTTGTTAACATTCTTCCTCTTGAAGCAGGCGAGCAGATTACCGCAATGGTTCAGGTTCCAAAGGATGAAAACCGTTCATTCCTTTGTATGATGACTAAAAACGGTATAATCAAAAGGACTGATCTTGACCAATACGACCATATACGCAAGAGTGGTATTATTGCTATCAATCTTGACGAGGGTGACGAACTTTCTTGGGTTGATATTACCGACGGTAACAGAAAGCTTGTTGCCGCAACTCACGACGGTATGAGCATTTGCTTTGACGAAAATGACGCAAGGCTTATCGGCAGAACCGCAAGAGGTGTTAAGGCTATCACACTTGCCGAGGGCGACTATGTTGTCGGCTTTGTTGCAGAGCACGAGGGAGTTAAGCTTCTTACCGTAAGTGAAACGGGATATGGCAGAAAGAGTGAATTTTCCGACTACCGTGTTCAGTCAAGGGGCGGTAAAGGTCTTCTTAACTACCGTGTTGATAAATACGGCAAGGTTGCAAATATTGCAGCCGTAACAGATGAAAACGATGTTGTAATGATTTCCACCGACGGTATTATTATTCGTATGCCGGTTGACCAAATTTCGACTTTCCAAAGACCTGCAAAGGGCGTTAAGGTTATGAGGGTTAACGAGGGAGAAAAGCTTGCCACAATTTCTGTTGTTGACAGGTTTGAGGAAGAAGCGGAAAATGAAGAAAGTGGCGAAGAAACAACCGACGAGGCAACCGTAGAAAACGAATAATAATCAAAAATATGTTAATATGTCTATTATGTGTTAGAAAAATATAGAATTTACAATTTTTCTATAGTAATTTGACACGATATGATATATAATGACAAAAGTTTTATTAAATAAGAGGAGTGAAGGCGTTGGATAAAGAGTCTTACAGCATTGATGACATTCTCTCTGAAGTTAAAAAGCACAGAGCAGAGCAGGAAAATGAAAATGTCAATGAAACCCCGATTGAAGAAGTAAAGCCTGAACCTGAAGAAAAAGAAGAGGTTAAGGTTTTTGAAGATAAACGACCAAAAGAAGATGTACAAAATACTGCCGAAGATAAAACAATAGTTATGAAACCTATTGTTGAAGAAGTTCAAAGCGAAGAAGACAGCGAAGAAACTTTTTCGCAAGAAAATGAAGAAGCAAAAGAAGTTTCTGAGTTTGAGATTCCTACTATTGAGGAAGAAGAAAGCAGTTATACCGATTCTGAAATCAGCGACAATCAGGAAACCGAGGAAGAAGAACAGGAAGGTATGGTAGACCTCCTTTCTTTGGCGCAGGATGATGCTGAAGTTCCACAGGTTATAAGAGAAGAAGCTGTTGAAGTTACAGAAGAAAAGAAGAAAACAAAGTTTTCAAAAACGAAAAAAGGCAAAGCAATTATTTCAATAATAATTATTCTTCTTGTTATGATAATTGCCGCAGGTGTTTTTGCTCTCCTTTATGCAAATAATATGCTCAACAAAGTAACCGACGACAAAAACAGCGAAGATTATTCAATGAGCACTTATTATGACGGTATGGACTTTTTGAAGGAAGATTTTCCGTCAATTAAGGAAGCGAATGCGGGCGAAGTTTACAGCTATGCCGAATACCTTAAACAGTGGTATCAAAACGGCGACCCTGTAAGTTCAACTCATGTGCTCAATATTCTTCTTATCGGTGAAGACACAAGAGATGAAAAGATTTCTGACACTTCCCGTGCCGATTCTGCAATTATTGCAAGTATTAATATCGACACAAAGGAAATTCATCTTACTTCTGTTTTGCGTGACCTTTATGTTTATTTTGAAGTTGACGGCAAGGGTCAATACGGCAAAATCAACGCTGCAGCTTCAATGGGTGGTATGAAGTGCTATATCAACGCTATTGAAAGATACTACAAAATTGCTATCAACAACTATGCGGTAGTTAACTTCAATTCATTCCCTAAGATTATTAATGAACTCGGCGGTGTAACAATTAAAATTACATCTGCTGAAATTAACGAAATTAACAATCACCCAAAGACATACGGCGGTGTTACAATTAAGCAAACCTTTGAGGGTACTGAGGGCAAGATGCTTCTCAACGGTAAGCAGGCTCTCGCTTATTGCAGAATCAGACATATTGACTCTGACGGTGCAAGAGCAAATAGGCAAAAGACTGTTCTTAACGCTTTGCTTAAAAAGATGAGCAACAGCGGTACTATTGATACAGTTAAGACTGTTAATGCACTTGCTGATTATGTTTATACAGGCTACAGCAAGAAAGAGCTTATTTCTATCGGCAATACCGCTCTTAAAGACGGTTGGCTCAACTTTTCTATGAAAACAAAGAATGTTCCGGCTGAAGAAAACTGTGCAGGCGGTCAAAAGTTCTCTGCCGCTCCGGGTAACTGGATTTGGCTTGCAGATATTCCAAAGGATGCATATGAACTTCAAATGGAAATCTACGGCAAGTCTAATATCGAGCTTAGCGAGAACAGACCGGACTATATAGAAATGGGCAAATAATTTAAATAAAAATATAGGGGCGAACAGTGTTCGCCTCTTTTTTTGCAAAGTAAAGAGAGGAAAATATGAAAAAAAGCAAAGGTGCAACAATAAAATTTGCAGTTAAAGAATCTTTGCCGGTACTTTTCGGTTATCTGTTTTTGGGTTCGGCATTTGGCATAATGCTTTACAAAGCAGGATACAACTGGTTGTGGGCAATTTTTATATCGTTAATCGTGTATGCGGGTTCGGGTCAGTTTTTGCTTGTGTCGTTAATCAGCGCAAAAGCCGACCTTGCAACTACTGCTCTTATGACATTTTTTATCAACACACGCCATATGTTTTATGGCTTGTCATATATTGAAAAGTTTAAAGCAGGCGGCTGGCGATATCCGTTTATGATTTTTACCTTGACGGACGAAACTTATTCGGTAAACTCGTCAATAACAACTGTTCCCGAAAATGTTGACGAGCCGAAAGCGAGGTTTTTAATCGGCGAGTTTAACCATATTTACTGGATAATCGGTTCAGCGCTCGGTTCGCTTTTGAGCCAGGCGATACCGATTGATTTTGCAGGCATAGATTTTTCAATGACAGCGCTTTTTGTTGTTATTTTTATTGATTTGATTAGAAATAATAAGGGCAAAAGTCCTATAATCGGCGCAGTCGGTGTGTTTTCAGCAATAATTTGCCTTGTAATTTTCGGTGCTGATAAATTTTTACTTCCGTCGCTTTTGATAACCGTTGTGGTTTTATCGTCGTTCAAAAAGTTTTTTGAAACGCAGGAGGTAAACGAAAAATGACCTCTTCTCATCTTATTTTAATGGTTATTGTTGCCGGCGTTGTCACTTTTGCAACAAGGTTTTTCCCTTTCGCACTTTTCGGTCAAAGCAAGGAAGTGCCTAAGTTTATTAAGTATCTCGGCAATGTTTTGCCTGTCGCAATTTTAGGTATACTTATTGTTTATTGCCTTAAAGATTTTGAAAAGGGCGATATAAATTATATCATCCCCCAAATGATTTGCGTTGCACTCACTGCTGTGGTGCATATTTGGAAAAAGAACACTCTTTTAAGTATTGCCGTCGGCACAATCGGTTATATGCTTTTGATACATTTTGTTTTTGTGTAAAGAAAAAACGGGCGAATGATATTCGCTCCTACGGTGGATTAAATGAAAAAATTTCGTAGGGGTTAACATCGTTAGCCCGTTAATTTTATATAATTTACATTCTTATACTGATATTATTATTTTTCAAATACTTTTTAAGCTCAGATATTGGGAGTTCGTTAAAATGGAAAAGGCTTGCCGCTAAAACTGCGTCGGCTTTGCCGGTTGTGAAAGCGTCAAGAAAATGTTCCGCTTTGCCTGCGCCGCCCGAAGCAATAACGGGGATACCGACATTTTCGCTTATTGTTTTTGTAAGTTCAATATCATATCCTGTTTTTTGACCGTCTTGGTCCATAGAAGTCAGCAGTATTTCGCCTGCGCCTCTTTTTTCGGCTTCAATCGCCCATGCAACAGCATTAATTCCGGTCGGAATTCTGCCGCCGTTTAAGTAAACTTCCCAACTGTCATTGCCGTCACGCTTAGCGTCGATTGCGCAAACAACGCACTGAGCACCGAATTTGTAAGAAGCTTCGTTGATTAAATCGGGGTTGCGAACAGCGGCTGAGTTAACGCTGATTTTGTCCGCACCGGCACGAAGAAGCTCTTTAAAATCATCAACGGTTTTTATTCCGCCACCGACGGTGAACGGAATAAATACCGACTCTGCAACACGCTTTACAATATCAACCATAGTGCTTCTGCCTTCGTGAGTTGCGGTAATATCGAGCAAAACAAGTTCGTCCGCACCCTGTTCGTCATATGCCTTTGCACATTCAACCGGGTCGCCGGCATCTCGCAAGTCAACGAAAGAAACACCTTTAACAACTCGTCCGTTTTTAACATCAAGGCAAGGAATAATTCTTTTAGCGTACATTACTCATCCCCCCATTTCCAAAAAGTTTTTAAGCAAAGCAAGTCCCGCTTTGCTGCTTTTTTCAGGATGAAACTGAGTGGCACAAAGCTTGCCTTTTTGAACAGCACATTCAATTTCCACTCCGTAATTTGTTACGCCTGCAACAACATCTTCGTCGGCACCGTCAAGATAAAACGAATGAACAAAATAAAAATAACTTTCGTCGTCAATATTTTTAAAAATGACGTCTTTTTGTTTAAGGCTTACGCTGTTCCAACCGATATGAGGAACTTTCAAGCCTTTATCTTTTGGAATAGAAACGATTTTACCTTTAAGTATTCCAAGACCGTTAACACCGGGGCTTTCCTCACTGCTTTCAAAAAGAAGCTGCAAACCGAGGCAAATGCCGAGGAAATTTTTCTCCGTTGCGGCTTGCTTAACCGTGTCGACAAGTCCCCTTTCTTCCATTGAAGCCATAGCGTCACCGAAAGAACCGACACCAGGCAAAATGATATGACTTGCAGACATGATTTTTTCTTTATCCTGCGTTATTTCACTTTCAGCACCCAAGTAATCAAGCGCTTTTTTTACGCTCGAAAGATTACCCGCACCGTAATCAATTATCGCTACCATAACTTATCTCCATAGTATGTATTATGTAATAAATTTATTTTATCATAAATTAAAGTCAGTTTCAATATTGACAAAAACAATAAAAGAGTATAAAATAAATCTACTGCATATAGATACATACGGAGTGGTACCGAAGAGGTCATAACGGCATGGACTCGAAATTCCTGAAAGGTTTGGCAGTATGCTCCGCTTGCTTCTCCCATAAACACTGTGTTTCGGGTAGGTTCGAAAACTAAATATTTTGTTGTTCTTTCCGTCAGTTCTTGCGAAAAGTTTTTTGAATTGAACGGAATCACATAAACGGAGAGTTGTCCGAGTGGTCGAAGGTGCAGCACTCGAAATGCTGTAAGTCGAAAGGCTTCTAGGGTTCGAATCCCTAACTCTCCGCCATCATCGCCACAAGCAATTCATTGCTTGTGGCGACTTTTTATTTTATAATCAACTCCGTTTACAGGCTTTTTTCAAAATTATTTTTCTATTGTTTGCCATTTATTGCCGAAATTTACTGTTTCGGGCAATGCCATTCCGTGTACCATAGCACTTGCAGAAGATAACTTTGACGAGTAATCAAGATGGGCATAGATATTAGCGGTAGTGGAGAAATCGCTGTGCCCAAGCCATTCCTGAATTTGTTTGAGCGGAACTCCGTTAGCAAGAAGCAGACTTGCACAACTGTGCCTTAAATCGTGAAAACGCATTCGCTTACAGCCGTGCTTTTGAATATATATAGGAAATTGGCTTGTTAAATAATCGGGTTTCATTAAATTACCCAACTCATCAACAAAAACATAGCCGTCATATTCGTAGTTGTAGCAGTTACCGCAAACCTTTTTATTGACTTCTTGTGCCGCTTTCACCTCTTTGAAATATTCAGCAAAACTACCGACCAACGGAAGTGTACGCATACTGGATTTTGTTTTTGCAGAGTCCTGTGCGTACATTTTTGTTTTACCGTCTATTTGCACCGAAGTAACCGTATGCTTAATGGTGATTGTTCCCCGTTCAAAGTCGATAGCGTCCCATTTAAGCCCCACGACCTCACCTCGGCGAAGTCCGTAAAAAGCGGCAACTAATACGGGGAGTTCCAACTTTGTGCCTTTAACTACTTCAAATACGTGTTGCAATTCATTTGCATCAAGGAACACAGGTTGATAGTCATTCTTTTTCGGTCTGTCAACTTTTTCTGCCACATTCTGTGTAACAAGGTCGGTTTTAAGTGCATATTTCAATGCTTGATGAATGACGGCGTGATAGTGTATAACCGAGTTTGCCTTGACGGTTTTCAGCTTTTCGCAATAGAATTGCTGAATATGCCTTGCCTCCAAGCCTTGCAGGGTTACGCCTTTCTTTCTGAAATACGGTTCAATTGCCGATTTTACCATTTGTTCATAAGAACCGAATGTTGTCGCTTTAACACGCACCCTTACAATCTCCAGCCATTGCAATAAATAATCTGCAAACAGCATATCGGCGGCAAGTTCGTCTGATACCGGTGATTCAAACTCACCTCTGATTCGTGAAAGTTCGGCTTCTGCCTTTCGTCTGTTTCCTTTTTCGGGTAGCCCTGTGGAATAATATTTTACACAGCGTTTCCCGGTGTTGTCGTTGTAGCTTAATACTACATAATAATATCCTTTTTTAATTTGTAGGTGTCCTGATACCATTTTTATCTCCTTTCTTTGCTTTACACAGGATTGACCTACACCGACAAGAAAATTATATCTTGTCGGCATAGTTCTTTCCATTGTGCGACAGTCGCTCTGCGTACACTTCTGTACGAATCAGCGAGCGTCTCGGTTTCGTTCTCTCTGCTTTCTTAAAAGTTCCAAACCTTTTAATATATCTTTTCGTATTTGTTCGTCGGTGTAATTTGACGGAAAATACTTTTTGAATTCCTCACGCTTGAATTTGATTTGTTCTTTTTGATTCGGCTTTTCCTCCGACATAACGCCATAAATGATTTGGCTGTCAAGGCTACCCGCTTGGGATAATTTCTTTAGCCGAATACTTTGAGCGTGGGACGGTGTGCAATCGTTTAATTCCATAGCGTCAAGCAAAACACATTGCTCATCTTTTGATAAGTAGGAAATTTCAACAGCCGGATTAAATGCGATTTTGCCCTCGTCTACCATTGCAAGCAGTTCGGGTATCAAAGAAGTTAAGCGAATATATCTTCGCACTTGGTCTTTGCTTTCGCCTGCATCTTCCGCCACTTTTTCAACGCTTAATAACTTCTCTGCAACTTGCACAGAAGTTTTACCCTGATGCTTTATGGCATCTAATTTCATCTTATAAGCAAACGCCTTTTCACTCGGTAAAACCGTTTCTCTTTGCAAATTGGCGTCCACCATTGCAATTATTGCTTCATCGTCGGTCATATTACGAACAATCACAGGCATTGTTTCAAGTCCGAGTTCTTGATAAGCCGCAAGTCGCCTGTGACCGGAAATAATTTCATAACCGCCTTTTTCAAGCGGTCTTGCCACAGCCGGAGTAATTGCTCCTACTTTTTTAATGCTCTCAATCATTCGCTTCATCTCCTCGTTGTTTTGCACCTTAAACGGGTGGTCTTTGAATGGATGCAATTCACTTAGCGGAATGTTTTGCACTCGCTCCAGCTTTGCGTCGTCCCGCATTTGCTGTGTGGTGAATAAATCGTCCAATTTAGGTAAAGTAAAATCTGTATTTCTTTTTGTCATCTTTCATAATCTCTCTTTCGTTGTTTATTTAGTCCGTAATAACGGTTTCGCATATTCTTTTCAATGAGAATATTCTCTTTGATTTTTGGGTTATCCTCTATAATTCTTGTTGCCGTTTTCTTATCCTTACGAAGTTTTGCAAGGACTTTAGTGCAATCATCTCGCTTGGCAACAAGTTTTGTTTTTTCCGTTGGCTCGTGACAGGATTTAATCTTTCGGTAAAGCATTTTGCGATAGTCCGATATAAGTTTCATCTGAGAATCGGTATTTTTTATAAACACCTCAACAGATGAAATATCTGTTAAACGGTTGTCGCAAATCAGCCGTACCTGCTCGGAATAACGGTCAAGACGACGACAAGCCTCACGCATTTCAGGCGATAAAGGCTTGTGCTTTTTGTTCTTCGGAAGAACACCCAGCAGATACAAATATTTGAAATATAATGCTTTCAATCCTGTGATTTTCTTTATGTTTTTCAAGTTACCTTTCACAAGATAAGCCTTTTGAATTGTGACGCCATAACTCTTTTTAGCGGTAAATTCACGGTATAAGCGGTACGCTTTTTGCGGATTATTTCGCAAGTTATCTCTCATTCGGTCATAGATTGAATCACGGTCATAAGCCTCTCCCAAGCGATATAATCGGGTTGCCTTCTTGCTGTTAACCGAGCGAACGGTGGCGTATTTATGATATGGATTCAGGTCGATTACATATCCGAGCCGTTTCATAACATAGGCAAAATCTTTTGGATTTGTACTCATCTCAAGAGCCTTATCAATCGCCTCACGCATTAAATTGTATTGTGTCGGCTCGCCGTTTTTCTCGGCAAAGTACAGTTTGCGTGG
The DNA here is from genome assembly GCA_963657005.1 of bacterium. GTDB lineage: Bacteria > Bacillota > Clostridia > Oscillospirales > Acutalibacteraceae > Eubacterium_R. The sequence goes on along the minus strand of CAVKLC010000004.1, from coordinate 7,017 downwards.
TGTCTTCCCTTTAGGATTTTTAATAACCGTCAAGCCGTTTTCTTTGCAAAGTTTGTCGGAAATGCTACGCAGTTTCCAATACGCACCCTCGTTGCAATTAAATTTTTTACCACTCCACATATTCACGGAATTGATGACCAAATGGTTGTGATAAGTGGCGGTGTTGAAGTGGGTGGCGACCAGCACTTGGTACTCGCCGCCCCACATTCTTTTGGCAAGTTCAACGCCGAGTTTGTGTGCAAGCTGAGGTGTAACCTCGCCTGTTTTGAAACTCTGATATGCGTGGTAAGCCACATTGCCGGTAGTCTTATCAAAGCGTTCCTGCACCGAAATCATTTCCGAAAAAGCGGTGACGGCGGAGCAATTTACGCCTGTAACAAACATTGCTTTTTCTTCACCGGCTACGGTTTTTCTCTCATCACTTGCATAGTGAAGTGCCTTGCAAATATCGCTGTAAATTGTTTTGTCAGGGTTCGCCGCATAGTTTAAAACTCGGCTGACGCTGTCGGTAACAACCCATATTTTTGTTACTGCCATAATGATTCACTTCCGTTTTCCGTCTTATCACTTTGGTGATAAGCCTTCAAAAATTTGTCGATTACACAATCAAATCCGTCTTTTATTCTTTCGTCGGGAAGTGATTTAAAGTTGTCACGAAGTGCTGTTAAACCTCGGTACGCTTCATAAAATTCTTGCGGCAAACTCGCTTGAACCTGCTTGCCCAAGCCCAATTTTCTAAGGTAAGCGGAGAGCGAAAGTCCGCATTTTTTAGCGGCAAATTCCATTTTCCTTTTCTCCGTTTCTGTCACTCTGATATTGATTGCAGTTGTTCTTTGTCTCATAAATTTTCAATCCTTTCTTTGTAAAATCGGGGTTACAGGGGCGGCAGCCACTTTCGGCATTCGCCGCCGGTTTTGTAGGCATTACAAAACCTATGCTCGCTACGTCAGAACAAAGGCAATACATGCTCCGTTTCCGGATTTCTCCGAAAACTTCCGCTCGATTGCTTTGTTCTTCCTTTCCCCACAAAGTCAACGACTTTGCGGGGACCCCGAAAACAAGGCATTACCTGTATATCCCCCTTATCCTTTTTTCATAAATGACGATAGTGACGGTTATGACGGCTTTTTTCTATATAGCGGTTGAGTTGTCATTTCCGTCATTGCTGTCACACTTTTTTAAGTGAATCAGTCGGCTTGTGCCGGTGCGTTTTGTTTTGTATTCAACACCATGCGGCTGTAAAACTTCCGCCGAAAATCGGGCAAGCATTTTTGTCACAACATTCGGTGTGACCTCGGTTTCGTTCATCTGAGTAATCAACTCGGTTGCCGTACCCTGCCACTCTTTCATCTCGGATATAAAAACAACCAGGCGTAAAATAAACTTCGGAATTTCCTCACGGCAATATCTTCCGTATTCTTTCGCTCGACCAACTCCCACAAGTGACTGTGGCTGTTAAACTTCAATGTCAGTTCTTGATACTCAATATCTCGACCTGTGGCAAGTAGTGTTCCCGATTCATTGGCACGGCTACGCTTCAAAACAAAATTTGTATCTGCCGCACCGGTAATACCTGTTGAACCTGACACCTCATTGAACGGGTCGCTGACATCTTTAAGTTTTCTGACATGATGAACAACTACAACGGCAATGGAGTACTTGTCCGAAATATTTTTAAGTGCCGATACATCATCATAGTCGCCTGCATACATTCCGTTTTTACCGCCTGTTCTTTTGGAATCACGCACCTTTTGAAAAGTGTCAATAATCACAAGTTTTGTATCGGGATAGTCGGAAAGGTACTTTTCAATTTGTTGTTCCAACCCGTTTCCGATTTGAAAACTTGTAGTTGTTATGCGTAATTCGCTCGGTGCTTCGTCTGTAATTTTGTACAGTCGGTTTTGTATTCGGGCGTAAGTATCTTCAAGACAAAGATAAAGCACATCGCTTTTGTGCGTTTCAAATTCCCACATAGGTTGTCCTCTTGCCACCTGAAGACTCAGCCACAGCATAAGCCAGCTTTTGCCGATTTTGCTTGAACCTGATAGCACGCTGAGTCCTTGCGGTATCAAGCCGTCAACTACAAACAAGGTTTTGTCCATCGGAGTTGACAAAAGAGTGTCGGCGTCGATTGTTTTCAGTTTTTCAACTTGCATTTTTTACACCTTCTTCCATAACATAGTTGATGACATTGACCTTCGGAATTTTAAAAGCGTTTCCGATTTTGAGCCCGGAATATATCCGTCGTTAATCAGGTCATATGCCAAGTGTCGGCTTACGCCGAGCATTTCTTGAAGCTGAGCCACAGTAACAATGTCCGGATACTCCGGGAACATCATCTTGTAAAGCTCTTTCAATTCTGATTTTCTCATCTTTATTTACCTCCTTTGTGAGAAAATAAGCTGTATAAATTTTTACAGCTATGTACGATGGGCACAAAAATCAAAACGCTTTCCTTCATCTTGTGCCGATTTTGTTTGAATGTTGGGGTATTTTATGGATTTACCCCTTCACTACTTATGAATGGGGTCCGCAAAATGTACACCCAATTTTTTTAAAAAATTTCGTTCACAAATGAAAAACAACCGAAAGCCCTTTATTTACAAGGATTTCCGGCTGAAAAATTTTTTAAAATATTTTTGCGATTGATAGAAAAAGGGCAAAAATCTGTTATAATGACAAAAAGGTCAACTTACGATATGACGGTGATACTATGATTTTAAAAAGAATACCTGATGAATTAAAAAAGGAAATTGAGAAGTTTCATTCTTATCGCACAAATACTAATAAAGCGTTGTTTTTCTCGGCAGATTCGGGAATGGGAAAAACCTATGCGGCGTTGTCTTACTGTGCGGAAAACAAGGATAGCCTTTACTTTTCTTTTCACAATATAAGTGCAGAACTTGCACTAAAAACATTTGCCGAGCGTTATCCCGATGTGTTCAAAGACTACACAACTTGGGCAGAGTTTTTCAATTGTTTACAGATTTACGGCAAAGAAAAAGACCCAACAGTCTTTTTTGACAATGTGGGTGAACGAAACGATAAAAATAAGTTTAATGATGCACTAACAGACTTCATATATGAAAGTAATGGTTGTGGTGCACTTGTAATCTTAATCGGCAAACCTTGGGAACAAATGGAAATTCCTTGCCAAGAGATAACGATAATGCCGTATTGTACGCAAGAGATAGCCGAAACGCTTTCCGTAAGCGACAAGGAATTGGCAGCAATCTTTTGCCTGACGGCAGGCATTACTGAGCTTTTATCCTTATATGATACAAGCATTTCTTTTGAAGAAAATGTAAAAGCATTGCTTAATATAAATTCACCGTTTTACCGCTTAATGAATGAAAAAATGCGTGAATGCTTCCGAACACCTGAAAGTTACAACACGCTGATATACGCAATGGCAAACGGTTATAACCGAATCAATGAACTGTCGGCGTTCTCTGGTTATCCAAAAAATAAATGCGACAAGTATATTAAAACTCTATGCGAATTTGATATTGTACGAAAAGAGCCCGAAAAAAACGGGCACACAAAATATTATCCGTCAAACAGTTATATCGCCATTTGGTATAAAATTCTGTTGACCGCCATACCCAACGCAGATAGCAGTTTCGGTGAAGATGTTTATGAGCGTTTTACGGAATATTTCAATAATGTTGTGCTTTCATCATTTTATAAAGATATGTGCAAATATTGGTTGAAAGAAAATCTCATTTCTTTATCAACTGACTACATTAACTCCGAAGATTCAAGTTATCACAATGTTAAAATCGGAAATGTAACCTTTGATTTTGCCTATGAGAAAAAACGAGCGTTATATGCCTATTACGATACCAGTCCGGGTGATAGATTGACGAAAAAACTGAGGGAAGAAAATTGAGAACAGCACCACAAAAGACAGACCGTTTTACGAGAATGAATATATCCTATGCACCGTAAACCGTGTACCCGACAGCGTTTGGGCTTTGAGCAGTCAATACGATAATGTGCATATCGTAAAATTATCTTCTCTTTTTTCTGCATATAACAAGGAATATAACCGCCGTGTGCACCCTCGTTTTGTTCCTTCGTTTGTATGGAATCAGAGGCTGTTTTAGAACAAAATTCATTGACATAGAGTATAACATTAGATATAATATTTTATAGAAACATTGTTATATTTAAGAGGTGGCATTATCGAGGACTTGAAAGAAATCCATAATCAGAAACAATAATTCGTTTTGGAGGTGCAATATGGCACTTGAAAATAAATTAGGTTTGACAAGCTCTGCCGACCTTGCCCGTGAAGAAGAACGCATTAGCAAGAAAAAGGCTGTTGAGCTTTTTGAAACAGGCTTACTCGATACTCTTCCAACAGGTAAATTTGCAACATTGCAGGCAATCCACAAGTACCTCTTTGAGGATATTTACGACTTTGCCGGAGAAATTCGCACGGTCAATATGGCAAAGGGTAATTTCCGTTTTGCACCGCTTATCTACTTGCAAGCGGCACTTGAAAACATCGACAAAATGCCGCAGTCAAATTTTGATGAGATAGTGGAAAAGTATGTTGAGATGAACATTGCCCACCCATTCCGTGAGGGTAACGGTCGCAGCACTCGCATTTGGCTTGACCATATCTTGAAAAACGAAATCGGCAAAGTTGTAGATTGGAGCAAGGTGGATAAAGAAGATTATCTTCTCGCAATGGAACGCAGCCCGATTAAAGATGTAGAGATTAATGTGTTATTAAAAGGTGCGCTTACCGATGAAATTAACAGCCGAGAAGTTTATATGAAAGGTATCGACCACAGCTATTATTATGAGGGTTACACAACCTTTAAGGCTGAAGAATTATAATAACGAAATGAGGTGCAAATATGCCCGACAAGAATTGGCAATTTGAACTTGAAGAATATATAAAGCAAGGCGAACCCGACAAAGCCGAAAAAAGCGAAGCGTGGCAAACTGCCATCGGTTTGCAGGCTGTTGACGGGCTGAATACTTCTGACTATTTGTTAGACACCGCCAAAGAGCATATCGAGGGTAAAATTACAATCGACGAAGCTCAAAAGCGTATTCACAGTTACTATGAGCAGCGTTCTGTACGCACCGAAACGGAGAATGAGACCAAAGAGGCAGACATTGTTTCGGCAAGAATTGCAAAGTTATTAGGTGAAAAAGCGTTTCAGTTCTCCCCTGCTGAGTGGCTTTCGATTCATCGCAGATTATTTGAAGGTGTGTTCAGTCACGCAGGACAAGTCAGGCAGTACAACATCACAAAGAAAGAGTGGGTACTGAACGGTGACACAGTCATCTATGCGGATTGGAACAGTATTAAGGAAACTTTGGACTACGATTTTTCCGCCGAAAAGCAGTTTTCTTATGAGGGCTTGTCCGTAGATGCGGCTGTAAAGCACTTGGCTAAATTTGCTTCGGATATATGGCAAATTCACCCGTTCAGCGAGGGAAACACCCGTGCAACTGCCGTATTTATGATAAAATATATGAAAACATTCGGCTTTAGCGTAAACAACGACGCATTCGAGAAAAATTCTTGGTATTTCCGCAACGCTTTGGTTCGTGCTAATTACAACAATTTGCAAAAGGGCGTTCATTCCACAACAAAATTTTTGGAAATGTTCTTTTCAAATCTATTGTTAGACACGCACTATGAACTGAAAAACAGATATATGCACATTGATTATGTGAATGAAAGCACTTCCCAAAGTATCAGTCCAAAAGTTCCAAAGTATCAATTTGACACTTTGGATTGTACTTTGGAAGAACTTGCAGTTTTAGAATTGGTCGCAAAGAACCAGACTATCAAACAGCAAGAGCTTGTAGAAGCAACCGGAAAATCTATTGCAACCATAAAACGAATTATGAAATCTCTGCAGGATAAAAACTATATCCGCAGAGAAAGCGGCAAGAGATACGGTAAGTGGGAAATATTGGTGTAGCATAGCACCACAAAGGGAAAAATTCAGTGAATATTCGCTTGGCTTATTTGTATTGATGTTTTATATGTAAACAACTTTTTTAAACACAAGGGGGCAAACATGTTCGCCCCCGCCCCTATGATGCTATTTAATTGTATTTTACAAATCATCCGCATCCTGAACCGGCATATCAAGTTCGTCGTTATAGTACATATCGGCAGGAACACCGGTATACATACCCTGCGGGTCGGCTTGAACAATTTCAGGATTTAAAAATGATGTGTAATCGTTAAATTTATTTTTATTCTTGCTTTTTTTATCATTATTTTTCAAAAAAATCACCCCTGCAATTATGTTTTGCAAGGGTGTGCTTTTTTATTATAGCTTTTCAACATCAATTTCTGCTATTTTTTCCATAAAATGTTTTGGTGAAATTATGTTTTCAAAGTTGAAATATTCATCCATATTCATATTAAAATTGTTGATATAAACGGGTACTTTTTCATACTCAAGGTCGATATGAAGCCTTTGAGCATCCTCGGCGATAACTTTTGGGTCAGCCATGTTTGCATCATAATATTTTGTTACAACGCTTTCGTGATTTCTTACATATTCGAGAATAATGTTCCTGTTTGATTTTGAAATGCTGACATATTTATTATCCTCTTTTGAAAGAGCGAGAGCCATAGGCATTTGAGCTACTGCTTTGCAAGTGCCCGAGTTTACAAAAAATTCGTTGATAAAAATAGATTCAAGCTTGCTTGTATCATCGGGAACAATAATGGCAAATATATATTTTGAAAGTTTTTTGCCGTAAAGCGTTTTCATAAACTCTTTGAAATAATATTGACACTCGGCAATTTTTTCGGCAAATTGGTGGTAAAAAGGAATGTTTGGAATGTCGGATAAAGCAGGCATATTGAAAGTTTTAAACTCGTCGCTTTCCTTGTCTTTAACCAAAATATTTTCATTGGTAATAATCATAGGAATTGTTTTAGCCAAAAAATCACCTCCGCTATCAGTATTTTATAGCCCTGAGCAAAACGCCGAAAGGCGCATAAACAAAGGGAAATCAGGGCAATAA
>CAVKLC010000003.1:0-66573 GCA_963657005.1 bacterium | reverse complement strand
TTGCTTGCTTTACTGTTTTTTCTTACTTTTTTCTTTCGTTTTGCTCATCACTAAGTATTTTACTACAAGTGTCGTTTTAAATCAATAAATTTTAATTTTTTGAAAAAATATAGTGAAAAATTTATTTATATATGATACAATGTCTATATCGAATTAGTGAAAGGAGAATTAATAATGGCTGATTCAGATGAATTAGATGAAATATTAAACGAAATTAAAAATATCAATACACCTAATATTGACAACAAAAAGGCTGAAGCAAGTACTCCGACACCTCAGTTTAAGCACGAGGTTGAAGAAGTCGGTAAGCTTGACGATGAAAAAAAGGAAGATAAGGGCGTAAGTTTTGACGAATTTACAAACTTTAATTTTGCAAAAAAAGATGATATTCCTAAAGTAGTAAGAGAGGAAGCTAAAATGCCTACGCAAAAGAGAGAACCTAAAAAGAGTAAAAATAACAAGCCTATTATTATTGCAGTTGCAGTAATAGTTGTTATTGCGATTATTGTCGGCGTTGTTTTTGCTGTTAAGGGTAAAGGCGATAAGCAGGAAACAACGAGTGAGCCTGCATCTGTTTCTCAGCAGGAAACAACAGCAGCTTCTGTTAACCTCTCTAAAACCAACCCGCTTACAGGTTCAAGCGACTTTAACGAAAGCGCAGTAGGCAAAAGACCTATTGCCTGCGTAGTTGAAAATTCTGTTTCCGCAAGACCTCAGTGGGGTATTGCAGACGATAAGAACCCACCTGACATTATTGTTGAGGGCGAAGTTGAAGGCGGCGAAACAAGAATGCTTTGGATGTATGCCGATTACACTGCTGTTCCGTCACAAATCGGTCCTATGAGAAGTGCAAGACCTCCATATATCAAGTTTTCTGAAATGTTTGACGCAATTTTCCTCCATTGGGGACAGAGCCAAACTAAGAAAGGCACTGCATATATCGGTGCTAACACTGTATTTAGAAAAGACAATGTTGACCATATTAACCAAATGACTTACAGCGGTAAGGTTACACTCTTTGGCAGAGATTCATCAAGAAATGTTTCAACCGAGCATACAGGCATTATGTACGGTGACAAGATTGCTGCTGCTATTGAGGGCGAAGGCTTCAGAACCGATGCTGACCAGAGCAAGTATACAAAGTTCAATTTTGCTGACGAAGAGTCAACAGTAAGCGACACTCAGTGCGATACACTCGGTCTTACATTCTCAAGCAGAACAGCTACAAGAGATTGGACATATAATTCCGACGATAAGATGTATCACTGCAGCGACTACCAAACAGATGTTGCAAGAAAGAATCTTCTCGTTCTCTTTGACGAAACAGAATATGTTTCAAAAGCTAACTACAAAAACAGCGGCTCGGCTGAAATTTATTGTAACTACTTGCTTTCAGGCGGCAAGGGTAAACTTGCTACCGACGGTACCGTTGTTGACATTAACTGGACAGTAAACAACGGCGTTCTTGAAATCAAGGATACAAACGGCAATGATGTAAACTTCAATGTCGGTACAACTTGGATAGGTTACGCTTCGTCAAATAATGGCGGTTCGGTTAAATAATTAAATATTATAAGAAAAAGAGCACTGCAAAAGCGGTGCTCTTTTGTTATACTTTGAAAAATTATAATTTGCTTATCATCCAGTCTGCTAAATCTTTATAAACCGTTTCTTTATCGAGTTCGTTAAGAATTTCGTGGCGGTCGTTTGGGTAAAGCTTGAGGGAAGTGTCGACAATTTTTGCACTTTCATATTTAAAAAGTAGTTTTTCACAAGCTTCTTTGCCGCCGACCGGGTCAACCTCGCCCGAAGTGATAAGAATAGGAAGCGATTTTACTATCCCCTGTGCATTTTTGTTAATTGCAAGAAAATGAATAATTTTAAAGAAATCGTTATATGCCCTTGCTGTAAAACGAAAGCCGCAAAGCTTGTCGGCAACATAATCGTCAACAACTTTTTCATCACGCGAAAGCCAGTCGTCAGGCGTTCTGTTTGGCGCAAAAGGTTTGTTGTTTGAGCCAAGAGTTAAGTCTTCAAGCATTTTGCTTCTGTACTTTTCACCCTTGGACTTGCATATAATGTTTGAAACGGTCATACCTATTTTTGAAGCGATATCCGGAATGAAACCCGTGCCCATAATGATTGCACCGTTAAGTTCTTTGCTGTATTCGGTTATAAACTGCCTTACGAAAAATGAACCCATACTGTGACCCAAAATGAAAATAGGCACGCCCTGCCACTTATCTTTTGCGAAAAGCGCAACGCAATGTAAATCTTTAATAACGATTTTGTCGCCGTTTTTTGATGCGAAAAAGCCTAAATCATCTTCATTTTTTACGCTTTTGCCGTGACCCAAATGGTCGTTACCGATTACCGCAAAACCGTTTTGGGTAAGGAATGAAGCAAAATTGTTATACCTGTCAACATATTCGCTCATTCCGTGAACGATTTGAAGAATTGCTCTTGGATATTCCTCGTCAGGTTCCCAAATAACAGTGTGAAGCTTGTTTTTGCCGTCAGCCGACGGAATAAATACCTCCGATTTTTTCATAATATGTACCCCTTTTAGCTGCTGATTTTGTTTTGTAGGTTTGAGTATCTCTCATATGCCTAAAAATATGTACAGCTATACAAATGTATTGTAACACACAATATATAACTTTTCAATAATCATATATATGATATGACATAGAACTATACAACCGCGCCAAAGTGTCGAAAGTTGTGAGGTTAAGGCGACTAAATGACTACAGACATTAACAATATTGACAAAAACATAACAAACTATTGTATATATTCACGAAAATTACAATTAAACATTGACAAAAAGTTAAACAACAGTATAATAGTAACTACGATTTGATAATCATAAAAAAATTATAGGTTGTTGGATACGGCAAGAGCGAGCCCTTGCCCTATAAGATTAATTTATTTTCAACAGTCTTAAACTAAGAGAGGAAAATATAGTTATGGCAAGAGTTTATAATTTTAGTGCAGGTCCTTCAACACTTCCTGAAAAAGTATTGAAGCAGGCAGCAGACGAAATGCTCGACTATCAGGGCAGCGGTCAATCTGTAATGGAGATGAGCCACCGCTCAAAAGTATTTGACAAGATTATTAAGGACGCAGAGGCTCTTATGCGTGAGCTTTACAATGTTCCTGACAACTACAAGGTATTGTTCCTTCAGGGCGGTGCTTCCGCTCAGTTTTCTGCTATTGCGCTCAACTTTATGAACGGCAGCGGCAAGGCTGACTACATTATCACAGGTCAGTGGGCAAAGAAAGCATTTGCAGAAGCTAAGAAGTACGGTGATGTTGTTGAAGCCGCTTCTTCTGCTGACAAAACATTTACATACATTCCTAAGACTAAGCCGGAAGATTTCCGCGACGACGCAGACTATGTATATATTTGTATGAATAACACAATTTACGGTACTGTTTATAAAGATCTCCCACCTGTTGGCGACAAAGTTCTTATTGCCGATGTTTCATCTTGTGCTCTTTCCGAGCCGCTTGATATCAGCAAGTTCGGTATGGTTTACTTTGGTGCGCAGAAGAATGTTGCTCCTGCAGGTCTTGTTGTTGCAATTATTCGTGAAGATCTTTTGGGCAACGCAAGGGATATCACCCCTGTTATGATGAACTACAAAGTTCAGGCTGACGCTGATTCACTTTACAATACTCCTCCTTGCTGGACAATTTATATCTGCAAGCTCGTTCTTGAATGGATAAAGAATGATATCGGCGGACTTGAAAAGATGAAAGAAAGAAACGAAAAGAAAGCCGCTATTCTTTATAACTTCCTTGACAATTCTAAACTCTTTAAGGGTACAGTTGTTCCTGAGGATAGGTCGCTTATGAATGTTCCTTTCGTTATCGGCGACGATGAACTTGAAAAGAAATTTATCGCAGAAGCTGAAGCAAGCGGCTTTGTTAATCTTAAAGGTCACAGAACAGTCGGCGGTATGAGAGCTTCTATCTACAATGCTATGCCTATCGAAGGTGTTGAAAAGCTTGTTGAATTTATGGCTAAGTTTGAGGAGGAAAACAAATAATGTTTACTGTTAAAACTCTTAATAAAATCTCAAATGTAGGTCTTTCAAAATTTGACGAGGCTAAGTATACACTTGACGATAACGCTCAGTCACCTGACGCAATTATGGTAAGAAGTGCCGCTATGCACGATATGGAAATGCCGCAGTCGCTCCTCGCAATCGCAAGAGCAGGTGCAGGCGTTAACAATATTCCTATTCAAAAATGTACCGATCTCGGCATTGCAGTATTTAACACTCCGGGTGCTAATGCAAACGCTGTTAAGGAACTTGTTATTTGCGGTCTTTTGCTTGCAAGCCGTAAGGTTACAAAGGCTATTGACTGGTGCAAAACAATCAAGGACGAGGGCGACAATGTAGGCAAGACTGTTGAAAAAGGCAAGAGTGCTTTTGCAGGTCCTGAAATTAAGGGCAAAACACTCGGTGTTATCGGTCTTGGCGCTATCGGCAGACTCGTTGCAGAAGCTGCGGTTGACCTCGGTATGAATGTTATCGGCTACGACCCATTTTTGCCGGAGGGTGCAACTCTTAAAGCTGGCATTACAGTTAACAATAATCTTGACGAGATTTTCCCTGTTGCAGATTATATTACACTTCATGTTCCGCTTACTCCTGACACTAAGCAGATGATTTGCAAGGAATCAATCGACAAGATGAAGAATACAGTCAGAATTCTTAACTTTGCCCGCGGCGACCTCGCTGATTCTCAGGCTGTTGTTACTGCTCTTGAAGAGGGCAAAATGGCAGCATATGTTACCGACTTCCCATCAGCGGACATTATCGGTATTGACGGTGTTATCGCTATTCCTCACCTCGGCGCAAGCACACCTGAAAGTGAAGAAAACTGCGCTTCTATGGGTGCAAGCGAGCTTATTGATTATCTTGAAAACGGTAATATTAAAAATTCTGTTAATCTCCCTGCTGTTTCAATGGCAAAGAGCGGCGTTTCAAGAATTACCGTTATTCATAAGAACCAGCCGAATATGATTGCAACAATTACAGATACAATCAGTCGTGACGGTATCAATATCGCTTCGTTTGAAGATAAGAACAGAGGCGAAATTGCTTACTCGATCATTGATGTTGACTCAAAGCCGGCGCAAAAGGTTCTTGACGATATTTCAAATATCGACGGTGTTGTTAAAGTTAGGTCAATTTATTAATTGAAAAAACAAAAATTAAGGGAAACACTCTTGGAGCGTTTCCCTTTTTTGATGTTATATGCTTTCCCTCGAGGGGAAGCATATTTGAAATTATATTTTATTCACTTTTTATTTTTTGCGGTGCTGTGTCTACAACTTCGATTTTGTTTGCACGCATCCAAAGTGACGGTGTGATACGAAGTTGAAAACCGTAACCCGGGTCCATTTGCCAGTGAGCCATAGGTGCTTCGGGCAAACCGTAGTAGGAAAGAAGCGTCATTAAAACGCCTGCGTGACCCACGATTGCAATATTTTGAGTTCCTGTTTTAATGCAACCCTCAATAACTTTTTCAAAAGCGGCGCAAATACGCTGGGCAAATTCGGCATTGCTTTCGCCGTAAGGTGTTTTTGCGTGAACTCCCCCGCCCAGCCATGCTTTGAAGTCCTCGTTATCTTTTAAATCTTCGGCAGTGCACTGCTCAAATTCGCCGAAGTTATATTCGATAAAATCATCAATAGTGATTATAGTGTTGTTTGGAAACATAATTTCTGCCGAATCTTTGCACCTTTTGAGCGGAGATGAAAAAACGGCGTCAACTTGCGGGTAATGGTACTTTGCCTTGATTGAATGAAGTTCGTTTATACTATCTGTAGTGAGGGGCAAATCTGTATGCCCAATATACTGTGCGTTTAAGTTTCCCTTTGTTATTCCGTGGCGGAAGAAATAAAGATTAAAAGATTTCATTTTAAAAAGCTCCTTTTTAAGCCAATAGTTACAAAATATTACAAATAGGAAATCGCGCTTTACAAACTGTAACACGGTGATATAATACTATTTGTAATAAATCGAGGTGTTAATTATGAGTACAAAGAAAGAGGAAAAGAGAGAAGCGAGAGCCGACAAGGCAGAAAAAATTTCTAAATTTGCTTCAATTCTTTCTCAGCTTAGGAAAGAAAGAGGAATAAGCCAGAAAAAGGCGGCAACCGACCTTGGTATTTCTCAGGCTCTTTTAAGCCATTATGAAAAAGGAATTAGAGAATGCGGACTTGATTTCGTCATTCGTTGCAGTGAATATTACGGTGTTACTACCGATTATCTTTTAGGTGTCAGCAACAACAGGAACGGTCTTGACATTGACGCACTTACGGACAAGGAAGAAGAAAACGGTGAGTTTTCAATCTTCACACTCGGCAAGGCTACAAAATATTTGCTCGACCTTGTTGCAACGGGCAGTGACGAGGGCGCACTCAAGTATATTTCCGATTACTATACCCTTTGTGTTTACCGCGGTGCAATTACGCTTGCAAAAGCAGGTATGCTTCCAAAGGAAATGTTCAGGCTTGACTACACGCTTGGCCGTGAACTTGCTTCAGCCGCACTTTCGATTGAAGATGCAAGATTTGTATTTATTGAAGATAAGTCGAGAACCGGTTCAGACCTTGGCGAAAAGACTGCGCTTCACAGCCTTATTGAAAAGGCGGAAGATATTATTTACAATACTTTTGTATTAGAATAAAGAGTATTGACTTTTTTGAAGTTTAATAAATTCAAGTATAATCGCCGTGGAAATTTCTGCGGCGATTTTTTTAAATGTAGGGTAATCAAGCTGAGCATTTTCGTTTCCGCCGTCGCTGATTGAACGAAGAACTGCGAAAGGAACATTGTTTGCGGCACAGGTGTGACCTATTGCTCCGCCCTCCATTTCACCGCAGATTGCGCCGAATTCGGATGAAAGCATTTTTTTTAGTTCATTGTTTGCAATGAAAGTATCGCCGCTTGCTATTGTGCCGCGATGAATTTTTTCACCGTGATTAATGGCAACTCTTGCAAGCTGTTCGGAAATTTTTTCGTCGGTTTTAACCTTAATAACATTAAGACCGTTTATAAACCCTCTCGGCTCACCCAAAGCAGTTATGTCAATGTCATACTCGCAAACATCACTTGCGATAACAACATTTTTAATAATTACATCTTCACTAAGCGAACACGCAACGCCGACATTGATTATCATATCGATATCAAAATTGTCAATCATAGACTGAGTGCAAAGAGCGGCGTTAACCTTGCCCGGCGAACATTTTGCCACGCAAACATTAACATCGTCGATAAAGCCGCAGACAAAATCAATGCCCGCAACTGCAGACGACGCTTTGTTTTTTACCTGAGCTTTGATGTTGTCAACTTCAGTGTCCATAGCACCGATAATACCAATCATATCTTACTCCTTATATAAAGACGATTTGTTTCTTGTGTACTCGGTATTTTAATACCCAAGATATAGTGCTATTATAATATAATAATAAAATAAATACAAGAATAATTATTTTTTTATTGACAAAAGCGTTAATACTAATATATAATACTTACCGATATTGTGAAAAGTGTTTCTATCGCTAAAGCGGTATGAAAATTTCACACGCCTGTACTATACCGTACAGAGCTTAGGAAAATTAAGACGAGTTTAATTTTCAGAAATGGAGTGAAAAAAATGAAGAGAACTTATCAGCCAAAGAAGAGACATGCACAGAAGGTACACGGCTTCAGAAAGAGAATGTCAACTAAGAACGGTAGAAAGGTACTTGCTCGCCGTCGTGCAAAGGGCAGAAAGCAGCTTTCTTACTAATTACAGATTGGGTGTTATTAGGTGAAAAGCAAAACCTTAAAGGAAAACAAAAATTTTCGCCGACTTTACTACAGCGGTAAAAGTCAAGCCTCCCCCGCTCTTGTAACTTATGCTTCAAAAAGCAGATACAAGGGAGTTAGGTTTGGAATTACCACGAGCAAAAAAATCGGCAATGCAGTTAAGCGCAATAGGTCTAAAAGAGTTATTCGTGTCGCTTTTTCTCAGCTTGAGGGCAGGATAAACGGTAACTGGGACATTGTGTTTGTTGCAAGGAGCAAGACGCCTGATGTTAAAATGCAGCAGGTGCTTGAACAAATGGAAAAGCATTTTAAAGCTTTGGGAGTTATTGACTGATGGGGCTTATAAAAAAGATATTAATCTTTTTGATTAGGACATATCAAGTAACAATCAGTCCGAGGTTTTCGCACGGAAGCTGTAGGTATATGCCTACATGTTCGCAATATATGCTTGAAGCGATTGAAATTCACGGCGTTTTTAAAGGCTGTTTGCTCGGCATATGGCGAATTATGAGATGCAATCCTTTTTCTAAAGGCGGCTGGGACCCTGTTCCACCTAAAAAAACTAAAGAGGACAAATAATGAGCAGTATTGTAATGGCAGCTAATACCGTTTCTAACGGTATTGCAATTTTTAAGCCACTGTATTGGTTATTCGGTAAGTGTATGGAGCTTTTGCTCGGTGTGCTTAACAACCAATACTTTCTCGCACTTATTATTTTCACGGTAGTTACCCGTTTGATTCTTTTGCCGCTTAATGTTAAACAGCAAAAGTCGATGGCAGGCACTACAAGACTGCAGCCTAAAATTCAAAAGATAAATAAAAAGTATCCTGACCCGAGAGATAGGGACAAGCTTAATCAGGAAATGCAGGAGCTTTATGCTCGTGAAGGTCATAACCCGATGCAAATGGGTTGCGGCCCTATGATTTTCCAGATGATTTTCCTTATGGGCGTTATCGGTATTATTTATTATCCTATTCAATATGTTTTGGGTGCAAGTGGATTTAATGATGCGTCAAACGATATTTACAAAGTGATATTGCCTATTTATCAGGAAATCACTAACAATCCTGACGCGAAAATACCATACTTTCAGTTGAACATTCTTGAGAACTTCCCTCATTATAAGGATGCTCTCGTTGAAGCGTTTCCAAAGATTTTCACATCTTCTGTTTGTACAGATATTGAAACTTACAGGCAGGGTATGAGTTTGTTTGGACTTGATATGACTGCTGTACCGCACTGGAAAGACGGTGTTATTGTTATAATTCCTATTCTTTCACTTTTAACAAGTTTAGGTTCAAGCGTTGTATCGACAATAATTTCTAAAAAGAATAATCCTGCGTCCGGGCAGCAGCAGACTCAAATGATGATGATGATGCTTATGATGCCGTTTTTCTCCTTCTACATTTCGTTTAAGGTTACGGCAGCAGTCGGTTTTTATTGGATTATTTCTAATATTGTTGCTATTTTCCAGCAAATTTATATTTTCAAAGTTCATCCGCCTAAGAGAACTCAGGCAAAATTGATGGTTGAAAATACTATTGAACGCCGTTCAAGAGAAGAAAGTATTAAAAAGATGACGAAATAATTATCGGAGGATAAAGATGGTAAAGGAATTTATCGGTACCGGTAAAACTATAGAAGAAGCTACCCAGAATGCCAAGCTTCAGCTTAACGCTCCTGAAACAGCAGATGTTCATGTTGAAATCATCACTATGCCGGAGAAGAAGAAGTTTTTTGGCTTAATCGGTGGCTGTGATGCCAAGGTTAAGGTTAGCTATGACGACGGCAGAAAAGAGAAGAAGAATGTTGCTCCAAAGGTAGCCGCTCCTAAAAAGGAGAAGAAAGCTTCAACTCCTGCAAAGTCATATGACAAAAAGCCTGCAACCAAGCCGAAGGAAGCACCTAAGGCAGAAAAACCGGAAGAAAAAATCAGCGAAAAAGACATTGACCTTGATTACGCTTGCGCTTATTTGAAGTCAATGATTGAAGGTTTGAAGGTTGAAGATGCAAAAATCAGTGCACAAATTGTTGACGGCACAGTTGAAATGACCGTTGAATGTGACGATTACGGCATCATTATCGGCAGACGAGGTGAAACACTCGATTCACTTCAATATCTTACAAGCCTCGCTATTAAAAATGTAACTAATAAATATGTCAGAGTTTCTCTTAATGTAGGTGACTACAGAGCAAAGAGAGAGGAAACTCTTAAAGCTCTCGCAACAAAGAATGCAAATTATGTTGCAAGGTCGGGCAGAAGATATACTTTCGAGCCTATGAACCCATACGAGAGAAGAATTATTCATACCGCAGTTCAGGAAGTTGAGGGCGTTACCTCTCGTTCGGTCGGCAACGGTATGGACAGAAGAGTCGTTATTGAGCCGGAAGGCGGAGTAAAAAGACCTTACCGAAATGACAGGAGAGGCGGCAGAAGACCTGCGCCGAGCACTGCAACCGTTGACCCAAACAGGGAAAAGAAAGTTGACAGAGCAGATATGCCAAAGTTCGGCAAGATTGAACCGAAGAAATAATAACTCGTTATATTGATTATTTAATGGCGAACATTTTGTTCGCCATTATTTGTATAGAAATATTTTGGAGGGCGGAAAAATGAGTAAAACTATTGCGGCTGTTGCAACGGGAAACAGTGTTTCGGGTATCGGTGTAATAAGAATCAGCGGTGACAATGCCATTGAAATTGCCGACAAAGTTTTTAAAGCAATGGACTCTACTCCCCTTTCAAACCTTAAAGGATACAGAGCAAAATTCGGCAATGTTTATTCAAACGGTGAAAAGTTTGACAATGCCGTTGCTCTTGTTTTCAGAGCGCCAAAAAGTTATACGGGCGAAGATGTTGTTGAACTCTCGGTTCACGGCGGTATTTTTATTGTTGAAAAAACTTTGGAGGCTGTTTTTAATGCAGGCGCATCCCCTGCCGAGGCGGGCGAATTTACAAAGCGCGCATTTTTAAACGGAAAAATGGACCTCACTCAGGCGGAAGCCGTTGCAACTCTTATTTCTGCAAGCGGTCAAGAATCGGCAAAGGCTTCGTTTAATCTTCTCCAAGGTTCGTTGAGCAATGAAATCGGAAAAGTGCTTGATAAAATCGTTTCACTCAGCGCAACTATGGCGGCGTGGGTTGATTATCCGGACGAGGAAATACCGGAACTTGAAAATGATACATTAATTAACACCCTTACCGAAGCAAAAACTGAACTTCAAAAGCTTCTTGATAATTACGAAAGCGGAATGATAATGACCGAGGGTGTTAATACCGTAATTGCCGGCAGACCGAATGCAGGCAAGTCAACGCTTATGAATATGCTTTCGGGCAGAGAAAAAAGTATTGTTACTCACATTGAGGGCACAACGAGGGATATTGTTGAAAACTCGGTTAAACTCGGAAGCATTGTGCTTCACCTTTCCGACACGGCAGGGCTTAGGGAAAGCGATGACATTGTTGAATCAATCGGAATTAAAAAAGCGCTTGAAAGAATTGATACTTCGTCGCTCGTTCTTGCTGTTTTTGACTCGTCGAAGAAGCTTGACGATGACGATATGATGCTGATTAATGCGTGTGCCGGCAAAAAGGCTGTTGCAGTTATTAATAAAACCGACCTTGAAAGCGCAGTTGATACTAATATAATAGAAAGCAATTTTGAAAGCACTGTTTATATATCGGCTAAAAATAATCAGGGTTTGAGTGACCTTGAAAATGCGGTTAAAAACATTTTGGGTGTTGAAGAATTTGATTCTTCCCAGCCGCTTATTGCCAACAGAAGGCAGAAGCTTTGTATTCAAAATGCGTATAACAATATAGACGAAGCGCTCTCGGCGGCGCAAATGGGTATGACTTTTGACGCAATTAATGTTATGATTGACAGTGCGGTTGACGAACTGTTAACGCTCACGGGTAAAAAAGCGACTGAAGAAGTTGTTAACAATATCTTTTCTCGTTTTTGCGTCGGCAAATAAAATTTGAAAGGCTTGACTATGGAATATTTTGCAGGAACATATGATGTAATAGTTATCGGTGCGGGTCACGCAGGTATTGAGGCTTGCCTTGCGTCGGCAAGACTTGGCTGTAAAACCGCCGTTTTTACAATTAATCTTGACTGGGTCGGAAATATGCCGTGCAACCCGTCAATCGGCGGCACTTCTAAGGGTCACCTTGTTAGGGAAATTGACGCGCTCGGTGGCGAAATGGGTAAAGCGGCTGACAAATACACGCTTCAATCTCGTATGCTCAATCTCGGCAAAGGTCCTGCGGTTCATTCGCTTCGTGCTCAAATTGACAGGCGTGAATATTCGCAAGGTATGAAACACACGCTTGAACTTCAGGAAAATCTTGACATCAGGCAAGGCGAAATTGTTGACCTTTATAAAACCGAAGACGGAATGTGGCAGGTTAAAACCAAGCTTGAAGCGCTTTTCAACGCTAAAACGGTAATTATTGCAACAGGAACTTTCCTTGGCGGTCGAGTTTATATAGGTGATGTTTCATATGAAAGCGGACCTGACGGAATGTTCCCTGCTACCGAACTTGCAAAAGCGCTTAGGAAACTTAATATTCCGCTTAGAAGATTTAAAACAGGTACACCATCAAGAGTTAACAGGCAGTCGATTGATTTCAGCGAACTTGAGGAGCAGGACGGCGATGAAGAAACTGTGCCGTTTAGTTTTGACACAGAGGAACCGCCAAAAAACAAAGTTTGCTGCCATATTACATATTCTAATGAAAAAACAAAGCAGATAATTCTTGATAATCTGGACAGAAGCCCGATGTATTCCGGCAAAATTGAAGGAAAAGGACCGAGATATTGCCCGTCTTTTGAAGATAAAATCATTAGATTTAAAGATAAAGAAAGGCATCAGCTTTTTATCGAGCCTTGCGGACTTGAAACGGAGGAAATGTATCTTCAGGGTTTATCTTCTTCCCTTCCGGAGGATGTTCAGCTTGCATTTATTCACACTATTCCTGGTCTTGAACACGCTCAGGTTATGCGTACTGCATATGCGATTGAGTATGACTGCGTTGACCCGACCGCACTTAATGCAACACTTGAATTTAATTCGATTGACGGTCTTTACGGTGCAGGTCAGTTTAACGGTTCAAGCGGATATGAGGAAGCGGCGGCGCAGGGACTTGTTGCCGGAATTAATGCAGCGCTTAAAATTAAGGGTGAAGAGCCGATGATTTTGGACCGCGGCGGTTCATATATCGGAACTCTTATTGACGACCTTGTAACAAAGGGTTGCACCGACCCTTACAGAATGATGACAAGCAGGAGTGAATACCGTCTTGTGCTCAGGCAGGACAATGCGGATGTGCGACTTACTCCTATAGGTTACAAAATCGGATTGATTTCGCAGTCAAGATATGATAGATTTATATTAAAGGAAGAACAGGTTAAGGCTGAGCGTGAAAGAATTGAAAACAAATCGATTCCGCTTACCGATACTTTACAGCAGATTATGCAAAAATGCGACACTTCTCCGCTTGAGCGTGGCTGTAAGATGATTGAACTTCTCAAAAGACCACAAATCACATATAAAGATTTGACCGATGTTGACGACGACAGACCGAATTTGCCGAAAACAGTGTTTGAACAGGTTGAAATTGCCGTTAAATATGAGGGATATATCAAAAGGCAGGAGCAGCAGATTAAAGAAATGCGCAGAATTGAGTGCAAAAAAATTCCTGCTGATATTGATTATTCCACGCTGAAATGTTTAAGGCTTGAAGCGATTGAGAAGTTATCTAAGATTCGTCCTGAAAATCTTGGGCAGGCAAGCAGAATCAGCGGTGTAAACCCGGCTGACATTGCGGCTCTTAATATAATATTGGAGACATTATGATTAACTATGACCTTTTAAAGCGCGAAAGTGAAAAGATTAGTGTAAACCTTGGAGAATACGGTGCAGACAGATTTGATACATACGCAGAAAGGCTTGTAAGGTGGAACGAACATATTAATCTTACCGCCATTACCGAGCCTGATGAAATTGTTATTAAGCATTTTATTGATAGTTTATATGTTTGTAAGTTTGTCGATTTTGAAAAAGGACAAACTCTTGCGGATGTGGGAACGGGCGCCGGCTTTCCGGGCTTGCCGATTTTGATTGCTAACCCTGAACTTGAAGTTAACTTTATTGACAGTTCGGGCAAAAGAATTAATTTTATCAATGATGTGCTCAGCAATATAGGTATTATTGCGCAAACAACTCACGAAAGGGCGGAAGATGTCGGTAAAATGCCGGATTTTAGGGAAAAGTACGATTATGTTACAGCGAGAGCAGTTGCTCCGCTCAATGTTCTTTGCGAGTATTGCTTGCCGCTTGTTAAGAAAAACGGTTATTTCGTATCACTGAAAGGTTCTAACGGTTTAGAAGAACTTGAAAGCGCTAAGAACGCAATTAATGTACTTGGCGGCGACCTTGTTGAGGCAAAAAGCTATGAATTACCTAACGGTGACGGCAGAACGATATTTATTATTAAAAAGATATCGCAAACTCCGACAAAATACCCGAGGAAACCAAAAAAAATAGATACTTGCCCACTCTAAATTGAAGTTAATATGTCGAATAAGGAGGATTTCTCACGATGAGAAATCCTTTATTTTTGTTCTAAACTGTGATATATTTATATCAAGGAGTGAGGGATATGGAACAAATCATCCAGATACCTACAGAAAAATTGCTTCCTAACCCATACCAACCGAGAAAGCAATTTAAAAGCGAGGAAATGTTATCCCTTGCAGACTCAATCAAAGAAAACGGAATACTTCAACCGCTTCTTTGCAGACAGATTAATCACAGCGACTACTATGAGCTTATCGCAGGCGAACGCAGGCTCAGAGGTGCTATACTTGCAAATCTTCAAACAGTCCCTTGTATTATAGTTGAATGTGAGTATGAAGACAGCGCCGTTTTCTCCATTCTTGAAAACATACAGCGCTCAGACCTTAACTTTTTTGAAGAAGCGCTTGCAATTTCGCACTTGATGAATACTTTTGGTCTTACGCAGCAACAAATAAGTAAAAAGCTCGGCAAAAGTCAGTCTGCTCTTTCAAATAAGCTTCGATTACTTAGACTTCCAGCAGATGTTAGGTACTTTATTGAAAAGGAAGGCTTAACCGAGCGGCACGCAAGGGCACTTCTTGCACTTGATAATGAAAAAGATTTGTGGACAACCTTAAAGGTTATTACAGACAGACATTTGAATGTTGAGCAAACCGAAGCATATATTGCTTCTATAACTAATAAAGAAATCAAACACAAGAAAACAGTCATAAAAGTATTTAAGGATATACGCATTTTTGTTAACACGGTTAACAAAGCGATTGAAACGATGAAGCAAAGCGGCATCAATGCTGAATCGGACAAGACTGAAACTGACGAATATATTGAATTTAGAGTTAGAATTCCTAAGGATGCCAATATGCAGGACGAGACTGCATAATTAACTTCGCTTAAAACGGACTACATCCGTTTTAACATATTCTCCTCTTTTCATCACACGGAAAAAGCGAGCCGAAAGGTTCGCTTTTTCTGCTTTCTAAATGTTTCATATGAAACATTTAGAACTTTCGTTTTATAATCATATTGTTTCACATGAAACATCTACATATTGTATACATTGAAATGTCAAGCACTAAAGTCAAAAAATAATTAAAATGTTTCATATGAAACATCTTGCTATAGTTTCCCTGTTGTAGTATAATTTCATTCGGAGGTGACTGTATGAGCAAAACCGTATCAATTTTTAATCAAAAGGGCGGCGTAGGAAAAACTACTACTTGTGTTAACTTTGCAGCTGCGCTTGGTTTGAAGGGCAAAAAAACCTTGCTCGTTGACCTTGACCCGCAGGGCAACACAACAAGCGGTGTCGGAATAGATAAGACAGACATTGAAAAGTCAACTTATGACATACTTATAAATGAAGAACCGGCTAAAGACATTGTAATTCAAACCGAATTTAAAAACTTATCGTTATTGCCGGCAAATATGAACCTTGCAGGCGCAGAACTTGAACTTGCCGAGGAAGACAACAGATTTAAAGCATTAAAAAAGGCTCTCGCACCTATTGTAATGGACTACGACTATATAATTATCGACTGTCCGCCGAGTTTGGGGCTTCTCAGTCTTAATGCATTGACGGCTTCCGATACTTTAATCGTTCCTTTGCAGTGCGAATATTATGCATTAGAGGGTTTGAGCCAGCTTTTGGGTACTGTCAGAACAGTAAAACAGCATTATAACGAGCATTTGGAGCTTGAAGGCGTGCTTTACACAATGTATGACACAAGATTGAAGCTTAATTCTCAAGTAATTGACGAAGTAAACCAGTATTTTCCAAATAAAGCGTACAAAACAACAATTCCACGAAGTGTAAAGCTTGCAGAAGCACCGAGTTTCGGAAAACCGATATTTTATTACGAAAAATACTCAAAACCTGCTTTTGCATACAAGAAATTCACTGATGAATTCTTAAAAAAACAATAAATTAGTATACTATTATATATAGGAGGAGTAAGATGGCTAAAAAGCAGTCAGGACTTGGCAAAGGTTTGGGCGCTCTTATGCTTGAAAATTCAGTTGATGAAATGGTTGCGACTAATTCGCTCCCTCTCAGCGAAATTGTGCCAAACAAAGAGCAACCGAGAAAAACATTTGACGAGGGCGCACTTGAAGAACTTGCCGACAGTATTAAACAGCACGGCGTACTTCAGCCGCTTCTTGTAAGACCTCTCCCGTCAGGCGGATATCAGCTTGTTGCCGGTGAAAGAAGATGGAGAGCGTCAAGAATCGCTGGACTTAAAGAAGTTCCGGTTGTAGTTAAAGAACTCAGCGATGTTGAAACAATGGAAATCGCTATAATTGAGAACTTACAGCGTGAGGACCTTAACCCTATTGAAGAAGCAGAGGGTTTGCAGGCACTTATCGACCGTTGCGGTTTCACACAAGAAGAAGTTGCCACATCAGTCGGCAAATCTCGCCCTGCAATAGCAAATGCATTAAGACTTTTAAAATTACCGAGCGAAGTTCGTGAAATGACTAAAAACGGTGAAATCAGCGCAGGTCACGCAAGAGCGCTTCTTGCATTTGATAATGAAGCTATGATTTACGAAGTAGCACAAAATATAGTGAAAAACAACTTGACAGTACGAGATGTAGAACGTTTAGCTAAAACGAGCGAAGCACAAATAAGTACAACACGCAGAAAAAGTAAGAAAAGAGATTCTTTTTATGACGAAGTTGAGCTTTCGCTAACCGAAATTCTCGGCAGACGAGTTAAAGTATATAACGGCAGAGATAAGGGCACACTTGAAATTGAGTTCTATTCAGCCGAAGATTTAAAAAACATTGCAAACAAATTAGGAGAATAAAAAATGATTGACATTAAATTTTTAAGAGAAAACCCTGATGTAGTAAAAGAAAACATTAAAAAGAAGTTTCAGGATAAAAAGTTACCTCTTGTTGACGAAGTAATCGAACTTGACGAGGAACGCAGAGCTTCTATGGCAAAGGCTGACGAACTCAGAGCAAACAGAAACAAGCTTTCTAAGGAAATCGGCGCACTTATGGCTAAGGGCAAAAAAGACGAAGCTATGGCAATTCGTGAAAAAGTTACCGCTCAGGCAAAGGAGCTTGAAGAACTTGCCGCAAAAGAGAAGGAACTTAACGAAAAAGTTACATCAATTATGATGTCTATCCCAAATATTATCGAGGACAGCGTGCCTATCGGTAAGGATGACAGCGAAAATGTTGAAGTTGAACGCTTTGGCGAGCCTGTTGTTCCTGATTATGAGATTCCGTACCATACCGATATTATGGAAAGCTTTGACGGTATCGACCTTGAAGCCGCAGGCAGAGTTGCAGGTAACGGTTTCTACTATCTTATGGGTGATATTGCCCGTCTTCACTCTGCAGTAATCAGCTACGCAAGAGATTTTATGATTGACCGTGGCTTTACTTATGTAGTTCCTCCTTTTATGATTAGGTCAAATGTCGTAACCGGCGTTATGAGCTTTGAAGAAATGGACGCTATGATGTATAAAATTGAGGGTGAGGATCTTTACCTTATCGGTACTTCAGAGCACTCAATGATTGGTAAATTTATCGACACAATCACCCCTGAAGAAAAATTACCGCTTACTCTTACTTCTTATTCACCTTGCTTCCGTAAGGAAAAGGGTGCTCATGGTATTGAAGAAAGAGGTGTTTACCGCATCCACCAGTTTGAAAAGCAAGAAATGGTTGTTGTTTGTAAGCCGGAAGAGTCAAAAATGTGGTTTGATAAACTTTGGCAGAATACTGTTGACCTTTTCAGAAGCCTTGATATCCCTGTTCGTACTCTTGAATGTTGCTCGGGCGACCTTGCAGACCTCAAAGTAAAGAGTGTCGATGTTGAAGCTTGGTCACCAAGACAGAAGAAATATTTTGAAGTGGGTTCTTGCTCAAATCTTACCGATGCACAGGCTCGCAGACTTAAAATCAGAGTTAAGGGTGAAAACGGAAACTACCTTGCTCATACTCTTAATAATACAGTTGTTGCTCCGCCGAGAATGTTAATCGCATTTCTTGAAAATAATCTTCAAGCCGACGGTTCGGTTCTCATTCCTGAAGCACTTCGTATGTATATGGGCGGCAAGGACAGAATAGTTCCTAAAAAGTAATGCAAATAATTTTGTTTTTTATTGCGGCAGTAATACTTTTGCTGTTTTTACTGCCGATTTTTTCAGGTGTACATAACCTTGCAACGCTTATCGGTACGCTTTTCGGTTTATGCTTTTTGGCTGAGGGTATTGTTTATGATAAACTTAGCTTTAACGCAAAAAAATATACCGTATTTTTGCTTTTTATCGTAAGCTTAGTGCTTATTTTAGGCTCGTTTTATGTAATGAATCGCGGCAAAGATACGGCGAAAAATCAAAAGGTGCTGATTGTTCTCGGTTGCAGAGTAAAGGGCGATGTTCCGAGCGTTGCACTTGAAAAAAGGGCAGAAAGTGCATATTTTTATCTGCTTAAAAACCCAAAATCGGTCGCAATTTTAAGCGGCGGGCAGGGTAAGGATGAAAATTTGACAGAAGCGCAGTGCCTAAAAAACTTGCTTTGCGGCAGGGGAATTTCACAGGAAAGATTATTTCTTGAGGAAATGTCAACTTCTACAAGGCAAAACATTGCGTATTCAAAAAAGATAATAGTGCAAAACGGCTTTTCAACCGATGTTGCAATCGCAACGAGCGAATACCACCAGCTCAGAGCAAAATTGATTTGCAAAAATTACGGCTTAGACGCATTCGCTGTTTCGTCAAAAACAAAACCGATTTTGCTTCCGACTTTTCTTTTGCGTGAACTTATGGCACTTGTAAATGAAAAATTGAAATAATAAAAGCGTTGGAATTTCATTTCTCCAACGCTTTTGTTTTATTATAATTTATGCTTTATATCCACCAATCAGGGGTGAGTTCACCTAAAGTGACTACTCTGTTTTCATCATAATCAAGCATTATTTCGATTGATTTGTAATTTTCAGGCATAAGCTGAGTCATAAGATCGCGACAGGCACCGCAAGGCGGAATAACTTTTTTGTCCCGATTAACGGCAATTACTCGTTTAATTTCATTTTCGCCGTTCGTAATCATATTGAAAATAGCGTTTCTTTCGGCGCAAATTCCGAGTGTGCACGCACTGTCAATGCAAACGCCGACATAAATGTTGCCGTTTTTAGATTCGATTGTCGCCGCAACGCCACCTGCCTCAATAATGCTCGATACTTCTCTCGGGTTTAATACTTCTATCGCCGAATTGTATAGTTTTGTCCAAATCTTTTCCATAATAATTTCCATAGCCTTTCCGGCTACAAATAGTCCATTAAAAATCATCCACACGCCTCTCTGTAGCCGGACAAGGCGTATAGTGGGAATTTAGCCATCTCAAAATTATGACACAGGTAAATTTTGTATGGGAAATAGGTTGACGGCTGGCGCCACATTGTAGTATAAACTATAATTTAAAAACTAACGCCTGCAAAAACGCCGTAATGGTCGGAAATATATCCACCGTTCAAATCGTTTAAAACGGTATAATTTGAAGCTGTGCCGCTTGTGAAAATAAAATCAATCGGCTCGTCTCCGGTATAGCAATATCCCCATTCCTGATATGTTGCGGTTTGCTTAGCCGAGTCTGTGCAGTCGTTTAAAGTTTTTGCAACTGTTTTGTAAGCTTCGCCGTCCATTGTCGAATTAAAATCGCCAGTGAGCACAATTCTTACATTTTTGCCGTACTCGTTTTTGAGTTCATCAACCTTTTGGCAAACAACATTTGCGCCGAAGTTTGAAGCCTGCTCGGATGCGTTGTCAAGGTGAGTATTTAAGAAAACAAGTGCTTTACCCGTTTCATTTTCGCTCAACATAACATAAGTACAAATTCTGTTGCAGCCTGCCTCTGCCTTATTGCCGTTTTCATCCAAATAGGTATATTTGCTTTCTTTATTTGGAGTTTCGCTGAGCCAAATTGTATTTTTGTCAAGCAAAGAAAACTTGCTTTTATTCCAAAAGACTGCGTTCATTTCGCTGTTTTTTTCTTCACTGTCGCCGCCACGCTTAACGGCGTAGCTTTCATAATCTTTAAGCTCAGTTTTCAATTCGTCGAGCCAGTAAGAATTCATTTCTTGAGTGCCGATTAAATCAGGTTTAACACTGTTCATATAATTTGCAAATCGAATGCACCTTGCCATACTGTCCGTATCTTCAAAGCTTGTGCCGAAAACGGAAGCAACATTAAATGTAACTGCGCTTATGTCAAAACTCTCAACATTTGGCGCTATATAAACCGTTTTGTTTGAATGATAAAAGCAGAAAAGCGAGGCGATGATTGAACCTATAATCACAACTGCAATCACGAGAATATACGGCTTAATTCCTTTTTTTGAAACAATATTGTGCAAAACAAATTTAGCAAGATAAATCAAAAAAGTGATAATCAAACCGATTTTTGCTTTTGCACCAAAGCCGATAGAAAGAAAAGACAATACTGCAAGGACGATAAAATTAAGCGAAAAAGCAATAATGTTACGCTTGTATCCACTTTCCTTTGCAGTGAAAAGCGAGCAAATAATTTCAACCAAGCTGAAAACAATTACGCAAATGATTGAAGCAACTGCAAAAAGATATGACTTATCACTTGCTATCGCTTTAAAGTCAAGACCGTGATTAACAATGCTCATTACAAACGAAATGAGCGAAACATTTTTGTGCCCCGCCCAAAAAAGCGGCAGGCACATTGAGGCAAGCGGAGTGAAAAAGAGGACGAGCCTTACTATTGTCCACGCAGAACCCGCAGTTGACTTTTTAATATTTAAAAGAAAATCTGCAAGCTTTTGCCATTCGTTTTCAGCTTTGACTTTATCTTCTTCAAGCCTTTCGTCAAAGCCGTACTGCATAATATTAACGCCGCATTTTGGGCAAGTCGGTTTAAGGTAAAACGGACTTAGCTTAGTACCGCATTTTGGGCATTTGTTACTCATTTTCGCCACCTCCGTTTGCTTTAATTGTCTCGTTTTCCTCTCGCCTTACTTTGAGCTCGGCACGAATTTGCTTCAGCTTTTTACCGTTCAAATCATAAAACGCATAAGGAATAAGAGTAACAAGACCCAAAAGCTTAGGAATAAGAATAAACAGCGCCCATATCCACAAATCTGTATGAGTGCCCTTAACAGCCACCGATTCGCCTGCCGCATTTTTTGTAAATGTTAAGCCGATGAGCGGCAAAAGCGCCGTGCCGACGGAAGTTGAAAGCGAGCCGGTAAGTTTACCAACAAATGTAAGAACGGAAAAACTTACGCCTTCGTTTCTTTTGTCTGTTTTCCATTCCATATAGTCAACCGTGTCGCCAATCATTTCGGTCGGAATAACATTGTTGATTGTTTGGAAGAAAGACTGCAGGAAAAACTGAACCATAAGCAGAAGCGAAACGGCAACAACATTAGTCTTATAAAAACCGAGACCGCAAAAGAATATTACTACTCCCAAAACAGCATTAAAAATAATATTTGCCATAACTATATGCTTATTGTCAATTTTTTCTTTAAGCTTTGGAATGAGCAAATATGTAATAAAGCCGAGAAGTGTGCCCGGAAGTGTTATCCACAAAACGGCAGAATTAAGGTCGAGCACTTCCGAATAGTAATAAGTTTGGAAAACATTTGATATTCCGCCGAGGCTTGAAAGCACATTGCCGATAATTATTAAAAGAAGTGGTTTATTTTTAACCAGAACCTTAAAATTATCGAGAAGTGACGGTTCTTTAACGCTTTGAACCACTCTTTCCCTCGTTTTAAGCCCTGCGAGCGAAAAAAGTCCCATGCCGAACACACCCGCAATCACGGCGAGAATTAAAAAGTCCTCGGCAAGAGTTATTTGCCAAACACCTTTGTTACTAAGGTCCATCATAACAACGAGCATTGTTGTTGAAAGACCGCCGATAAGGCTCGACAAAAATCTCGCGGTCGAAATAACTCTCGTTCTGTCGCTCGGTGACGGCGAAATTGCGGCGCTCATACTCCAAAACGGAACATCGCCGAGAGTGTAAAACAGCTCCCAAATAAAATAGGAAATGTACATATAAATTATTTTTATCGTTGTTGATTTTGCGTCAGCCAAAATCTCCGGTCCTGCAAAAAGCATAATCGTCGCTATCGCAAGCGGAAGCGGCACGAACAAAAGATACGGTCTAAGCTTGCCGTAGCGTGTTCGTGTTTTGTCAATAATACCGCCCATAAGTGGGTCGTTGACTGTATCCCAAATGCCTAAAAACAAAATCATTGTTGAAACGGCAGCAGGCGGAATTTCAAATACTTTGGTAAAAAACAGCGAAAGGTAACCTCCGGCAATCAAATTGTAGCCGAAAACCTGACCAGCATTTGCAAAACCGTATGCGAGTGTTTCTCTAACACCCACATACCTTGTTTCTTTCTCCATAAAATTAACCCCATTCATAAACATTTATAAAAACTTCGTAGGGCAGAGGCTTGCTCCTGCCACCACAAATTCATAAAAATTCATCTCACTATATCGACATTTTTTATAATTTAATATTTATTTCCAACCGTCACAATAATCTTTATTGTGTTCAATATATTCGTCAACCAGTTTAACGGATAAGGAATAGCTGTTTACAAGTGGATGAAGTGTAAGTGCTCTGATTGCGTCTGCCCTGCTACGCTCTCTAATTGCTTTTGAAGACAGTCGTTCATAGTTTTTAACTCTGCGAATAAGCTCAAGGTTTTGCTCGTCAACCTCACCGACACGGTGTGGCATTGCTCCGTTTTTATCAACATCGCAGGTTATTTCAACAACATCGTCATCTCTTAAGCCGTCAATAGACCCCTCGTTTGGAATGCACATAATCATTGAACCCTTGCCGCCGCTTTGAGCAATTTCAATATATTTAAGTGCAACTCCTGCGTAGCCACCGTCATCCTCCTCATAAATATCAAAATGCCACGGTTGAGTGCTTTTTTCGCCTGTTTCGCTTGCCATATAACTTCCCTCACGCATACCGTACCACTTACTGAAAACCTTTAGGCAGTTTTCAAAATCATTTTCTATATCCATTTTGGAAAGCTCGGCAGTCATATTTTTGTTAATATCCCTAATCTGCTCACCACGGGTTTTATCGGCTTTAAGTATATTTTTAACAGCTTTTTCACGGTAGTAAAAGTAGTAGAGGTATTCGTTTAAAACACAGCCTCGATCCCTTAAAAGTTCCTTTTCAAAATAACGCATATCACTTTTCTTGTACGCATCATCATTTTCTATAAGGTCACTCATAATTTCTCTGTCGCAAAGCTTAATGCTCTTAAAATACGACAAATGATTCAAGCCGTAGCACTCGCCTGTAATGTCATCCGGGTTTTTGCCGTACATAAGCGCAAAAGTACGTAGCATACTTGACGGAGCGTCGCAAATTCCATATGTAAAATCATAACCCATATCCCTAAGCGTTTGGCTAACAACTCCCGCAGGGTTTGTGAAGTTAAACACTTTAACATTCGGCTTTGAATATTTTTTGATAAGCCCGCAATATTCGGCAAGAGCCGGCACACTCCTCATTGCAAATGAAAGTCCTGCCGCACCTGTCGTTTCTTGACCGAGAACACCGTGGTTGAGCGCAATTCTTTCATCCTTTGCTCTCATATCATCTTCGCCGACACGAATGGTCGTGATAACATAATCGGCATCCTTTACCGCTTCAACTGCATTTGAAGTCAGCGTAAATTTCATTTTTCCGCAAAGAAGCTTTGCCACATGACTTGCCATACCACCGTATATTCTGAGCTTTTCCTCATTATTATCCATAAAGCAGAGTTCATCAATATGAAGCTTCTTCGCCTTTTGTGCAATGCTTTTGGCAAGAAACATTGAGCGAACTCCGCCACCGCCTATTACAGTAATTTTCATAAAAAACCTCCGCAATTTGTTATACATTTTAATTATAATACACAAATGCTTAAAAAGCTACATAATTTTTATGATTGGTGTTGTTCTGTCTTACTTAGGCTTTCATAATCAAAAAAGGCCCAAGAAACCCTTGAACCTTTTTTGATTTGTGTGTAGAGTGCATAAGGTTGTATACAAATTTCAACCTTATGGTCTAAGTATAGCACCGGCAGGTGCCATAGCCGCACCCATATTATTGGCGTCGGTTATGCCGAGGTCGGTAATAGTTCCGATTTGAACGGCTTTAATTTCTGTCCCTCTGCCATCTTTTGAAAGCACGGCACTGCCTGCGCCTGTAACCGTCCACTGAGAAGTCGGTGGTCTTTGCCCGCCGTATTCAAGCGGAAAACGAAACTGCCTTTCACTCGAACAAAAGTGACTTGAGGTTGCACTGACTACGCAATTCGTTCCGCCGTCAATAAGCATTGAACCGACGCAAAGTGAAAGCGCCATAGTTGAGCAGGCGCCGAAAAGTCCGACAGACGGAATTTCCAAATCTTTAAGTGCAAAAGCCGAACCCATACACTGGTCGAGCAAATCGCCGCTAAGCACAAAGTCAACATCACTGCTGCTGACCCCTGCATCTGCGAGTGAACGAATAATAGCGTCGTGAAGCATAGCCGATTCGGCAAGTTCATATGACTGCTGGCCGAGCGATGTATCTTCAAATATTTGGTCAAAATCTTTGCCGAGCGGACCCTCGCCCTCTTTTTTACCTGCCACTCCTGCGTGGCCGATTATTTTCGGGGGAGAATCAAATATAACAGTTTTTTCGATTTTTTGCATAAAAACACCTCAAAAACATTTTTTGCAAAAATTCAAAAAATATGTAAAAAACAAGAACTGCACCAAATTAATGATGCAGTTCCTGTTTTTTGTTTTATTATAAAGTAACTCTTAGAGCCACTCTTTGATAACCTGTGGGTTTGCGAAAATCTCGTTGAGTTTATCTATAAACGGTTTGATATCTCCAAGGTCAAATGCACGGTGGTCAAATGCGATTGTAAGCGGTAAAGTTTTGCCCGCTTTTACTTCGCTGTTTTCGTCAACGATTGCTTTTTGCTGAATTGAACCGATAGCGATTGCGCAAGTTTGAGGCGGAATGATTTCAAGAAGTGTGCACACACCGTTCCAGTCGCGGCAAATTGAACCGAGGTTTGAAATTGTAATTGTGCCCTGCTCGATATCGTGCTTTGTAAGTCTGTCGTTTTCAGGAATTGAGTAGTAATCTTTTTTAGCTTTGCCCTTTAAAGTTTTAACTTTGTGCTTACCTGTTTTTGAACCGATAAGACGGCAAACCGTTTGAGCAATTTTACCCTGCTTCAAACCGGTCAATGTATTGTCGAGCGAAACCTCAAACATAACCTCGTTCATATCCGTATTGTTTGCACGGCGAATTGTATCTTTAATTGTATCTCTCATTTCGCTCATACTTTTTTTATCCATATCGTGAATATTGAGCGTCATCATTTCGCCCGTTTTAAGAACGGTCGGCATTGAAATGTTGATTTCTTTAAAAGTTTTAACTTCGCCGCGAACGAGCTTACGGTTAAAATTGATGTGCGAATTAATCTGCGGGCAAGCTTTGATAGCTTCAACTATAACCCTGAGCATTGCCGTGTTGATTGTGATTTTTTCTTCGGCAGGAATTGTAGAATTTATTTCTTTAAGAACTTTCAAAAACTCACTTACTTCAGGTTCATATGTTGCTGCACAGTGTGGAATTGTTTCCCAGCTTTCTGCTGTCATATTTGAAACTATTTTTCTTGCAATACCGAAATGTTCGTCTTTAATTGTTGTTAATGTTTGCTTTGCCATAATGTTTTTCTCCTTTATATATAAATGTAATATTGATAAATTTTCAAATTTGTGTGAGCCGTTTTCCTCTCGACTACGATTGTAATTTTACCACGCTTTTTCATCAAAATCTATAAACCGCACTTTACATTTTCGCTCGCAACCGTCGGTTGCATCCCTTTATTTATGTGGCTTTCGGGACTTTTGTTGAAAATTCGATATAAAAGATGTATAATTAATTTATGGAAAAAACCACATTAAATGAAAGGTGTAAAATTTATGAAATGGGAATTCAACTTGCCGGTCAAACTTATTTTCGGCAACGGAAAAAGAAAAGAAATCGAAAAATATATTGACGAAATCAAAGGCAAAAACGGTGTGCTTGTTTGCGGAAAAAGTTTTACCAAAAACGGTGTTGCCGATGAATTTGTAAATTTAAGCGGCGGTAAAATTAAAAAGATTTTCAGCGACATTCGCCCGAACCCTACAACGGATAATGTTGACGAATGTGTAAAACTTATGCGTGAAATTAATGCCGATTTTGCGGTTGCACTCGGCGGCGGTTCACCTATGGACTGTTGCAAAGCAGCATGCGCGATTGCAAGGGGCGATGACAAAATCAGGTCGTACCATAGCGAAGGAAAAGCGGTAAACCGTGACGAGGCAATTCCTATGATTGCAGTCACAACCACATCCGGTACCGCAAGTGAAGTTACAAATATTTCTGTTTTAACAGATGTTGAAAAGAATCTTAAAAACCCGATGAACGATCCGGCGATGTATCCGAAAATCGCAATTATCGACCCTGAACTTACGCTCACCGTTCCTCCGCAAGTTACCGCTTCCACCGGTCTTGATGTTCTTGCTCACGCAGTTGAAAGTTACTGGGCAACTATTCATCAACCTATTTGCTCGGCTTCTTCAATTTATGCGGCAAGGCTCGTTTTCGCTTGGCTTGAAAAAGCGTACAATAATCCCGGCGATTTAGAGGCTCGTGAAAAAATGGCAGAAGCTTCAATCGTTGCCGGTGTTGCTTTCAGCCATCCGAGAACTACCGGTTCTCACGCTTGCTCATTCCCACTTACAAATATTTACGGCGTTCCTCACGGCGAAGCGTGTGCATTTACTCTTGATTATTTTCTTAAATTCAATGCAAAATATGCAGACGGCGACGGCAGAATAACTGCGCTTGCAAAAGACTGCGGTTTTGAAACACCCGACGCTATGGCTGACGAAATCACTGCAATGAAAAAGCGAATGGGTATGAGATGTACGCTTAAAGAAATAGGCTGCGAAACAGATGAACAAATTGAAGAACTCACAAAAAAGAGTATGTCAATGCTTATGACCCGCAACCCGATTACCCTTACCGAAGATAATATCAGAGATATGTATTATAAATTAAGATAAATTATAATTTGCGGTTGTGAATAAGCAGCTATATCAGTGCTTGACACCCTCAACGATTCGTTTCTTAATGATAAAACTTTTTTATTACTCACAACCATTCTTTTGGTTGCAAAAGAACGGTTGCGCCAAGAAAACAAATCAAGGGGAGTGATGCTTGGCGCATCAAGTCCCCTTGATAATCCCCTCTACAAGGTGCGTGACTGTGTCACGGTAATGATATCTATTTCAATATTTTAGGCTCCTTTTGCTAAACTATAATTTATCCGACAAAATGCAAATGAAAAATTTTAACTTTTTCATTAAATTATCACATTGAAATTTTTGTTTCAATGTGATACTATTCGCTTAGCGGTAGAGATACCGCCTGAACCTTGACAATTTAACAATGCGTAATACGGCATAGCTTTTCTTTATAGCGCCATGCGCCCAAGATGTTGGGACAACGAGGAAAAAGAGTTATCGAAAATTCGGCGGATGCTCTTTCGCATCACCTTAATGCGTACAAAAGCACAAAAACAGACGGCAACGGCTGAACAAAAGCTTGAGATAAGGTAATAATTTAAAAATCAGGTCATAATAAATAATATAAAGAAAAACATTATATATAGTAAATGGAGAAAAGTTATGTGTGGTATTATAGGTTACATCGGATATGATGAAGCAACAGGAATATTAATCAAAGGACTTAAAGCGCTTGAATATCGCGGATATGACAGTGCGGGAATTGCGACAATTTGCGGTGATAAAAATGAAACGCAGATTACAAAATGCAAAGGCAGAGTAGAAAAACTTGAAGAAAAATGCAAAGGGAAAAGTGCGCTTGCAGGCATAGGTCATACTCGCTGGGCAACTCACGGAAAGGTCACCGATGAAAATTCGCACCCCCACAAGTTCGGCAGTATCACCCTTGTTCACAACGGAATTATTGAAAATTACGAAGCGCTTGCAAAATCGCTTTGCGTTGAGGAAAAGTTAAAATCGCAAACGGACAGCGAAGTGGTAGCTGCGCTTATTGACAGTCAGTATAAAAAATGCGGCGACTGCGAAACGGCAATAATCGAAAGTGTAAAAATGCTCCAGGGTACTTTTGCGCTTGCGATTATTTTTGACGGAAAAGGCGACGAAATTTATGCGGTTAGAAATGTAAGCCCTATTGTTTGCGCCAAAAGCGAAAAAGGTTCTTTTATTGCGTCGGATATTATTGCAATAGGAGAATACAGCAGTGATTATTTTGTTTTGCCTGAAATGACGATTGCAAAAATAACGAAAGACGATATAAAAGTAACCGATTTTGCAAAAAATGAAATCGAGCCAAAAATGTTGAAACTCGACTGGGATATAAATCAAAACGGTAAAATGGGTTACCCATTTTATATGGAAAAGGAAATTTGCGAGCAACCGAAAGTTATTAAAGACACGATTGATTTAAGAATTAAAAACGGTTTGCCTGATTTCAGCGCAGATAAAATTGAAGATAATCTGCTTGAAAATTGCACAGACATAAGCGTAATTGCGTGCGGCACCGCTATGCACGCAGGCTTAGTTGGTAAATATCTTTTTGAAAACATTTGTGAAATTCCAACCAATGTTTATATGGCGAGTGAATTTATTTATTCAAACCCGATTATTAATAAAAACACACTTGTCATTTGCGTTTCACAAAGCGGCGAAACGATTGACACACTTGAAGCGCTCAAGTACGCTCAAAAAAATGGTGCAAAAAGCCTTGCAATAGTAAATGTTAAAGGTTCGTCAATCGCAAGGCAAAGCGATTTTGTCATCTATACCGAAGCAGGGTTTGAAATTGCGGTAGCATCAACAAAGGCGTACACTACTCAACTTGCAATATTTTATCTTTTAGCCGCAAAGACGGCGTATATAAGAGGTAAAATGAATTACGAGGGAGTAAAAAAATTTGTTGTCGAGCTTCAAAAACTGCCGAATGCGGTTCAAAGCGTTATTGACGAAAAAAATAAAATTCATCTGCTTTCGTCAAAACTTCTTTCAAGCGAGCACGCGTTTATGATTGGCAGAGGGTTCGACTACCCTGCGCTTCTTGAAGCTTCGCTTAAATTAAAAGAAATTTCGTATATCCATTCGGAAGCATTTGCCTCGGGTGAACTGAAGCACGGAACTATTGCGCTTATAAGCAAAGGTACGCCGGTCATTGCGCTTATGACACAGCGGGTGCTTGCGCAAAAACAAATTTCAAATATAAAAGAAGTTATGTCACGAAAAGCGAATGTAATCACATTTATTAAAAAATCGCTTGTCACTTCAGCCGTTCATTGTGATTTTGAACTGCCGGAACTCGACGACGATTTTATGATTATGCCGAGCGTGGTTGCACTTCAGCTTTTGGCTTATTATGTTTCAAGCGATAAGGGACTTGATGTTGATAAGCCGAGAAATCTTGCAAAAGTTGTTACCGTAGAGTAAAATAATAAAAACTGTGCCGATACGCATTGTTAAATTCAAGGATATTAAAGAGGAAGAATTATGCCATATTTATTTGCACATTTCAGAGAAAAGCTGACCCCTGACGGCGAGCAGGTGCATTTTGCAAAAAGCAAAAACGGCTACGACTGGGAAAAAATAAACGACGGCAACCCTGTAATCACCTGCACCGAGGGTGAAAAAGGTTGCCGTGATATCGATATTATTAAAACCAAAGAAGGCAAATATGTTATTATCGCCACCGACCTTTGCATTGTCAGACGAATGGACGAAGAACACAATGTTGATTGGAACGATATTTCGTCAAACGGCAGCAAGTATGTTTCTTATTGGGAAAGTGAAGATTTAATTCATTTTTCAAATCAAAAGCTTCTCTATTTCGGTAGGGATGATTTTGGCTGTATTTGGGCGCCGGAAATTTTCTTTGACGAGGAAAAAGAAGAATATATCATCCATTTCAGCGCTACGGTTAAAGCGGATAACTATTCTCATATGGCAATTTATTATACAAAAACAATAGATTTCAAGTCGTTTACCCGACCTGAGCTTTTCTTTGAAAAAGAGTGCGGAGTGTTTGACTCGCATTTAGTTAAAATCAGCGGCACATATCATCTTTTTTATAAAACTTCGGCCCAGCCGCTTATGAATATGCACGCAACTTCAAACGAACTTTTCGGAAAGTATGAACACGATTTTGATTTTCAAAATTATATGTCAAACCTCTACCGTCCCGGTTCGCACGAAGCGGTAACTACATACATTTTGCCTGACGGTAAGTGGTGCTTGATGCTTGACTTTTTCGGTTGCAGTAAGGATAAAATGGGTTATGTTCCGTTTATAAGCGAAAAAGCGGGCGATGCACATTTTCATCAGGTAAATCAGCTTTTCACTTTTCCTTATGGCTTCAAACACGGTAAGGTTATTGAGATTGATGATAAAATGTACGATAAATTATAGTTTGCGTCGTCACAAACTCCGTACACTTCAGACGAATTTCTTTAATATTTAATTTGAAATTCATCCCTCATTCGCCGCGTTGTTCCTCCTTTTCAAAATTTAATGTTCAGTGGTGCGTCAAATTTTGTATGGGAAATAGGTTGACGTAGGCATAATTATGTGAACTTTACCAAACGAGTAAATCAAATGTAAGCGAACATATTAAAAATATTTTTGAAGAGGGCGAGCTTGAAGAAAATTCAGTTGTTCGGAAATTCCGAACAACTGAGAGTAACAATAAATACTATAGTCTTCTAAAAAAAGTACATAAATGAATTATATTGAATTGGAATCAAATAGGCTGATATTCAGAAAATACAAAAAAGAAGATTTTGATGTGTTTTATGATATGCTCAGCAATTTAGAAAATATGAAATATCGTTCGAGCAAGCCAAAAACGGAGCAAGAAGTTCGGGAGTATGTCGATTGGGGAATAAAATGTGCCGAGCAAAAGCCTTGTGCTAACTATAGGTATGTTATTGTTATAAAGGAAACAGCGTATTAAATCATCAATGGTGTGACAAGTATTTATATGCGATTTTGCGGGAAGAGTATTTTGAACATTAACAAAATAAGCATCGAAATTGATTTTTCGATGCTTATTTTTATCTGTATACAAAAATCTTTTTGAAATTGAGCATTGTTTAGTATACAGTTTATGGTAATATATAGTTGTTCGAACAAATAATTTTGAAAAGGAAACAACTATGAGTAACAGATATGAATTAAACAAAAACCTTGCGCAGATGCTTAAGGGTGGTGTAATTATGGATGTAACCACCCCTGAGCAGGCAAAAATTGCAGAGCAGGCAGGTGCGTGTGCAGTTATGGCACTTAAAAGAATTCCTGCAGACATTCGTGCCGCAGGCGGTGTGTCAAGAATGAGTGACCCGAAGATGATTAAGGGTATTCAGGAGGCTGTATCTATTCCGGTTATGGCGAAGTGCCGTATCGGTCATATTGCCGAGGCACAGATTTTGCAGGCAATCGAGATTGACTATATCGACGAAAGCGAAGTTCTTTCACCTGCCGACGACCTTTATCATATTGACAAAACCGAGTTTGATGTGCCGTTTGTTTGCGGTGCAAGAGATTTGGGCGAGGCGCTCAGAAGAATCGCCGAGGGTGCGTCGATGATTAGAACTAAGGGCGAACCTGGCACGGGTGATGTTGTACAGGCAGTAAGGCATATGAGGAAAATCAATGGCGAAATGCGCCGCGTTCAGTCACTTCGCAAGGACGAACTTTTTGAAGCCGCAAAGGAGTACAGAGTACCTGTTGAACTTATTAATTATGTTCACGAAAACGGCAAACTTCCTGTTGTGAACTTTGCAGCAGGTGGTGTTGCAACTCCAGCCGATGCCGCACTTATGATGCAACTCGGCGCAGAGGGTGTATTTGTCGGCTCGGGTATTTTTAAATCGGGCAACCCTGAAAAAAGAGCCGCCGCAATAGTTAAGGCAGTTACTAATTATAACGACCCGCAAATTCTTGCCGAACTCAGCGAGGACCTTGGCGGCGCTATGGTCGGTATCAACGAAAATGAAATTAAAATTATTATGGAGGAAAGAGGTCAGTAACCTCAACCGATTATGAAAATTGCTGTTCTTGCTTTACAAGGAGCATTTGAAGAGCATATCAAAAAATTGAATGAACTCGGCGTTGACGCTGTTGAAATTCGTCAGCTTAAAGACCTTGACGATAAACCTGACGCACTTATCATACCCGGAGGCGAAAGCACGGTTATGAGCAAACTTCTCGATGACCTTAATTTGCGTGAAAAAATACTTGAACTTGCAAACGACGGTATGCCTGTTTTCGGCACTTGTGCAGGTCTTATCCTTATGTCAAAGGACACTGGCGATAAGCGTTCAAAAGCTTTAAAACTTATTGATTGCACGACAAAACGCAACGCCTACGGCAGACAGCTTGGAAGTTTTGATACAGTGTCAGAGTTTAAAGGCTTGGGCAAAATTCCTATGGTGTTTATCCGTGCGCCGTTTGTTGAAAGTGTAGACGACGGCGTGGAAATTCTTGCGAAGGTTGACGGCAAAATCGTCGCTGTTAAACAAAATAACCTCCTCGCAACAGCCTTTCACCCGGAACTTACAAACGATTTGTCGGTTCATAAATATTTTGTTGATATGGTTAAAAATAAATAAAGCATAAAACAACCCAACCTTTAAAAGAATTTAGAGGCTGGGTTGTTTTTATTATAACACTGGCAGTCAGATGACATATATGATATAATATTTTTATAGAACTGTTAAGGAGAAGAATATGGAAATCAAAGATTTAAAAAGCGTGCTTGGTTTTTCTAAATTAAGCGACTTAAGAGAAATTTCGTCACTACTCAGTATCAATTTGCAAGGAAAGACGAGAAAAGCCGATATTATTAATATTTTAGACGAAGAAATGAAAAAAAGCAGTATGCTTGAGCTTGTTTATTTATCTTTGAGCGACAAAGAAGTTAATTATGTTAATCGTTTTATTGACAATCAGATTTCTTTTGGCGACATTGATTTTGACCAACTTGAACTGCTTATGATTTTGGGTTATGCTTACGCAAATGAAAACGGTGTGATTTTGAGTGATTCATTTGTTGATTACTTTAAAACGGCTGATGAAAAACTTGAAAAACAGCGCAAGCATTTTGCAAATATTGACAAGTATTTCACCTGCTTTGCTAATCTTTACGGTATGATACCTATTGAAAAAGCAGCAATGCTTTATAATAGGTATGAAAGAGATAAAATGGTGCCGGATGATTTAGAGGGTTTATTCGGAAGAATTAATTCATTTGAAAAAGATTACACTTTTGTTTACGGATATTTGACGCATCAAGTAATACTTATGCTTGATGAGGAACCGGGTGGAGCTATAGATTACTACCTTTTAAACCAAGAAGGCAAAGATTATGTCGTTTTGCCAAAGCAGGAACTTTTGAAGTATATTGACGCAGATTATTTTGAAAAAACATCGCAGTACAAAAAGGTTGTTACAATGCTTTCGCTTGAACTCAGGCTTTCAAAAAGAGAAACAGAAGAATTTGGCAAAACTCTTGGTGTTATGGCTCGTAACGGTGTGAACTTTGACGCTGTTTTTGCCGAACTTGAAAAGTACGATGCTGCTTTTCAAAGCTTGGAACAAGCTAATAAATTTGTGTCAGCCTATGCCGATCTTGTGAATAATACCCGAATGTGGGAAAATTGTGGCTATACGCCTACTCAGATGAGAACTATGGACGGCAATATAAAAGTGAGAAAATAAAAGAAGTGTCGGAGAATGATTCTCCGGCACTTCTTCCGTGTTGATTACATATTTTTATGCGGAATTATTTTGGCTTGTGTTACAGAAAATAATAATCATATTTTAAAAATAATAGAATTTTTTTAAAAGAATCAAAATAATTTCCCGCTTTGGAATTTTTAAGCAATATGCTCGAGGTATTTTGGTTTGGTTTTGTCAAGATAATCGATAAGTTGCTCGTAAATATCCATAAACTTGAAGTTGATTGTAATATCGCTGTTTTTATGGACAAGAATTGAGTCGACGAGTTCGGTTAAAATCGGACGGGTGAGTTTATCGATTTTGCCAAACTGTGTAAATTTTTTGATAAAGTCGCTTTGATTAACTTGCGTCGATTTTTCACTTTCTATCGTTTTTTCGTATTCTGCAATTTTAATATCTAAATCGGCAATTTTACTCGCAATATTTTCTTTGAGTGCAGTATACTCTTCAAGCGTGATAATATTCGCCTTGTAATCGGGGTAAAGGTCAAGCGACATTTCCTTAATGTTTTCC
This sequence comes from bacterium, assembly GCA_963657005.1. Lineage (GTDB taxonomy): Bacteria > Bacillota > Clostridia > Oscillospirales > Acutalibacteraceae > Eubacterium_R. The sequence continues at coordinate 31,762 of CAVKLC010000003.1, read as the reverse complement.
CTGTCATTTTTCAGCTTTTCGAGTGCTTTTTTAGTAAGCGTATCGCCGTTTTTTACAGCTTGCTTATTGATTTTATCAAGAATTGTTTCAAGTTCAACAGCCGTGTCAATCATATTTTGAATAGACGAAAGTACCGTTTTTTCAAGCACATCAATGCGAATTGAATGAGGCGAGCAGGCAGTTTTGCTCTTTTTGCTTGCCGTGACGCAACGGTAATATTTATAAGTGCCGTAAGTGTGATTGTTAACTTTTTTGTTCATTGTACGGTGGCAATCAACACATTTTACAAAGCCGGAAAACAGGTCAACTTCCGTCTTTTTCGGCGAAGTTCGTGTGTTTCGATTGAAAAGTGACTGTGCTTTTTCAAAAGTTTCTGTGTCAATAATCGGCTCGTGAGTGCCCTCCACGATTATCCATTCTTCCTTCGGCTTTGCCTTGCATTTCTTGATTTTATAGCTTAAATTTGTGTTCTTGCCTTGTACCATATTACCGATATACATTTGATTACTAAGCATCCTGCGAACAGTCGAATCACACCATAAGCCGTCGTTATTTTTGTTCGTATGCTTGTAGTTAAAGCCTTTTTGACGCTTATATTCACTCGGGTTAGGTATGCCCAGAGCGTTGAGTTTTTTTGTAATTCCGATAACGCTTTTGCCCTCTATAAACCATTTAAAAATCGTTTTTACAACTTGCGCCGCATCCTCGTCCACTACCAATTTATGGTAGTCATCAGGGTCTTTCAAATAGCCGTAAGTAGCAAAAGAACCGATAAATTTACCCTGCTTTCGGTTGATGTCCAGCGCCCCACGAATACTGACGGAAGTGTTGGCAATGTAACTTTCGTTAATGACATTTTGAATACCTACATTGATGCACTGAGTGGCAGGGTTGGTATGCTCCGAAATCGTGTCAACACCACTGTTTAAGGCGATAAATCGGACATTCAGTTTAACAAAAATATCATCGATATATCGGCTCGAATCGGCATAGTTTCTGCCAAAACGAGAAAGGTCTTTAACTATCACGCAGTTGACTTTTTTTGCATAAATGTCACTCATCATACGACTGAATGCAGGTCGCTCAAAGTTAGCACCCGACCATCCGTCATCAATATAAAAATCGGAAATTTCAATATCGTCTTTCTGCTTGATAAATTCACTCAAAATTTCCTTTTGAGAAGTGATTGAGTCGCTTTCAATTTTGTCTCCGTCCTCTTTGGAAAGTCGAACATAAACGGCAGCATTCCAAACTTTTTTTGCTTTATTTTCTTTTAAAAATTCATCATATTCCATTGCATATCCTCCAAAGGTCTTGACGATATGCACTCTACACGCTTTGAGTTTATCATATCGTGCCACCCGGTTCAACCTCCAATTTCTGTCAATTTATGCTTGCTAAATTTGCAAGCGAGTCCGAAAAATCGTTATTTCCGACAAAATTTATCTTGACGCCGACCTTGCCGACCCGAAAAGCATATGGGTTTTTAACTTCGCCAAAATACTTCTCGCATCTCTTTCCAATCGGCTCGTCAGTGTTAATTTTTATACTATTTATGTCTGTTAAATTTTCAATTACAATATTATCAATGTTTATATTTTTTAATTTTTCTAATTCTTTTTTACTGTAAATAAAACCGCTTCCTTTCATTTCTATTCTTGGTAAAATTTTGTTTTTTTATTCTTTAAGTATTATTTCAAGTTGTGTGAAAACAGTAATAAAATTTTGGCTTGTGCTGATTTATTCAAACTTATTCGCGACTTATTCAAAATTTATATTGACAATAAATATGATTTATGCTAACATAAATGTGAAATAAATGGTTGAAAGGACAATTTCTATGCAATACGAAACAATAATATTAGAGTTAATGTCAAGAGTTCAAAAGCTTGAGGAAGAAGTTGAAGAACTCAAAGGAGTTATAAAAAACACAAACATTCAAGCCGATACTCAGCCAAAGCGTAATGTTAAGGTTACGCCGGAAATGACGAAGCTTTGTTATGAAAAAGCAAAGCAGGCGTACAATAATGAGTATTTGGATACAAATGAGCTTGCAAAGGAAGTAGCTGACCAAACAGGTATGAATTTCAACACCGCAAAAATGAACATTTACTCAATTACTCAAATGCTTAAAGGCGAGGAGTTTAACAGACTTCTCAGTGCTGATTCGCTTGATTTGTGCCTTAGTTTGATTTATGACGAGTACGGTTTTACAGGTTTGCAAAAAGCACTTAAAGCAACAGGTTTGCATATTGAATATTTAAAAACCAAAGATATGGCAACCGCAAAACTTTTATCGGTTTACAATAAGTATGAGAAGTTGATAAAATGAATGTATTAACCGCCGTTTTTGCATTGATATTAATTCTTATATTTGCAATAATATCTAAGCAAAATGCAAAGAAACAGGAAAAAGTTAAAAGCAAAGTGTCACCTGATGTAATGGTTGAAATTGACAAAGGCGTTATTCCGATTTTTCAATACGACCTAAATTATAATGTTGGCGAAGTATGTTATTTTGTAGACAATGCAAAGTTTTTTACATACAAAGAAGTTACCTATTATCGGAATTTTTCAGACGGTAAACAAGTTCGATAGAAAATCTGATTAAAAATATCATTAAATTTAACAAAGGGGAATTAAAATGAACGAAAGAGTAAGTGAAAGATTAAAGGAATTGTACAAGGCAAACAGTAATAAAATGGTTGTTACTGAATTAAGAGGTAATAAATCGGGAGGTAATGAACATGAGGTGTATTTGTCTGATGACGGTATATATTTTTACAGTAAAACAGCTTTACATGAGAAAAAACTACCATTAGTGTGGTTTGACGGTATTGTTGATTTTATTGAGCAAAATGGTGGGGAAGTTATAAAAGGAAGTTGCTATTGTAAAATAGGAACAGATAACTGCACAAAAGATACGCTTGCTTATTATATTGCAACTAAATGTTACCTCAAAAACGAAGGCGAATCTGCAAGCAGTCCGATTTCTATTATCGCCGCAATTTTAGACACTGCAGGAATTTGTGAAAATAGACGCAAATATATCAGCATTAAAAGATAATTGACAAATATTTAAACAGTCACTTCGGTGGCTGTTTTGTTATTTATTACCAAAACAATAAAATATCCAAACTAAAATCATTTTGCATATAGTACAGTTTGCAAAATATATGACAAAATGTTACATAATTGTGTCTAAAATGCTGAATTTCTGTTGACACCTATTTATATATACTATATAATTATTATATATGCTATATAATTGTTACGAATTATAAACTATTAATAATGTAGTATTTTGGGGTTTGGTTTTGCCGTTGAATTTTGCGGTGTGTATCAATTTTATTAGGTGCAATTTAAAGTTTATATGTGCGCTTTAAAGACTTTGGATACTAAAGGAGTTGCGGAAAAACACAACCGATACCCAGTGTAAAAAAGTCTTTTTTATTTGCCATAATTTATTTGGGCGGAGAATTTGTATGAAAAAGTTGAAGCAGATATTGAATATCAGGTGGACGCTTAGCGTTTATGACACGGTTATATATGTTGCAACATTTTGTTTGATATTTATATTTAACGGCAAAGTTAAAACAATGGGCACGAGGGATATTATAATCAACTTTTGTGCCGGTTATCTTTGCGTGTTTTTGTGCAGGTTGTTTGGTAAAATATATAACCAAATCTGGCGTTACGGCGGAATACAAAGTTATATGAAGCTGCTCATTACCGATTTTATCAGTGCATGCATTTTTATATTTTTTGAGTATGTATTGTGCGGTGTTTTTAATTTTACACCGCTGGCGATTTCAATGCTAATAGCGATACTGACGCTGAATACACTTGCGGTACTCGGTATGAGGATGGCATATCGCTACTGTTTCAAATACGGTAACGAATTAAACGCCAATGGCAAAATAATGAGGGCATTGCTCAGAATATTTGCGCTCGGCGTTAATGTTAAAAAAGATGACGATTCTCATAAAATTTATGTAGCTATCGTAGGTGCCGGCAATGTCGGTGTAAGCCTTGCAGAGGAACTGCTTACAAACAAAAATTCTTCATACATACCAAGGTGCTTTTTTGATACTAATAACGAAAAAGTCGGCAGAGAGATTCACGGTATTCCTGTGTATCAAGGGGAAAATAATGCTCTTGAAATTTTAAAGCAACAGAGCGTTAAAGAAATTATTTTTGCATTGCCCGAATCAATAGAAAATACGAAAGAACTCTATGAGTATTACAAAAAATCAGGCTGTAAACTTAAAATTTACGATTATCCGTCGTTTCAAACTGCTGGTCAAAAGCGTCAGCTTCGTGAGTTTGATATTGAAGATTTGTTGTTTAGAAAGCAGATTGATGTTTTTGACGAAAAAACTTTTGCCTATTATTCAAACAAAGTCGTTCTTATCACGGGTGGCGGTGGTTCGATAGGCAGTGAATTTTGCCGTCAACTCGCTAACATGAAACCAAAACAAATTATCATTTTGGATATTTATGAAAACGGCGTTTACGATGTTCAGCAGGAGCTGAAATTCAAATATAAAAACGAACTTGATTTGCAGGTAGAAATTGCTTCGATTACGGATAAAGACGCAATGAGCGTTGTGTTTGAAAAGTATCATCCGCAAATAGTTATTAATGCCGCTGCGCATAAGCATGTTCCGCTTATGGAGCATAACTGCGTTGAGGCGATTAAAAATAATGTATTCGGAACGAAAAAAGTTCTTGAACTTTGCGAAGAATACGGCGTTGAAAGATTTATGATGGTTTCAACCGATAAGGCTGTTAACCCGACAAACGTTATGGGCGCAACCAAGCGTATGTGCGAAATGATAGTTCAAAGCTATAGTACAAGGGGCAAGGTTAAGTGCTCTTGCACTAGATTCGGCAATGTCCTCGGCTCGGCAGGCTCGGTAATTCCGTTATTCAAAAGGCAAATTGCGGCAGGAGGTCCGGTAACGCTTACAGATAAGAGAATCAATCGCTACTTTATGACTATTCCCGAGGCTTCTCAGCTTGTGCTTCAGTCCGGCGCGATAGCTAAAAACGGCGAAATTTTCGTTCTCGATATGGGTCATCCGATTAAGATTTATGACCTTGCGAAAAATATGATTAACCTTTCGGGTGCTCACGATATTGAGATTGTTGAAACAGGCTTAAGACCCGGTGAAAAATTATATGAGGAGCTTCTTGTTAAAACGGAAGAACTTGACACGACAGATAATGATTTGATTTTTGTTGAAAGAGAAAGACCGCTTGCTTACGAGGAAGTGGAAAAGAAGCTTATTGTCCTTGAAAATGCAGTTGATTCTAATAATAATGACTTGGCAAGAGAAGCACTTCGTTCGGTTGTGCCGACTTTCAAACACCCGGAGGAAGTTAATAAGACCGCAGAAGAATCAATGGAAATGAATATAGAAAACGCAATTTAAGCTTTGGAGGATATTAGATGTCTTACGACAAGATTTGGCTTTCATCACCGACTATGCACAGTGACGAGCTTAAATATATGAAAGAAGCATATGACACTAACTGGATGTCAACAGTAGGTGCTAACATTAATGAAATTGAAAAGCAAATCTGCAAAAAAGTCGCTTGCAAGTATGCAGTTGCACTTTCAGCGGGTACTGCTGCACTTCATCTCGCAATTAAGCTTGTCGGTGTTAAGCATGGTGACAAGGTTTTTTGCTCCGATATGACTTTTGATGCAACAGTTAATCCTGTTGTTTATGAAGGTGGCAAGCCTGTGTTTATTGATACTGAGTATGACACTTGGAATATGGACCCTGTTGCACTTGAAAAAGCTTTTGAACTATATCCGGAAGTTAAAGTTGTGGTTATAGCTCATCTTTACGGTACACCAGGTAAGATTGATGAACTCAAGGCTGTTTGTGATAAGCACGGTGCAACGATTGTTGAAGACGCTGCTGAATCACTTGGTGCTACATATAAAGGTCATCAGACAGGTACATTCGGTAAATTTAATTGTATCAGCTTTAACGGTAATAAAATTATTACGGGTTCAAGCGGAGGAATGCTTTTGACAGATAGTGAAGAGGCTGCTAATAAGGTTCGTAAATGGTCTACTCAGTCAAGAGAAAATGCACCGTGGTATCAGCATGAAGAACTTGGTTATAATTACAGAATGAGTAATGTAATTGCAGGTGTTGTCCGCGGTCAAATTCCTTATCTTGAAGAACACATCGCCCAGAAAAAGGCAATTTATAATAGATATAAAGAGGCTTTTAAGGATCTTCCGGTTTCAATGAATCCTTATGACGAAGTCAATAGTGAGCCAAACTTTTGGCTTTCGTGTTTAATTATTGATAAGGATGCAATGTGTAAGCAGGTTCGTGGTGAAAAAGATTATTGCTACAACAGTGAAAAAGGAAAAACTTGTCCACAGGAAATTCTCGACGAGCTTGCTAAGGTTAACGCAGAAGGCAGACCTATTTGGAAACCTATGCATATGCAACCGATTTATAGGATGAACGGTTTTGTAACTAAGGACGGTAATGGTCGAGCAAGAACGAATGCTTATATTGCAGGTGACGCTTTGGATGTAGGTATGGATATTTTCAGCCGTGGCCTTTGCCTTCCGAGTGATAATAAAATGACTCCTGAGCAGCAGGATAGAGTAATTGAAACTGTTAAGAAATGTTTTGAATAATGGGAGAAAAAATGTATAAGTATGTGAAAAGATTTTTTGATGTTTTTTCTTCACTTTTAGCTATAATTGTTTTGTCTCCAATGCTTTTAGTAATGGCAATTCTTGTAAGAATAAAACTCGGAAGTCCGGTGTTATTTAAACAGGAACGACCTGGTAAAGATGAAAAAATATTCATCTTGATGAAGTTTAGAACGATGACAGATGAGAAGGATGAAAACGGCAAGCTTTTGCCTGATGAGGTAAGACTCACAAAATTTGGGAAATTCCTTCGTTCAACAAGTATTGATGAACTGCCTGAATTGTTTAATATTCTTAAAGGTGACATGTCGGTTATAGGTCCAAGACCACTTTTAGTAAGGTATTTACCAAGGTATAACGAACATCAGCACAGACGTCACGAGGTTAGACCGGGTTTATCAGGTTGGGCACAGGTTAACGGCAGAAATGCAATAAGCTGGCAGGAAAAGTTTAATCTTGATGTTGATTATGTTGACAATTATTCGTTTTTTATGGATGTCAAAATTTTGTTTATGACGGTGATAAACGTTCTTAAACGAGATGGAATAAGTTCAGAAACAAGTGCAACTATGGAAGAATTTATGGGCAATGATGAGGATGTTGTAAATGTCTAAAAATGTTATTGTTATCGGTGCAAGTGGTCACGGAAAAGTAATAGCCGATATAATCATTAAATCCGGTGACAAAGTTGTCGGGTTTCTTGATGACGGAGTCAGCAAAGGAAATCTTGTTGCAGGCATTGAAGTTTTAGGAATAATTGAAGATTATATAATGTTTGAAAATTGCGAATTTATAATTGCTATTGGTACTCCAAATATAAGGAAAAGAATAGCAAATGATTTGCAAGTGAATTGGTATACAGCAATTCATCCAAATGCTGTTGTTTCTTCACTTGATGTTGAAATCGGCGAAGGAACTGTTGTTATGGCAAATGCAGTTATAAATTCAAGTGCTAAAATAGGAAAGCACTGTATTATTAATACAGGTGCAATAGTTGAACATGATAATTATATCAGTGACTATGTTCATTTGTCGCCAAATGCGACGCTTGCAGGAACTGTAACTGTTGGTGATATGACTCATATCGGCGTTGGTGCTTGCGTTAAAAATAATATTAATATTGCTCCAAATTGTACAATAGGTGCAGGAGCAGTTGTTGTTAAAGATATATTGGAAAGTGGTACATATATCGGTGTGCCGGCAAGGAAAATGTGATGAAAAAGATTTGTTATATAACAACAGTGCCAATTACTTTAAATGCTTTTGTGTTAGAAAGTGCGAAGTATATTCATAATCATAATGATTGGGATATTACTTTTATTTGTGATTATGACGAAGAATTTGAAAAAAGTCTCCCGGATTATATACATTATATCCCAGTTAAAATGGAAAGAGGTATTAGCATTGGTGGTATACATGCTTGTGCTCAATTGTGGAAAATTTTTAATGAAAATAAATTTGATTTAATTCAATATTCTACTCCAAATGCATCATTGTATGCATCTATTGCTGGATGGCTTGCTAGAGTACCAGTACGTTTATATTGTCAGTGGGGATTAGCGTATGTTGGATTTAGTGGGATAAAAAGAAAAATATTTAAAAGCGAAGAAAAATTTGTATGTAAATTGTCTACGTGGATAGAACCTGACAGCAAGGGGAATTTACACTTTTGTCACAAAGAGAAAATATATCCAATAAAAAAAGGATCTGTTGTACATAGAGGAAGTGCCAGCGGAGTTTCTTTAAAAAAATTTGATATATCCCAAAAGGAACTGTATAGGAACGAGATTCGAGAAAAGTATAACATTCCAAAGGATGCATTTGTATATGGATTTATTGGAAGAATTACAGGGGATAAGGGGATTAATGAATTATTAGCAGCAACAAAAAGTATATTAAAATCACATGAAAATATTTATGTATTGATGATCGGTGGTATAGAAAAAGAAGAGTCTGTTCATGCAAAACTGTACGAATGGTCAAAGAAAAATTCTCATGTGATTTATTGTGGAACTACAACTGAACCTCAGAAATATGTAGCAGCTATGGATTGTTATGTGATGCCAAGTTATAGAGAAGGTTTTGGACTTACTGTTGTAGAGGCAGGAGCAATGGGGGTAGCTGTGATTTGTACAAATATACCAGGTCCGACCGATGCGATTCATAATGGTGAGAATGGACTTATTATTGAGAAGAAGGATATTAAGGAATTAAAAAATGCAATTTTAAGACTTTATTCAGATCCTGAACTTGCAAAAAAATTGGGGCAGAGAGGGTATGAAAATGTTAAAGAAAACTATGAACAAACTAATTTGTTTAAACATATTCTTAAGGATAGAGAAGCTTTGTTGAAAAAAGCAAGAAGGAGAAATTAAAAAAATGATTTCGATTATTATGGGAATATATAACTGTTCTGATACATTGATAGAAGCATTGGAATCCATAGCTAATCAAACATATAAAGATTGGGAACTTATCATGTGTGATGATGGTTCAACGGATCAAACATATGAGATTGCACAAAAATATATATGCGATCATCCAGAATATAAGATTAAACTGATTAAACATAGAATAAATAAAGGACTAAATAAAACATTAAATGACTGTTTAAAAAGAGCGTCAGGAGAATATATAGGACGTATGGATGCTGATGATGTATCATTACCAACACGCTTTGAAAAAGAAATGAAGGAATTTGAAAAGGAACCTAATTTATCAGTTGTTGGATGTTCAATGATTCATTTTGACGAAAATGGAGAATGGGGAATTGCAAAGCGCAATAAGATATATCCGGAAGGAAAAGACTTGGTTTATGGAACAGTTCATTCGCATGCAACATGCTTGATAAAAACGGAAGCTATGAAAGCTGTAAAGGGCTATAGTGTTGGAAAAAAATTATTAAGAGTTGAAGATTGGCATCTATGGATTAAGATATATGCAACAGGGAGATACGGAAAGAACTTGGAAGAACCGCTTTATAAAATGCGAGATGATCAGAATGCTACCAAGCGTAGAAAATTTAGATTTAGGCTAAACGAAGCATACATGTCAAGACTGGCGGTGAGTACTTTTGGACTATCTAAAAGAATGTATTTATATTCATTAAGACCAATAGTGGTTGGAATATTGCCGACACCATTATACAATTATTTGCATAGACAAAAGATGAATTAACGAAAGAAAGAGATAAAATATGATACCAAAAAAAATTCATTATTGTTGGTTTGGAAGAGGTGAAAAGCCTAAATTAGCGAAAAAATGCATAGATAGTTGGAAGAAATATTGTCCGGATTACGAATTGATTGAATGGAACGAAGATAATTTTGATATAAAAACAAATGCTTATACTCAATGGTGCTATGAAAATAAAAAATATGCATTTTTGAGTGATTATGTGAGATTATTGGTTGTATATCAGAATGGTGGAATTTATTTTGATACGGATGTTGAAGTTATTAGAAATATTGATTTCTTGTTGAATGTTCAGGCATTTTTTGGATTTGAAACAGGCGAAGCGAATGCTTCAAATCCAAAAAATGCCGATATTAATAGTGGGTTGGCCTTTGGTTCAGTTGCTGGTGGACAAGCATTACAGGCAATGCTTAAAGAATATGACCAATTGTTAGATGGAAAGCATGGGGTAATTATGTGTCCGGCGTTAAATACAGCAGCATTAGTAAAATTAGGATTGAAACAAGATGGAAGTTATCAAAAATTATCATGGGGGACCGTATATCCAAAAGAATACTTTAATCCTTATGAAAGTACAACAGGGTATTTGAACAAAACTAAGAATACGGTGTCAATTCATTGGTATATGGGAAGCTGCTTATCAGTATATCAAAAAATGCGTTTGATAGTAAGTAAACCTTTTCATAGAGTATTTGGTGTTGATTTTATAAAACGGTTAAAGAAATAATTTGGGAATATGAAGTAATCCCAAATGGATACTTATGACTGCTAGAGAGGAAAGATAGTATGTTAAGTGTAATAGTTCCAGTATATAAAGTTGAAAAGTATTTAAGAAGGTGTATAGAAAGTGTATTGAATCAGACATACACAGATTTAGAAATAGTACTTGTGGATGATGGTTCACCAGATCAATGTGGCATGATTTGTGATGAGTATGCTCAAAAAGATAGCCGAATAAGAGTTATACATAAAGAGAATGGTGGACTGTCTTCAGCAAGAAATGCTGGAATAAAAATAGCAAAAGGTGAATATATAACTTTCCTTGATAGTGATGATTACATTGAAAATGATGCGTATGAAACATTAATAAATGTAGCGACGAATACAGATGCTGATGTCATAGAGGGTGGGTATAAAATATATAGACCATGGAAAACTGAAAATAAGATGTTGATTGGTTCTAATTCATGCACTACAAAAGAGTATACTAATATAGAGGCTTTGAATGAATTGTTTTTTGGTCCTCAAATGTTTGGTGGATTAGCTATTATGGTATGGAATAAACTTTATAAAGCTGAATTTGTAAAGAAATTTAGTTTTATGGAAGGTTATATTAATGAGGACTTAGAATTTACACCTAGGATATTTTATTATGCAAACAAGATTGTTAAATACGAGAAAGATATATATGTTTATAATATTCATTTGGGAACAGATTCGACTAGCGGTATGAAAAGATCAGTTTTAAAAATAGATTCGTCAATTGAAGCAAGAAAAAGACTAAAATTGTTTTTTGATAACGTAGCTTGTGAAGAAAAGATAATGGCCCATATAAATGGCATGTATTATGGAAGTTTAATAAATGGTTATTATGAATATTGGATGTTAAATAAAGAGACAAATGATTGCAAGAAAAAATTAGATGAATTAAAAAACACGATAAAAGAAGATAAGGCAGATGTGATGTGTTTTTATCCAGGATGGAAAACGAAATTGTTTTTTATATCGCCAAGTATTTATTGTAAAATGGTGAATATGTATCGGACATTAAAAAAAGTAAAATATGAAATCAGGGTAAAAATAACAGGGAAAAATTAAATTGTAGTAGAGAGTAGACGGAGTTTTTTATGATAAAATTCAACTTAGAGTAGCAGCATATAAAATTGAAGAACATAAAGGGATAATTTCATAATATTATTGATAGAATATACCTTTTGTTTTTGGTGTGTATGAAAGTTAAAAGTGTAAATTTATTTAAAGATACTTTTTAGAAATAAAGGAGATTAAGAAAATGAATATTCTGCAAGTTTGTGCATATGCTGCAAAATATGGAGGAAATTTTATTGCGTCATTAATGGCATTGGAAGAAGATTTGAAAAAAAAGGGGCATAATGTGTCATACTTATTTCCTGAAAGTGCTCGAAAATATAAATGGTGTAAGGACATAGAGAAAGAACATCGAGTTTTTTATTGTGGAATTAATCGTTTTTCAGTTAAAACATTTTTGAAGATAAGATGTGCAATGAAAAATATGGATATAGTTCATTCACATTTTGAATTGTATGATATGTTAGTGTCGCTTGCTGCAAAAAAAAAACAACGCATTGTTTGGCATTTGCATGATTCGTTTGATGAAAATTTAGATTATGTTCATCGAATTATAAATAGATTACAATATCGTATGTTGAGCAAAAACATTTTACTTGTTTCTCCAAATGAGTATTACGCGAATTATGTTGTTAAGCTAGGATTCCCAGAAAGGAATATTAGACTGGCAGAAAATTGTATTGATTTAACACGTTTAAAGCAAACGAAAAAAAGCACAGTTTGTTATGATTTCTTAGTATTCGGTGGATTTTATTATATCAAAGGTCTTGATATTTTATTAGATGCTTGTAGAATTTTGAAAAGTCAAAATAAAGAATTTCTTGTTGGCATAGTAGGGTATCACGATACATGGGAATGGATAAATATGAATTATTCCGATGTAAAGAGCAAATTATATCTCATAGAGCCTACAGAAGAAATTGTAACTTTGTATGATTCAACAAAAGTATTTTTATCAACGAGTCGTAGAGAATGTTTTTCATATGCGTTGCTTGAAGCTTTGTCATTAGGAAAACCTGTTATAATTAGTGATATTCCTGGAAATAGTTGGGCAAGTAAATATGAAACGGTTTTTAAATTTGAAAATGAAAATGCTGAAGAATTGGCAAGACGTATGATATATTTTATAGAAAATAATTATGAGATAGATGATGAGTTGCTAAGTAAAACAGGTAAAGAAGTAAGAAAAAGATATTCCATTGATAATTGGATTAAAAAAATAGAAGAGGTATATTTTGGATAAACAAATAAAACTGACAATTTTTACTCCTACATTTAATAGAGAAAAAACATTGCCTCGCTTATATAAAAGTATAGTAGAACAAAAAAACACAGAAGAGGTAGAATGGTTAATAATTGATGATGGTTCGACTGATGGTACAAAAAAATTAATTGAAGAATATATTGTAGAAAAAAAAGTGCAGATTAGATACATCAAAAAGATAAATGGTGGAAAACATACTGCAATGAATGTTGGAATTCAAAATTCAAAGGGAGAATATTTTTTGTGTGTAGACTCGGATGACTTTTTAGAGAAAAATGCAATTGAAGATATATTGGAATTTTTGAAAAAGTATAAGCCAAATGGTGTTATTGCATATAAAAAAGAGTACCCGAGTAATAAAATTATAGGAGATAAATTCCCTGAAAACTTATCAGAGACAACGTTATTTGATTTAATAAATATTAGAAAATCATCTGGTGATAGAACGCTTATTTATAAAACGAGCTTAATTAAATTTATAAAAATACCTGAACCGCAAAATATAAAATTTTTCCCGGAAACGTATTTATATGATCGATTTGATGAAAAGTATAAATGTGTTATATTGCCCAAAGTGTTATGCTGCTGTGAATATTTAGAAGAAGGGTATTCGTCTGACTTTAGAAATTTAATGATAAAAAATTCACTTGCGATGAAATGGTTTTATGCTGAAAGAATTGATTTCCCATGTGCATTTAAATTTCGATTTCAAAGTGCATATAGATATGTAGCATTTACATTATTATCGAAATGTAAGGAAGGAAAATATAAAGGAAAAAATAAGGGAATAATAATAGCTGCGATTCCATTTGGTATTGCAATGTATTTGGTGTATGAATATTATCGGAGAGAAAGTTAAATGAATGAATACATAGAAGAGAAAACAACTAATTTAAAACTAATATTATTTTCGATTTTTCTATGGATTGTTGGATTAAGTTATGGTTCTGGAATAGGCATGGCGTACAACATATATGGAAAGACAGAAATATTCGTAGTGGGTATAGCGATAATAGTTTTTTTAAGAAGAAAATCGTTATATCTGTCAAAAGGTAGTGTAATTGCATTATTGGGCTTGTTAGTTTGTAATATGGTAGCTTATATTAAAAATGGTCAAACGTATTTTAGCTATTTATGGCTGTATTTGATTGTATATATTTACTCAACTAATAAAGTTTCTAAGAAAGATTTAAAACTTATCGGTACAATTTATGGTGTATTTGGGGTTGGAACCCTTATGGTCGCAAACTATACTGGAATTTTATCTGGCTGGGATGGAAATAGTATATCAATGATAGGTTTTTTTAGTTATACTGTTTTTTGTGCAGGAGTACTAGAGGAATATGGAATAATTAGGAAATTAGTATTTTTAGCATATTCATTTTATTATTTTTATTTGTTAAGTGCATTGGATTCTAGAAGTTCTATTTTATTTTCAATACTATTAGTTCTTAGTATTATTGGAATAGTACCGTTAAAAAAAGTTTTAGAAAAGAAAAAAATAGGAATATTGCTTATATTGCCATTACTTATAGCGTTATTGGTCGTAGCAATTAAAGATAAGGCATTTATTGAACCGCTTAATATTTGGAGTTATAAAACATTTCAGAAACCTATTTTTAATGGGAGAGATACAATATGGTACAATGCTTGTATAAATTTTTTGAATAGCCCGATATTTGGAACTGGGACTTTAGCCGGAAATTGGCATAATAGTGCTATGACGGCACTTTCTGGTGCAGGAATAGTTGGATATGGCATATTTTTAACATTTATAAAAAAGTGTTGGATCTATGGTTGTGAATTCATTGAAGACTATAGGGTATTTACTATTTTAGTGGCATTTGTAATTGTATGGTTACAACAGTCTGTTGAATTGGGAATTATACAACCGCAAGCAAACCCTATTTTATTTGTGATAATGGGATTGCTGCTGGGACGGATAAATACAGTAATTGTTTTAAATGGATAAATAAGGAATGGATAAAAATGCCTAAAATTAGTATTATTATACCAGTATATAACGCTGAAAATGAAATTTGTAAAGCTATAGATTCTATAATAAATCAAACATTGAAAGATTTGCAAATTATTTTAATTGATGATGGATCAAAAGATAATAGTTTAGCAATTTGTAAAGAATATGAAAAAAAAGATGAACGAATAAAAGTTATTCATCAGGATAATGCTGGCGTAAGCGTGGCTAGAAATAGAGGAATTGATAATGCAGAAGGTGAATATATAGGCTTTGTAGATTCGGATGATTGGATAGATCCGGATATGTATGAAAATCTTTTATATGAAGCTGAAAAAACGAAGTCGGATGTTGTTATGTGTGATGCGATGACTGTGTATTCTAATGGCATAAAGCAACCAGATACAATAACGCAGTTGAAGACAAGTCAAATTTTGAAAAAAGATGATTTTACACCGAATTTATTATTAGAGATGGCTGGTTCAGTTTGGCGTTGTATTTATAAGAATAATAGATATAACGCCAAACTGAACACGAAAAATGAACAACTTCAATTTTCGGTTGGTGTAAAATTTTCAGAAGATAGAATATTTAATATATATGCATTTGGCCAGGCCAATCAAATTGCTTATATAAAAAAAGCGTATTACAATCGGTATGTGAACAAAAAGAGTGCTGTACATAGATTCCATGAAGATTATTTTGAGGCATGTAAAAAGGCTGCTGATAATACAAGTGTAGCAATTAAGAAAGCTTGGGAGAATAACCAACAATTGCAAACAGCTTATTTAAAGCAGCTAATATTGGGGGCTTATAGCTCCATATGTAATTATTATTATAAAGCTTCGACTTTATCTAAGAAAGAAAGAAGAAAAAAAATAATAGATCTTTGTAATGATAAACAACTAAGAACTGCTATTGAAGTGTGTGGATTGGCTGATAGGAAAGGTCGATGGATATTAGAAAGAAAATATTTGTTGTTAATCGGTTATGCAAAAATGGCAAATTTAAAATATAGAAGATAAAACATAGAAAGTGAGAGTAATATTATGCCAAAAGTTAGTGTAATAATGCCGGCATATAATGCGGAAAAATATATAAGGAAAGCTATAGAAAGTATATTAAGTCAAACATATACAGACTATGAGTTTATTATAATTAATGATGGCTCTGTGGATAATACCAAAAATATAATTTTATCATTTCAAGATGATAGAATTGTTTATTTAGAAAATGAAAAAAATTCAGGAATAGTGATTACTTTAAATAGAGGCTTAGATTACGCAACTGGAGAATATATTGCAAGAATGGATGCAGATGACATTGCTATAGATACACGCTTTGAAAAACAGGTTAAGTATTTGGATGAAAATAAGAATGTAGGAGTATTAGGAACAGGAATTTGTATATTTGGAGAGGAAATTGAAGAACAAAAATGTTTATATACTACGGATTCAAAACAGCTTAAAGCAGAATTGATTTTTAATTCATGTGTAGCACATCCAACTGTAATGATGAGAAAAACAGTGCTTCAACAAAATAAGTTGGAATATGATTTAAAATTTCCTGGGGCAGAAGATTATTATTTATGGTGGAATGTGGCAAAAGTCAGTAATATAGCAACTTTGCCAGAAGTATTGCTGAAATATCGAATACATGGAGAGCAAATTACAAAAAAGAAAGATGAACAATATTATGAAATGATGAATAAATTAATGGAAATACGTTTTGAAGATATAGGATTTGATGGAACAAAAGAAGAAAAAAAGATGTTCATGAAGTATTGTTTGGGAGAATATGAGTCTTATACAGAAGAGGGGCTAAAAACATTTGTTGATTGCCTTAATCATATTCGACTACACAATAAAAAAAATAGATATTTTGATCAGAAAAAGCTTATGAAAATATTCGATTTAGCTGTTATTTATGCATTAAATAATTCTGTACTAAATAAAAACGATAGAAGAGAAGTATACTTATATGCAGTAAAAGAGGGATTATTTATAGCGAGTATGAGAATAAAAGTAATGTATCATAGATTGTTTTTATAGTTTGTTATATATGAAGAAAATTGTTTTATGAAAAATAGTATTAGGGGAGCGGATTATGTCAAAGGTGTCAATTATTATTCCAGTTTATAATGTTGAAAAATACATTAGGAAAACGATTGAATCAGCAATTAATCAAACAGAATCTGATATTGAAATAATTCTTGTAGATGATGGATCAACCGATGGTAGTAGTAATATTTGTGATCAATATTTAAAAATGGATAATCGAATAAAAGTAATACATAAAAAAAATGGCGGTCTATCATCTGCGCGGAATGCAGGAACTAAAGAGGCATCAAGTAGATACGTTATGTATTTAGATGGGGATGATTATCTTAAAAGTAATGCAGTCGAAAGAGTTTTTGCAGTTATGAATGAATATCCATCAGATATTATACAGTATCAATATCAAGAAATAAAAGAGGGACAGGAACCAAGCGAAGATAAAGTAATGGGAGAAATTTATCAAGCGAGTACACCAAAAGATCTGTTCGAAAATTTATATCTTCTTGGTGGGGTAGCAGCATCTGGAGCTACAAAATTGCTTCGAAAAGATTTGATGTTAAAAATACCATATATTTCTATTCGTCATGAAGATGAAATGTGGTGTACGCAGGCATTTCAAAAAAACTTGAAAGTGACATATATTCCAGACAAATTGTACTATTATGTAATGCGTGAAGGAAGTATTATTCACAGTAAATTTAATGAAAGAAAACTAGAAAGTTTTACTGTAAGTGAAGAAAGAGTAAAAGTGTTACAAAAGCTTGGATATATAGATTTGGTAGCACAGGAATATAGTAGACTTTTCCAAATTATTCTTTCTTTATACCAAGAAGCAAAGAAAATAGGTGATATAGAAGCGCTGAAAGTAATTAGGGAGAATTTTCTAAAATATAAAAAAGAAATAAGCAAAAGTAAAGCACTTTCAGGGAAGTTTTATATTATTTTTAAACTTATGTGTATTAATTATTCTTGTATTAATTTATATAGTATATATAAAACAGTAAAATAAGATACGTAGAAACTGTGTATAAATTCATTAAAGTAAGCTTTTAATTGAGAATGATTTTAGAGAGTTCTCTAGTTTGGAAATAGTAACTTATTATTTGTTCAATGAATCCAGTACAAATAGGCAGTATTTGATATGTGTTAAAAAAGAAAGAGGAAAAAAATATTGAGGATTAAAAATTCGTTAAATAATATTATGACAGGACTTGTAGGTCAATTAATTTTGACAATTACGGGATTCGTTACAAGAACAGTATTTATTAATGTTTTAGGATCGACTTATTTGGGTGTAAGTGGATTATTTTCTAATATTCTTACTGTCCTTTCCTTTGCTGAACTTGGGGTTGGACAGGCAATAGTATTTAGTTTATATAAACCAATTGCGGAAAAAGATGAAGAAAAAATATGCTCATTAATGAGATTGTATTCTAAAATCTATCATGTGTTATTTGTGGTAGTGTTGACGTTGGGGTTACTCATACTGCCTTTTTTACCGTATATTATAAAAGATATTAATTCTATTCCAAATATTCGAATTATTTATTTGATGTATGTATTTAATTCTGCATCAACATACTTATTTTCTTATAGAGGGACTTTTGTTACAGCAAATCAAAAGAATTATATTATAAATGTAATATCTTTTGGAAGCAATATAGTAATGGCGATAATACAAATTATTTGCCTGGTTAGATTCAAAAATTATTTTTTATATTTGGGAATACAAATTGCATTTGGAGTTGTACAAAATATTATAACGTATATATATTCGAGTAAAGAATTTCCATTTTTAAAGAAAAAAAATGTTAAACCTCTTGAGAAAAATGAATTGACACAAATAAAAGAAAATATCAAAGCACTTATTTTATATAAAATAGGTACTATTTCATTAAATTCAACAGATAATATTATTATTTCCTCGTTTGTAGGGGTTGTAACAGTGGGACTTTATTCAAATTATTTATTATTGCAAACATCAGTAACTGGGTTTTTATCTACGATTTTTAATAATTTGACAGCTAGCATTGGAAACCTGAATGCAAAAGAATCAAATGAAAAAAAGATATTCATTTTCAATGTGATTAATTTGGCGACTTTTTGGTTTTATTCAGTTTGCTCCATATGCTTATTTATTTGCATGACACCATTTATTCATATTTGGATAGGAGAAGATTATGTATTACCGTTATCGGTTTCATTGATTATTGCAGTAAATACATATATTGGAGGTATGTTATTTGCACCATTTAATTATAGGCAAACAATGGGAATATTTGTAGAAGGAAAATGGAGACCTATTATTTCGGCTATTATCAATCTTGTTGTATCAATTATATTTGCTAAATATTGGGGATTGCCTGGAGTATTATGGGGTACGGCTATAGCTAGATTGACAACTAATGTCTGGCTTGATCCGTATTTAGTATTTAGACGCGGAATGCAAGTTTCACCTATAAGCTATTATATAGATTATATAAAAAAAGGAATACAGGTAATAGTAATTGGTGGAGTGTGTTATTTTATAACAAATAGGATTCCAAATATATCGTTATTATATTTGTTTGTAAAAGCAATAATAACGTTTGGAGTGTCATTTGGATTAGTTTTTCTTTTTTATTGTCGTACACAAGAGTTCAAGTATTTGTGGAATATTGTTAAAAATATTAAAGGAATAATGAAAAGTAAGGATTAGGAAGTTGCTATATGAATATAATCAATGAACTCAAAAAAAAACGTTTAGAAATATACAGAAAATATTGTAGATGTTTACCAATTAAAAAAAATAAAATAATATTTTGGGCTAATAGCTTTAAACAATATGGTTGCAGTCCTAAATATATCACAGAATATTTGCTGAAAAACTATTCTGAAGAATTTGAATTGGTATGGGTATTTGAACCGGGTTCGATTATTCCAGAAGGGTTAGATAAAAAGGTAAAAATTGTCTACTTTTTCTCGTTAGAATATCTTAAAGAACTTCATACTGCAAAATTTGTAATTTGCAATATGCGAACAGCGGATTCATATTATTGGAAAAAAAGATCGGGGCAGATTTATATTCAAACATGGCACAGTTCGTTGCGCCTGAAAAAAATTGAAGGTGATGCAGCAGAACATTTTTCACAGGAATATATTGATATGTGCAAGAGAGATTCTATGAAGATAGATGTAGTGCTTTCAGGATGTAAGTTTAGTACAGATATTTTTAAAAGAGCTTTTTGGTACAAGGGACCAATTTTAGAAACAGGCACTCCTCGATGTGATTTGCTTTTTTATGATACAGAATCTACGAAGAAAAAAGTATACAAATATTATGATATTCCAGTGGATAAGAAATTGATTTTATATGCGCCAACGTTTCGTTCAAATAAACCGTCAGATTTTTTGGGAATGGATTTTAAAAAATTAAAAGAAATATTAGGCAATGATTGGATTGTAGGAGCTCGATTACACCCTAATGTGTCTCCGTCTGTAGTTCCCGAAGGTGCAATTCCTATGAGCAAATATTCAGATATGCAAGAATTAATTGTGGCGGCAGATATTTTGATTACAGATTTCTCCTCTTGTATGTTTGATATGGCAATTGCTGGAAAAAAGTGTATACTGTATGCTCCGGATTTAGAAGAATATTTGGCAAAAGAAAGAGGAATGTATTTTAATATAAAAGAACTTCCGTTTCCAATCACGAGCAATATGGAAGAATTGAATAATGCACTTACAAAATTTGATTATAGTGTTTATCAAAGAAAATTAGAGGAATTTATGAGCAAAATAGGAAGCTTCGAGGATGGACACGCAGCAGAAAGGGTATGTGAGTTTATATGTCAAAATGTAAAATAAGTATAATTATGCCGGCGTATAATGCAGAAAAAACTATAAGAAGGCGATAAATTCGTGTCTCAATCATTAGAGGAAATTGAACTTATAATTGTAGATGATTGGATTGAGCGAGATGCTTGTAAAAAATTATATAAATGTACTGTATTGTGTGGAGCTGGACTTTTATATGGTATATTGCCACTGTATGGAAGTGAAAAAGAGTTATGTAAAAAATGTCTGGAGAAAATAAACAAAATAATGCCGGAATTATACTGGGGGCAATATCAAAATGTTCAGAAGGATATGCGTAAGCAAGTGGAACAAAATTGGAAGCATCATAGGTGCTACCTTTTAAAATTAGCAATACATAAAATATTACAAAAGAGGTAATGGTTTATGAAAAAGATAATTGGATATACGACAGGTGTATACGATATGTTTCATATTGGGCATCTGAATATTATACAGAGAGCAAAAGAACAATGTGATTATTTGATTGTTGGGGTCAGTACCGATGAATTAGTGCAAAAAGAAAAAGGAAAAACACCAGTTATTTCCTTTGAAGAAAGATGTGCAATTGTTTCAGCTATAAAATATGTGGATAAAGTAGTACCTCAAATTGATAAAAATAAGTTGGGAGCTTGGGAAAAATATCATTTTGATAAAATGTTTGTAGGATCAGACTGGAAGGATACACCTCAGTGGAATGAATTTGAAAGGCAATTTAAGCCGCATGGCGTTGAAATTGTTTATCTGCCACATACAGATGGAATTTCAAGTACAAAATTAACGGGTGTGATAAAGAATCTTTTGTAAAGTGCTTATCAATACTTTTGAGTTGCAAATGGGGAGTAACCGGTGTTCTTGCGGCTACATTTATTTCAAGATTGTGCGTTAATTTGTGGTATGATCCGATACTTGTTATTAAGAAAGGATTTGGAGTATCACCGAAAGATTTTTTTGTAAAGTATTTTTTTAGGATAATTTTACTCGGAACAATTACAGTTATTATGGCTTTTATAAAAAAAATATGTGTGCATTTTTTC
This sequence comes from bacterium, assembly GCA_963657005.1. Lineage (GTDB taxonomy): Bacteria > Bacillota > Clostridia > Oscillospirales > Acutalibacteraceae > Eubacterium_R. The sequence continues at coordinate 9,879 of CAVKLC010000003.1, read as the reverse complement.
TTCGCCGATTGTAAATTTCATATTGTTGGTATTTTGTACGGCGTTAATTCCGAATTTTATCTTTGTACTTTTTACATTTAAAAAAGATGAGTTTAAATATTATCTTGAAACAATTAAAAGAATAGTTAAGAAAGTGACAAAAAAGCTTTGATTCAGGTGGAAAAATGAAAATAATTCGATATATATATATTTCTGATGTGTATTTGACGATAATAATTATAGTTGTTTTTTCAATGGCGTATTCTATTTTCGAAAAGATACAAAAAAACACAACAATATATAAATATATTGTTAAATTATTGTTTGTATGTTATGTGGCTCTTGTGTTGTATGTCACCATTTTTTCAAGACAAAGGTATGAACAAAACGGATATAACTTGATTCCTTTCTATTCATATTATCTTGCTTTAACAACTCAGCCGGAAAAACTTAGAGAATCAATAATGAATGTGTTGTTTTTCTATCCTCTCGGTTATCTTTTTGGCAGTTTTAATATTCAAAAACTCAATTCAAAGCGATGGACTATTATTCCGATTTCGTGCGGATTGAGCATTTTTATTGAACTTTCACAATTTATTTTTAAGCTCGGATATGCAGAGGTTGACGATGTAATTCATAATACTCTTGGATGTGCGATTGGGTTAGGCGTTTGTATTTTGTTTGAAAGATTGTTTGAAATAAACAACGACGGTAAAAGAAATGAATAAAAACAGCAAAGATTTTATAAATTTAATATCATCATTTTTAAATTCAAGCAAACCTGAAAATCACAATTATGATTGGAATGAAATTTATAAGCTTGCAAAAATAAATGATGTAACTGCAATTGTTGCTCAAGAAAGTAAATTGCTATCTGACAATTACAAACCGCAGAACAGATTTAAATCAATATTAAATCAATGTCTTGGTCTTACATTGCGTGAATATTGCAATAAACTTGAAGTAAAAGAAATATTGCAAGTATTTTTCAGCTATAATAAAATAGATTATATTTTTGCGAAAGGTATTGTTCTTCAAGAATTTTATCCCCAACCAGAACTTAGAACGAGTGGTGATATTGATGTCATTGTTCGTGATGAAAAATACGAAGAAGTTTGTAAAACATTCAAAAACTCCAATTATATCATTGATGAAATGACTTCGAATACATTAGTGCTTAATATCCAAAATGTGATGGTTGAAATACATAAAGGTGCTGATGTTTATTCAAAATATTTTGAAAATATTTTTGATATGTGTACCAATGATGAATACGAATATAAACTTGATGATTATTTAAATTTGCTTTATGTTATTTTACATCTTGTTAAACATCTAAAAAGTTTTGGTGCTGGAATTAGAATGTTAATGGATATTGATGTGTGCATTCGTGCAATTAATGACTTTAACGAAGATAAAATAATTGAAATGTGTGAAAACGCGGGAATCAAAAAGTGTGGTCAAATGCTTTTGTCGCTTTGCAGTTTTTGGTTTGACACTCCGGTAAGGCAATATGTAGATTTTAATAAAGATGAAAACCGTGTAAATTTACTTGAAAAAAGCTTTTTATATGGTGGAACATTTGGTTTCAAAAATAATAATTTAGGTTCATATTATATGGTTCGCTCAGCTGACGGGAAAGTAGGAATAAAAGAGAAAATAAAAGCAATTATTTCAATGATTCTTCCACCGGTCAGTGTTCTTCAAAACGCATATCATTATTCTGCAAAGTGTAAAATATTAATTCCTGTTGCTTTTCTAAACAGATTATTTGATGGGATTTTTAAGCGTGGAACTCATTCTCTTAATACCGCAAAACAAATAGTAAATTCAAATGAAGAAGCATTGTTTGAAGCACAAGTGCTGAAAGAATTGGAAATAAAAATAGATTAAAATTATAAGAAGTATTTTAAAGGCGAACATTGTTCGCCTTTATTTTTTATATTCTGTCGGCAAAAAACGATAAAAAGTCAGTGTAAAAATAAAAAATATTGCCGATAGAAAAATTTATAGTCTACCCTTGACAATGGCACCTGCCGCAGCGAGGACTATAAGTGATTTTTTGAAAGATACGGGCACGGCGGTCGACGATTACAACTTGATTTTGACGGGCGATTTGGGTTACACGGGCAGTCAGCTTCTTTACGAACTCCTTGAAAAAGACCACGCAATCAAGCTAAAAGGGTATCATAAAGACTGCGGTATGCTTATTTATGATTTGAAAAAGCAGGATGTAAATTCCGGCGGTTCGGGCTGCGGTTGCTCGGCAAGTGTGCTTTGCTCTCATATTTTGAAACAAATGGACAAGGGACTGCTCAAAAAAGTTTTGTTTGTTGCGACGGGTGCTCTTATGTCGCCGACTTCGAGTAAGCAGGGCAATTCTATTCCCGGCATTGCTCACGCAGTTTTGCTTGAGAGGTGATAAGATGAAACATTATAATAATATTAAACTCCTTTCATCATTTCGCCAAATTTCAAGCGCACTCGAAATTATTGCAATGGCTATGAAGATTTTTGTATTTGTGCTTGTGATAATTCAAGGTGTGGCAATTTTGATTGAAAGCAAAAATATAAAAAGTAAGTGATATTAAGCAGTCGTCGGATGAGGTGTAGAATATTCATATTCGTGCTTTTTCCACCTTATCAGTCAGTAAACTGATAGCTTCCCCTCAAGGGGAAGCCTTACTAATTTACCATTCTTGGAAATAATTAGCAGTGCGTAAAATATTCGACAAATAGCGGCAAAACTGTGCATTGTCTGACAAGTTTAGGTTGACAATAAGGCGCGTAAATTGTATAATGTTCATAGAATGTTAATATATCTTGTAATCCAAGATAATGAACAAATGATGCAAAAATGGTGAAAAACTTGCGGGGGGGGGTACTGTTTTATGAGGTTTAAACAGTTATTTAAAGTTAAATGGACGCTTGTTTTGTATGACGCTATCGTATTTTTAACTACATTCGGTATGCTCTTTTTGCTTAACAACAGCATAAGGTCTATGAGCGTTCGTGATATTGTTATCAATACTGTGGCTTCTGCATTTCTTGTGTTTTTCTGTAGGCTTTTCGGCAAAATATATAACCAGATTTGGCGCTACGGCGGAATTCAGTGTTACATAAGGCTTCTTGTTACCGATTTAATCAGTATGTGCCTTTACATAGGTTTTGAATACGGAATTTGCAATTTGATGAATGTTCAAAGATTTTCAATATCAAAAATTATTGCGGTAATGACTTTTGATACGCTTATGGTTCTTGCAATGCGAATGGCTTACCGCTATTGCTTTAAGTGTTGTGACGATGTGAGCGCAAAGGGCAAATTCCTTCGTTTCCTTTTGGTTACCGTGGCTCATGTTGACCCAACAATTAAAGCCGATTTTAAAAAGATAAAAATTGCGATTATCGGCGCGGGTGATGCAGGCGTAGGTCTTATGGAGGAACTTCAAAATAATAACAACGCTGCATATACTCCTGTTTGTTTTGTTGATATTAATGCGAAAAAAGTCGGCAGGGAAATAAATTCTGTCCCTGTTTTTCCGGCAGATGAAGCCACTTTTGACATTTTGGCTGACTTCGGTGTGCAGGAAATAGTATTTGCGCTTCCTACCGTTGACGCTCAAAGGAAACAGGAACTTTTCAATTATTACAAGCAAACCGGTTGCAAAATCAAGGTTTACGATTATCTGACTATGCAGGCGGCAGGCAGTAAAAGGCGCCTTCGTGAGTTTGATATTGAAGATTTGCTTTTCAGAAAGCCGATTGATGTGTCGGACGAAAAGATGAATTATTACTATAAGGATAAAATTGTTTTAATCACCGGTGGTGGTGGCTCGATAGGCAGTGAACTTTGCCGTCAGCTTGCCAAGGCTTCGCCTAAGAAAATCGTTATTCTTGATATTTATGAAAACGGTGTTTACGATGTTCAGCAGGAACTTAAAATCAAGTACGGTGCTGAGCTTGATTTGCAGGTCGAAATTGCATCAATAACAAACAAAGTTGCAATGAAACGAGTTTTTGAAGCGTATCGACCGCAAATTGTTATAAATGCCGCCGCTCATAAGCATGTGCCGCTTATGGAGCATAACTGCATTGAAGCGATTGAAAATAATATTTTCGGCACCAAGAATCTTATTGAACTTTGCGAAGAATACGGCACTGAAAGGTTTATGATGGTTTCGACAGACAAAGCCGTTAACCCGACAAATGTGATGGGTGCGACAAAGAGGATGTGCGAAATGCTCGTTCAAAGCGAAAGCACTAAGGGCAAGGTTAAGTGCAGTGCAACAAGGTTTGGCAATGTGCTCGGAAGTGCAGGTTCTGTTATACCTCTGTTTAAAAAGCAGATTGCAAGCGGTGGACCTGTTACATTGACTGATAAAAGAATTATCCGCTACTTTATGACAATTCCGGAAGCGGCTTCACTCGTTCTTCAGTCGGGTGCAATGGCACATAACGGCGAACTTTTTGTGCTTGATATGGGTCAGCCTGTTAAAATTCTTGACCTTGCGGAAAATATGATTAGGCTTTCCGGCGCAAATAATGTTGAAATTGTTGAAACAGGTCTTCGCCCTGGTGAAAAGCTTTATGAAGAACTTCTTGTTAAAACGGAAGAACTTGATAAGACTGAAAACAGTATGATTTTTATCGAGCGTGACGAACCGCACACAACTTTGGAAATGGAAACTAAGCTTCAAACACTTAAAACGGCTTGTGCTTCGGGTGACGACGATATTGCCCGTGAGGCGCTTCGCTCGGTTGTTCCTACGTTCAAACGACCTGAAAGTGTAAATGACAAGGTTGAAATGAAAAAGAAGGAGAAAAACACGATTGATATAACGGATAAACTTAATTATAATAAGGCTGTTGAAATTTCAAATTCTGTCGGCTAAAAGTTTAGGGAGATGCCAAGCGGCATCTCCTTTTTGTATATTATAATTAACGGTTTGTCAGATTGTATATGGGCGAATGATGTTCGCCTAAAAACTATAATTTACAAAATTTTCATCTACACCCCTTGACAATAAGCGAAAATAGTCTATAATAATATTAGCACTCAAAAGACAAGAGTGCTAATTTAATGAACTAAGGTGATATATATGAGAAAGAAACAATTTAAAGCAGAATCAAAAAAGCTGCTTGATATGATGATTAATTCTATTTATACTCACAAGGAAATATTTTTGCGTGAGCTTATTTCTAACGCAAGCGATGCTATCGACAAGCTTTATTTCAAGTCATTGACTGATGACAGCGTTAAGCTTGCAAGGGAAGATTTTAAAATTCACATCGACCTCGACAAAGAAAACAGAACTATTAAAATCAGCGATAACGGTATCGGTATGACTGAGGAAGAACTTGAAAACAACCTCGGCACAATCGCAAAGAGCGGTTCGTTCAACTTTAAAAAGGAAAATGCCGACAATGAAAAGGCTGAGGATATCTCGGTAATAGGTCAATTCGGCGTCGGTTTTTATTCTTCGTTTATGGTTGCGGACAAGGTTGAAGTTGTTTCAAAAGCGTTCGGCGAAGATGTTGCTCACAAGTGGGTGAGCGAGGGCGCAGACGGCTACACTATTGAAGAATGTGAAAAGGAAAATGCAGGCACCGAGATTACACTTTTCGTCAAAGAAGACAGCGGAAACGAGGACTACACAAGGTACCTTGAGCAGTATACTATTGACGAACTTGTAAAGAAATATTCGGACTATATCCGTTACCCAATCGTTATGGAAATGAGCCATCAGGTTCCTGACCCTGACAAAGAGGGCGAATACGTTACCGAGGTTGCAGAGGAAACTCTTAACTCAATGGTTCCGCTTTGGAGAAAGAATAAAAATGAGATTAAACCGGAGGAATACAACGAGTTTTACAAGCAAAAGTTTAACGACTATGCCGACCCGCTCGATGTTATCCACACCAAGACTGAGGGACAGGCTACATTTGACGCACTTCTTTACATTCCTGAGAACCCGCCGTACGATTTCTATTCAAAGGAATATGAAAAGGGCTTGCAGCTTTATTCAAATGGCGTTTTGATTATGGACAAGTGCGGCGACCTTTTGCCTGATTACTTCAGCTTTGTTAAAGGTCTTGTTGACAGTGCCGATTTGAGCCTCAACATCAGCCGCGAAATGCTTCAGCACGACCACCAGTTGAAGATTATAGCTAAGGCTATTGATAAAAAAATTAAAAATGAGCTTACAAAAATGCTCAAAAACGACAGAGAAAAGTATGAAAAGTTCTTTAAGACTTTCGGTTTGCAGCTTAAATACGGCGTTTACGCAAACTACGGTATGGAAAAAGACGGACTTAAAGACTTGCTTTTGTTTGAATCATCTGCCGATGACAAGCCGACTACACTTAAAGAATATGTTGACAGAATGGCTGATTCTCAAAACGATATTTACTATGCTTGCGGCGAAAATGCTCAAAAGATTGCGCTTTTGCCACAGATAGAAGCAGTTAAGGCAAAGGGCTACGAAGTGCTCTACTTTACAGATGAGGTTGATGAATTCGCAATTCAAATGCTTATGGAATATGACGGTAAGCACTTTGTAAATGTTTGCAAGGATGACCTTGACCTTAGCACCGACGCTGAAAAAGAAGCAATGACAAAGAAAAATGAGGACGCAAAAGACCTTCTTGACAAAATGAAAGAAGCACTCGACGGCAAAGTTACCGCAGTTAAGCTTTCAAACAAGCTTGGTTCTCACCCTGTTTGTCTTTCTGCCGAGGGTTATGTTTCACTCGAAATGGAAAAAGTGCTTAATTCTATGCCGGGCGCAAATCAGGGCATAAAGGCTCAACTCGTTCTTGAAGTTAACGCAGAGCATCCGATTGTTGAAAAACTCAAGAGCGCAGATGAAGAAACTCTTAAAAAATATACAAATCTTCTTTATTCATCTGCAAGACTTATCGCAGGTCTTGACCTCGAAAACCCGACCGAGTTTTCGGATACACTTGCCGAGATGATGTAAAAATATAAAAGTTCGCCCCTACGGTGTTTTTTCTAATTTATATAGTCTAAATTGTAAGAATATCGTAGGGGGTGAATATTATTCGCCCGCAAACTTAAAAAGCGCAACAAAAAATCCCACGGAATTTTCCGTGGGATAATTTTTTATAAATCTTAAATTACTGCTCAACAGGATAAACAGAAACCATCTTTCTGTCCTTACCCATTCTTTCAAACTTAACGGTGCCGTCAACAAGAGCGAAAAGAGTATCGTCCTTGCCGATGCCAACATTATTGCCCGGATGAATGTGTGTTCCTCTCTGACGGTAAAGGATGTTGCCTGCAAGTACGAACTGACCGTCAGCTCTCTTTGCGCCAAGACGCTTAGATTCTGAATCTCTGCCGTTCTTTGTAGAACCCATACCTTTCTTATGAGCGAAAAGCTGTAAATCTAATTTAAGCATTGTTACACCTCCGATAAATTACTTTTATGTTTTCAGGATAATCTTTGCTAAGCTCGGTTAAATGAAGCTTTAAGCCGTTTAAGATATCCTGCGCTTTTGCGGAATTTTCAAGTATCATCAGCTTTAAATATCCGTCGTCCGACTGGGCGTCGCAATCAAGACCGATAATCTCCGTAACAGTATTGGCAGCCATAAGGCAAGCACTTGAAACGAAAGCACAAAGGATATCCTCGCCGCTTTCACCCTTCATAGCGTGACCGGTAGCTTCAAAACCGCACAGTCCGTTTATTCCGCTGTAAAATTCAATGTTAATCATTACGCATTAATCTTGGTAATCTCAACCTTAGTGTATGGCTGACGATGACCCTTCTTGCGTTTTTCGTCTTTCTTTGGCTTGTAAGTAAATACAGTGATCTTCTTACCCTTGCCGTTTTTAAGAACAGTAGCATCAACAGTAGCCTTGACACAATCTTTGCCTGCCTTGAAGCTATCGCCGCCAACAGCAAGAACTGTGTCGAATGTAACTTTCTCGTCAGCCTGAGCATCAAGCTTTTCGATGTAAAGTACATCGCCTTCGCTAACCTTGTACTGCTTACCGCCTGTAACAATAACAGCGTACATAGTCGTTAAATCTCCTTTTCAAGTCTCGCTACAATAGGTGAATACTGCGTATTTCTTGTAACCCATAATATGCGGTGTAGAAATTATATAATATAAATTTTGTTTTGTCAAGAATTATTTATAATAAATTTGGCAGGAACTAAGTCCTGCCGTACTTTATTTATTCTTTTTGAGTGAATTAAATGTGTCAACAATTTCTTTGTCAGGCTTTGGAGTAATGAGCGACACGATAACATTAACCAAAAGACCGCAAACGAATGCAGGTAAAAGTTCATAAATTGCAAATGCGCCGCCGAGTTTTGCAATAGCATATTTCCAAACGAATACCATAACGCCACCGACAATCATACCGGCAAAAGCGCCGTATCTGTTTGACCTTTTCCAGAAAAGAGAGAGGAGCATAACAGGGCCGAACACTGCGCCGAAACCTGCCCAAGCGAACGAAACGATGCCAAATACAGATGAATTTGAGTCCCAAGCAATAATTACACCGATAACCGAGATTGCGATAAGTGTAACTCTTGCAACAATCATCTGAGCAGTTTCGCTGAGGTTAATTCTGAAAAGTCCACTGATAATATTTTCACTTGCGGCTGAAGAAGCGGCAAGAAGCTGACTGTCCGCAGTGGACATTGTGCTTGCAAGAATACCTGCAAGGATAACGCCGGCAAGGAGAGCCGGAACGATGCCAACCTTTGAAAGAAGCGTTGCGATTTGAATGATAATTGTTTCGCTGTCGTCAAACTGAGCCAAAGCACCATCTTTAATCATTGCCATACCTACAATACCGATGAGCACTGCAACTGCCATAGAAATAACTACCCAAACAGAAGCAACCCTTCTTGAAACCTTAACTTTATCAGGGTTTTCAATAGCCATAAATCTTAAAAGAATATGAGGCATACCAAAGTAGCCAAGACCCCAAGCGAGAGTGGAAACGACCGACAAAGCGTTATAAGTTCCTGCAGAGTTTGTGCTCGCGTCGTACCCTTTAAAAAAATCGAGATAACCAGGCAAAGCCTTAGCATTTGCAATAACCTGCTCCATACCGCCTGCCTGGCTGATACCGAAAACAAGAACGATAATGAGCGCAACCGTCATAATGATAGACTGAATAAAGTCGGTCATTGAAGCGGCATTGAAACCGCCGAGAGAAGTGTAACCCACAATGATAATTGCAGAAACAACCATTGCGATATGATAATCAACACCGAAAAGAGTGCCGAAAAGTTTGCCGCAAGCCGCAAAGCCGGAAGCGGTATAAGGCACGAAGAAAATAATAATCATAAGTGCCGCAACAGCCATTATAAGCCTGCTGTTATCTTTATATCGTTTTGAAAAATAGTCAGGAATTGTAATTGCATCGATTTTTGCGGAATAGTTACGAAGCTTCTTTGCAACTATAAGCCAGTTGAGGTATGTGCCGACTGCAAGACCGATAACAGTCCAACCAACTTCGGCAACACCGCTTGCGAGCGCAAGACCCGGAAGACCCATAAGAAGATAGCTCGACATATCCGACGCTTCAGCACTCATTGCCGCAACGAGCGGACCGAGTTTTCTGCCGCCGAGGTAAAAGTCGCCTACATTTTTTGTTCTTTTTGAATAAACTACGCCAATCATAACCATAGCAACAAGATAAACGACTATGGAAATCATCATGCAAATTTGGGCTTTTGTCATAAAATTCCCTCCAAATAAAAATAAGTCGTTACAAAAAAATATAACGACTTATTTTAACATATTATTAATATTTTGTAAAGCCAGGTTGCGAATAAGCAGTCATAAACGCACCCTCGTCCAAAGAAATTTCGTGTTTGAATAAATTTTCTCATAAGCGATTAATCTTTGAAAATT
>CAVKLC010000002.1:0-76362 GCA_963657005.1 bacterium | reverse complement strand
CATTACGAATGCGCTGCTCTACCAACTGAGCCATATCAGCATTTATTCAATTTTTCGCTTGCTTTGAGCCCAAATCGGCGAACAGCCTTCCGTTTACGAAACGGTATGACATTTGAACGGACAGGCGGCTATTGGAAAAATCAAACTTATTATTATGTTAAATATAATGGTGAGTTTGTATGTTTTATTCTGCTTAATGCTGTTGGTGATGAAGCAAAATTTTCACCGCTTACAGTTTGGACGGATGACAGTGATTCCTCTTGGTATAAGGAATGTAAATTAGATGAAACTGCCAAGAAAATTGCAACAAAGCATATTGATATTTGTGAAAGATGCGGTTCTTGCAGCGGAGGAACAACAAAGAAAATATTTGAAAAAGAATACTGTAATGTTTGCAAAACTACATTTAGATTTATTAACCCAAACAATGAAAAACTAAATTGCTTAAAGCAATTACTACTTTTGCGTAAAAAAGATATTGAAAGAAAATTTGAAAAATGACGGATACAATTATTATAATAAGAGGTAATTCTGGCAGCGGAAAAACAACTGTTGCTAATAAATTGTGTGAATATTTAGGCTCAGATTGTATGCTTCTTTCTCAGGATGTTATCAGACGAGGCATATTGCATACTAAAGACGGTGAAAACAGTACAACTGTTGATTTGCTTAAAGAGTTGGTCATTTTCGGCAAAGAACATAGCAATCTAATTATTCTTGAAGGCATTTTAAATTCCCGTTGGTATAAACCTTTGTTTGATTATATTAAAATAAACTTTGATAATATTTATACATACTATTACGATATACCGTTTGATGAAACTGTTAAAAGATTTCAAACCAAAGCTGATATCAGTTATACCGAGCAGGATATGAGGCGCTGGTATAAAGAAAAAGATTATTTAGGCTTTGATAACGAAAAATCGCTTTCAAAGTATATGTCAGTTGATGATGTTGTTAAAATGATATTAGATGATGTTAATTTTATTTGAAAAATATACCAAAAAAAATAAAAACAACCACTAAAGTTTTTGAAATTTAGTGGTTGCTTTTACTATATAGTAAACTATATTATTCTTGAAGTTTATATATTTTTATGATATGATGAATTTGTATTAAGAGGAAAGCTTGTTTACAAGTTGCAATAAGGATTTTTTAACCATTTTTTGTTTTCTTGCGATTGGGTGGTTGCTCCTGACTGGTTTTTTACAGAAAGGAGTGATGCCGTATGGGGCATATGTATTGTGATGTACATACTGAAAATTATTAGTATCGTTTTATCAATTATACTTTCGATTATAGCAATTATTGAAAAAATAATCTACATAATCAACACAAAGAAAAACAACCACTAAGTCCGCTAAACTTGCAGTGGTTGTTTTTCTTAACCATAATAGTCAAGGGGCAATCGCTTGATTACCTCTTAATACAATTAAATTATAACATTACTGTTACTCCTTGTCAATGTTTTGGCAAGGCTTTTTGTTATCCGATAGGTATAATTTCGTTAAACACGGCGGTCATTTTTTTGCTGATATTGAGGTCGAGGTGGAGTGAGCCGAAGTACCAGTGCATATACTGAACATTCTCCATAAGCTCCTGAAGATAAGTGTTGAGCGGAGTTATGATAATGTTGCGGTTGGTACGCTGTTTGAGTATATCTTTTGCAACGGTAGGCGGTTCGTAAGTTAAGATGTAATTAATGCTTTTCTCGGTGTCTTTAATGTTGTTTACACCGTTTCTCATATCCTCGGCAGTCGGAAGCTCGTCCTCCCACCAGCTAACATTTTCCTCTCTCATATAAGCGTCGTCACTTTCGCCGCCGCCCATAACGAAAAAGCTTTTGCCCTCAAAAGTGAAAATTTCGCCGCGCATAAGATGATAAATATTGTCGGCAATTTTGTGAGTGTTGCCGCCTTTCCACCTGTATGGCTTGTATGAATTTAATACATCGAAATTTTCGTGCGCACCGTCAACAAAACAGATGGTGTACTTTTTCTTTTTTAATATTTCAAGATTTTTTTTCTCATTTTTGTCACGAGGGTTCCAAATAAAACCGAAATCGCCGCACACAATAAGTATGTCTTTTTCAGTCAATTTTGATAATTTTGGGCTTTTAAAGCACGATATGTCACCGTGGGTGTCGCCGGTTATATAAATCATAATTTTCTCCAAAAAAATATAAATATAGTCTTTAAAAAAGTTTTAAAAGATGTTAAACTATTAATATAATATAATTAAATTTTAAAGGTGTCAAGTCTATGAAAAAAACACTTTGTATATTTTTATCGTTAATAATGTTAATAAGCGCATTTGTGTGCGTTCCTTTTACTTCTCAGGCGGCGACTTATAAGCCGGATGAAAAGATTTATGCCGAAGCTTATATGCTGATAAATCTTGATGATGATTCTTACCCCGTTGTTGCTCAAAAAAATATTGACGAAAAGCTTTATCCGGCGTCGCTTACAAAAATTGTTACCGCAATGGTAACGCTTGAAAATGTTAAGGATGTAAGTGCTAAAACGAAGATGAGCCAAACGGCTTACGATGCTTCTGTCGGTACAGGGGCTCAGGTTGCGGGCATTGAAGTTGGGGAAGAAATCAGTATTGATACGCTTTTGTATCTTACCATGGTTCACTCTGCATGCGACGCTTGCGAGGTGCTGGCAGAGTATATCGGCGGCACTAAGGAAAAATTTGTTCAAATGATGAACGATTGGGTAAAAAAAGTCGGCTGTGAAAACACTAATTTTACTAACCCGTCGGGTCTTCACGACGATAATCACTATACAACCGCCCGCGATATGTCAAAAATTACGCTTGAAGCGCTTAAAAATTCTGACTTTGTTAAGTATTCAACCACAACGGAATATGAGTATAAAGGTCTTACCTTGCCTCATACAAATTTGATGCTTCATCCGGGTTATGTAACTTATTATTACGAATATGCTCAGGGTATAAAAACCGGTTCGACGGAAGAGGCGGAGTACTGCGTTATTACAAAAGCTTCAAAGGACGGATATAACTACATTGCAATAGTTATGAAGTCACCCCAGCAAAAAATCAAGGGTCAAAGCTATCTTACAAAGTGCTCTTTCGTTGATGCAAAAACTCTTTTTACTTGGGCGTTTGACAATTTGAAATATACTACTATCGTCAGCAAAGATGAAGTTTTAGGCGAAGTTGCGGTTGAAAACGGCAAGGGCGCTGACAGTGTTCAGCTTGTTGCCGAAAAAGATTATAATGTAATCGTTCCGGCAGGTCTTGACAAATCAGCCGTAATAGTTGAACTCAAAGATAAACCGTTGTCGCTTGAAGCACCGGTTACAAAGGGTCAAAAAGTTTGCAAGGCAAATATAATTTACGGTGACCAAGTTGTTGCGACAGTTCAGCTCGTTGCGGCAAACACGGTTGAACTTTCAACTTTTCTTAAAGTAATTAATGCGATAAAAACATTCTTCGGTCTCACCGTTGTTAAAATTGTTATTGCCGTTTTGGTTGTTCTCTTCGCTCTTTATATTTATTTTTTCTTTAAGAGCCTTAATAAGAAGAAAAAGATAGAAAAAAGGCGCAGGGCAAGAGCGCAGGCAAACGAGGAAAAGCACGGCAAAGGTCCAAACGATATGCCGCCACCCCCACGCAGAAGAAAATAAAATACAGTTTACAATAAAAAGTAAAACGGTCACATTTGATTTGGTGTGACCGTTTTTATCATTATCATAAATAATATATGCATATATATGCATAACTGACATAGAATAGTGAATTATAATCAAAATCTTATTAATATCATACAATAAATTTGTTTGCAAATCAACAATAAAAAAGGTCTGTATTTTAATCTCATTTTTTAGTCAAATAAAGGAGAATGTATAAAAATATTTTTGACAAATGTATAAAAAGATGATATAATACCATAAAAAATGTTGAAAGGTTAAGTGACTATTATGAAGAAAATATTAAGCGTTTTATTGGCTTTAATGATGATTGTTTCAAGCGTATTTATCGCACCTGTTGCTTGGGCAGATTTGATTACGCAAACACCGTCGCAAACTACTACGGTTCTCAAGCTTGACGGCAGTTGGAGCGACGAGGTTGACCATAAGCATATTATCAATTCTGATGATTGGTATATCTTCCATCTTGACACACAGGGCAAGCTTAAACTCAAAATGAAAACAGATGATTATCTTGATGTTAAAGTTTTCAATTCAAACGATAAGAAAAATGAAGTGTTTTCAAAAATTATAAAAGATGTTAACGGCGCTTCAACAATAGAAATTGAAAATAAAATTCTTGTTGCAGGCGACTATTTTGTTAAAGTTGTGGGCAAGGGCAAATATTCTCTTTCGGCAACTTTCGGCGGCAACAGCTATGTTAACCCTCAAAATCTAAAAATCGGCAATGCAGTTTCAGGTTTGTCAACAGTTGAAGAAGACGGATATTGGTATCAGGTGAATGTACCGAGTGAAAATAAGTATCGTATAAGCCTTGTTTCTTACGGCAATGCTCAGGCAGAACTTTACAGTCAGGACCGTTCAAAGAAATATGAAACAGTTTATGTTTGGGGCGATAACACCGTTCCTGTAACAACAAATAAGGATACTACGGTTTCAGCCGGCACATATATGATTAAAGTTGATACTGCAAGTGAGTATGCGCTCGCTTTTTCGGTTTTTACTTCAGATATGTGCGACCATAATTTTAGCGCAAGCTATGTTGCACCTACATATTTTGCAGACGGCTACACTCTCCACACTTGTAAAATTTGCGGTTATTCGTATAAAGACAGTGCAAAGAGCAAGAAAAAGCTTAAAACGCCTAAGATTTATACTCTTAAATCGGAAAAAAAGAGCTTTACTTTAAGCAATTCTAAAAATAATGATGCAACAGGCTATCAGGTAAAATATTCAACAAGCAAGAAATTTACAAAAAAGACCACCAAAACAAAGAAATTTACTAAGTCTAAAAATACTGTTAAAAGCCTTAAGTCAAACAAAACTTATTATGTTAAAGTAAGAACATACAAAAAGCAAGGCAATAAAACAGTATATTCCTCTTGGAGTAAAGTTAAGACAGTAAAAACCAAATGAATTTTCAAAAGCGGGGGCGTGTATGTCAAATATGCGCTCCTGCTTTTATATATTTTAAAAAAAATTAATTTTTGTATTGAAATTTTTTTACTTATAATGTAATATAATATAAATTAAAATAATACTAAGTCAGTGATTTCTTTAAACGAATGTAAATTATTGGCACACTTTCTTGGAGTTGTGTATGGAAAAAATCACAGGAAAAAACAATGAAATTATAAAGGGCGTTAAAAAACTCTTTTCCTCTTCCAAGGAGCGTAGGGCACAGGGCTTGTTTGTTCTTGAGGGGGCAAGGCTGGTTTTTGACGCCCTTAATTCTTCTTTTGAGGTTGAAACATTTTTAATAACCGAAGAAGCAAACAGCAAATATTTTGAAAGTTCCGCAAAAATGCATGCTCTCAGCCGCTCATCGTTTTTTATTTCAAACGATATTGCTCAAAAGCTCAGTGAAACGAAAAGTTCGCAGGGTGTGTTTGCCGTTTGCAAAATGAAAGAAAAAAGCATTAATCTTCAATCGGGTAAGAAATATATTGCGCTTGACAATCTTCAGGACCCCGGCAACCTCGGTACTGTGATTAGGACGAGTGAGGCACTCGGTATTGACGGCGTTATAGTCAGCGGCGGTTGCGATGTGTATAACCCGAAGGTGCTTCGTGCTTCTATGGGCTCTGTTTTAAGGGCAGATGTTTATGAAAGCGATGACCTTGCAAAAACGATAAATGAAGCAAAAGCACTCGGTATTAAAACTTATGCCACTTCGCCTGATTTTAATGTAAAAAAGATTACGCAAATTGATTTTTCTTCTCCTTCGCTTTGCGTTATCGGTAACGAAGCAAATGGTGTAAGCGACGAAGTTTTTGCCGCTTGCGATGAAAAAATAACAATACCTATGCTCGGCAGGGCTGAAAGTCTTAATGCTAATGTGGCGGCGGCAATAACTATGTGGGAGATGCTCAGATGAGTAAAAATGCAAAATATTGGATATGGCTTCAAAATGCGCTCGGCTACTCGGCAAAGCTCAGTAAGATTATTGATGAGTTTTCATCTGCAAAAGATTTGTATAATGCCGGTGAGATTGAGTGGAGGATGTCAACTTCTTTAACCGAAAAACAGGTGCAAAAACTTATTACCTGCGACTTAAATCAAAGCGAAGAAGTTATACTTTCCTGCCACGATAATAATTGGCAGATTATTGATTATGACGACAGCCGATATCCAAACAGGTTAAAGCAAATTATCGACCCACCCGCAGTGCTTTATGCCTGCGGCGAGTTGCCGGATATTGACAATCTCGTTGCTATCGGCATTGTCGGCACGAGGAAAGCGAGCGAGTACGCTGTTAAAGCAACCCATATTTTGAGCAAGGGTATTACGGAAGCAGGTGCTTTGGTAGTAAGCGGCGGCGCACTCGGAATTGATACATATGCTCATAAGGGTGCGATTTCAGCCGGCGGCAAAACCGTGGCGGTCCTCGGCAACGGCTTGGGTGCAAATTATTTGAAGCAAAACGAGGGACTTAGAAAAGTCATTTCTCAAAACGGTGCACTTGTTACTGAATTTCAACCGTTCACCCCTGCAACAAGAATTACTTTTCCGCTTAGGAATCGAATAATCAGCGGCTTGTCGCTCGGCGTTGTCGTTGTTGAAGCGGGTGTTAAAAGCGGAAGTCTTATTACCGCAAATTTGGCTATTAACCAAAACAGGGATGTTTACGCAGTTCCGAGTTCTATTATGGCAAGTGAATTTGCAGGGACTAATAAGCTTATTTCCGACGGTGCAAAAATTGCACTTGACCCTATAAGCATACTTCAAGATTATGCGGCTGATTATGACACGATTGACCTTTCCAAGGTGAGGTCATCGGTTGAAATAATGCTTGACAGTTCAGAGCAAAATCTTGATTTATCCGATGTTAAGAAAAAGAGCAGTAAAGAGCTTAATGAAAAGCCTACTGTAGAAAATAATAAAGTTGACAAAAAATATTCGTTTGATAATTTGGAGCAAGGCAGACAGCACAGGCTTGATGTTGAAGCTAAGGTGTTAAAGCTTACGGGCGACAACAAAAAAGTTTATGACTGCCTTAGCGACAAATATATGAATATTGATGATATAATTGAAAAAGTTGACATTCCGCCTGCAAAAGTGCTCTCGGCGTTAACTTATCTTGAAATAATAAAAGTGATAGAAAGTGCCTCGGGTAAGAGGTTTAAATTATCCTGAAAGGAAATAAAATATGTCTAAATTAGTTATTGTTGAGTCGCCTGCAAAGGCGAAGAATATTAAGGGCTATCTCGGCAGGGGCTATGATGTTATAGCTTCTATGGGTCATGTAAGAGATTTGCCTGCGGCAAGGCTCAGCGTTGATATAGCAAACGATTTTGAACCTAAATATGCTGTAATAAAAGGAAAGGAAAACTTCGTCAAGGACTTAAAGAAAAAGGCTGACGCTGCGGACTATGTCTATCTCGCAACTGACCCCGATCGTGAAGGGGAAGCTATTTCTTGGCACCTCGCCACTCTTTTGGGTCTTGACCTTAATGATAAAAACAGAGTTACATTTAACGAAATAACAAAAAACGGTGTTAAAAACGGTATGACGGCACCGAGGCAGATTGATATCGACCTTGTTGACGCTCAGCAGGCCCGCCGTATCCTTGACCGTCTTATCGGCTATAAACTTTCGCCGTTTATTTCTCAAAAGATTAGGAGAGGTCTTTCAGCCGGTCGTGTTCAGTCCGTTGCGCTTAGACTTATTGTTGACAGGGAAGATGAAATTCGTGCTTTCAAGGCGGAGGAATACTGGTCAATCGACGCTAAGTTTACCAATCCGCCTGAAAGAAAAGTTTTTTCTGCCGCTCTTTCAAGCAAAAACGGTGAGAAGATTAAGATTGAAAATAAAGAGCAGAGCGATGCTGTTTTAGCTGACCTTGAAGATGCAACATATACAGTAAAAAATGTTAAAAAGGGTAGCAGGAAGAAGAACCCTACTCCTCCGTTTATCACTTCAACTCTCCAGCAGGAAGCTTCAAGGCGCTTGTCTTTCCAGGCAAGGAGAACTATGAAAGCCGCTCAGGAACTTTATGAAGGTGTTGAAGCCGGTGATCTCGGCACTGTCGGTCTTATCACTTATATGAGAACCGACTCCCTTCGTATATCTGAGGAAGCAAGAGCCGCAGGTAACGAATATATTACCGAAACTTACGGCGAAAAGTATCTTCCTAAAAAGCCGAGATATTTTAAGTCGAAAAGCAATATCCAGGATGGTCACGAAGCTATCAGACCTTCAATGCCAAAAGTAACGCCTGAATCTGTAAAAGCTTACCTCACTTCCGACCAATATAAGATTTATAAGCTTGTTTGGGAAAGATTTATTGCTTCTCTAATGGAGTCTTGCTTGCAGGAAACTATGAAAATTGAAATTGAAGCAAAGAATTATATTTTTACCGCAACGGGTTATACAGTTAAATTTGACGGCTTTACAAAGCTTTATGAAGAAAAGGTTGACGATGAAAAGAGCGACTCAGCTTCTCCTCTCCCGGTTATGAAAGAGGGGGATGAACTTAAACTCAAGAGTATTCTCGGCAATCAGCATTTCACTCAGCCGCCTGCAAGGTATACCGAAGCTTCGCTTACAAAAGCGCTTGAGGAAAACGGCGTCGGCAGACCGTCAACTTATGTTACTATCACTTCAACTATTTTAAATCGTGAGTATGTTAAGCGTGAGGGCAAGCAGTTTGTGCCGACGGAACTCGGTGAAGCTGTTACTTCTCTTCTTAAAGAGAGGATGCCGAATATCGTTAATGTAAAATATACATCTAAGATGGAAGCCGACCTTGACAAGATTGACAGCGGTGAAAAAAATTATAAAGAGATGATTCGTCTTTATTATGACGATTTTGAAAAACCGCTTGAAAAAGCTAAAGAGGAAATGCAGGGCGTTAAAATTAAGCTTAAAGAAGAAGAAACCGATGAAATCTGCGAAAAGTGCGGCAGAAATATGGTTATCAAAGTCGGCAGATTCGGCAAGTTCCTCGCTTGTCCCGGATATCCTGAATGTAAAAATACAAAGCCGCTTATTTTCAGAACTAAGGCTAAGTGCCCTGAATGCGGTGGCGATGTAATTGAAAAGAAAACTAAGAAGGGTACTTCTTTCTTCGGTTGCTCAAATTATCCTAATTGTAACTTTATGACTTGGGACCAGCCGAGCGACGAGGTTTGCCCAAGATGCGGCAAATCACTCTTTAAACGCAGGGGTAATGTGCTTTATTGCCCTGATACCGAAGGTTGCGGTTTTACAAAGCCTGCACCGAGAAAGAAGAAAACAGAAGAATAATATATGAAATTTAAAGTTATAGGTGCCGGTCTTGCCGGTGTTGAAGCCGCTTGGCAAATTGCAAATAAAGGCTACAAGGTTTCGCTTTATGAAATGAAGCCGATAAAGCATAGCGAGGCTCACAAGTCCGACTTGTTTTGCGAACTTGTTTGCTCAAACTCGCTTAAAGCTTCAAGAGTTGAAAGTGCGGCAGGTCTTTTAAAAGAGGAGATGGCAAGACTCGGTTCGCTCACCGTTCCTATTGCAAGGAGCGTGAGTGTTCCTGCAGGCGGCGCACTTGCGGTTGACAGAAATTTGTTTTCGCAAGCTGTTACCGATAAAATAAAATCTCATCCTAATATTGAAGTTATTAATGAAGTTGTTGAAGAACTTGAACTTGACGATGATACAATCACAATCGTTGCAACAGGTCCTTTAACCGACGGTAAACTTGCTGAAAGTATAAGCAAAATAACCGGCGAATACCTTTCGTTTTATGATGCCGCCGCTCCAATTGTTATGGCAGATAGCGTTGATATGAGCAAAGCTTTCGGTGCTTCAAGGTACGAGCGCGGCGGTGATGATGACTATATCAACTGTCCGTTCAATAAGGCTGAGTATGAAAACTTTATAAATGAACTTGTTAATGCCGAGGGCGCAGTCGTTCACGATTTTGATGTTTATGAGGGATGTATGCCGATTGAAAAGCTTGCTAAGAGAGGGCTTGACGCTCCCCGTTTCGGTCCTATGAAGCCGGTAGGCTTGGTTGACCCAAATACAGGGCACAGACCGTGGGCATGCGTTCAGCTCAGGCGCGAAAATTCAAAGGGTACTATGTTTAACTTGGTTGGTTTCCAAACTAATTTGAAGTTTGGCGAGCAAAAACGGGTTTTCACTATGATTCCCGGTCTTGAAAATGCGCAGTTTGTACGATACGGCGTTATGCATAGAAATTCGTTTCTCAATTCCCCGGCGCTTCTTAACAGCAATTTCAGCCTGCGTACTAAATCTAATTTATTTTTTGCAGGTCAAATTACAGGTGTTGAGGGTTATATGGAAAGTGCGTCAAGCGGTATTATTGCCGGCATAAATGCAGTGAGGAAAGCTGAGGGCAAGCCTTCGTTTGTGCCAAGTTATGTTACTATGATAGGTGCTCTTTGCGATTATATCAGTGATGATAGCGTTAAAAACTTTCAGCCAATGGGCGCAAACTTCGGTGTGCTCCCTGCTATTGAGCCTAAGATTAGAGATAAAAAAGAGCGCTATATGGCTCTTGCCATCCGTGCTTTTGAAAGTCTTGATAATCAAATGAAAGAATTATAAATTTGAAGAAAGGTGAATGTTATGTCAAAGCAAAAGAGAATAATTATTGATGCTATGGGCGGCGATAATGCACCCCTTGAAATAATCAAGGGCACGCTTTTAGCAAAAAAAGAATACAATATCACCCCGATACTTGTCGGCGATGAAAATGTAATTAATAAGTGTTGCAGTGACAATAACATTTCGCTTGATGATATAAAAACAGTAAATTCAAACTCTGTTATAACTATGCACGACGATGCAAAGTGCGTGCTTAAAGAAAAGGCAGATTCGTCAATGGGTATCGGCTTTAAGCTTCTTAATGAAAATGAGGGCGACGCTTTTGTAAGCGCAGGCAATACGGGTTGTGTAACAGTTGGCGCAACGCTTATAACAAAAAGAATTAAGGGTATCAAGCGCCCTGCAATCGCTTCGGTTATGCCGAGTGCGGACAAGCCGTTTCTTCTTATGGACTGCGGTGCAAACAGTGAGTGTCGCGCTGAATTTCTTTATCAGTTCGGTGAGATGGGCAGCCTTTATATGAATAAGATTATGAAAGTTCAAAACCCGAGGGTCGCACTTGCCAATAATGGTGAGGAAAGCACAAAGGGTACGCCTACGGTCAAGGAAGCTTATGCTCTTATGAAAAATGCGCCGTATAATTTTATCGGCAATATTGAGGGTAGGCAAATTCCGTTTGGCGACGCTGATGTTGTTGTTGCCGACGGTTTTACGGGCAATCTTATATTAAAAATGTATGAGGGCGTTGCCAAGGTGCTTATGAATGGGTTTAAAAATGCGTTTATGAAAAACCCGATTTCAAAGCTTTCCTACCTCGGTGTTAAGTCGGGCATTGATGAAATGAAAACGCAGTTTGACTATAAAGAATACGGCGGAGCGGTTATGCTCGGTGTTAAAAAGCCGGTTATAAAAGCTCACGGTTCAGCTGACGCAAGAACTTTTAAAAATGCAATAAAACAAGCAGTTTGGTTTATAGATAACGATTTAATTCCCGCTATGGAATCCGAGTTTAAATTAACTACACAAGAGGCTTAGTAATGACAGTATTAGAAGAAAAAATAGGATACAAATTTAAAAACAGAAATTTTCTTATGGAGGCTCTTACTCATTCGTCTTTTGCAAACGAAAGGCATGGCAATGTTAAATGTAACGAGCGAATGGAATTTTTGGGCGACGCAGTTCTTTCAATCGTTTCCGCAAACTTTCTTTTCCACCGTTTTCCCGATATGCCGGAGGGTGATTTGTCAAAGCTTCGCTCATCTCTTGTTTGTACTCAGTCACTTTCCGATTTTGCAAGGCAAATTTCGCTCGGCGATGCTCTGTTTTTAGGCAAGGGTGAGTCAAATACCGGCGGCGCCGACAGACCGTCGATTCTTGAAAATGCATTTGAAGCACTAATTGCCGCAATATATCTTGACGGCGGAATGGAAAGCGCTGAAAAATTTGTGCTTTCATTTTTAAAGCCTGCCGTTGAAACTCATCATATCAATTTTAAAGATTATAAAACCACTTTGCAGGAAGTGGTTCAGCAAAACCCGGACGAAAATGTAAACTATGTTTTGACGGGTGAAAAAGGACCCGACCACAATAAGACTTTTGAAGTTGAAGTTCATCTTAATTCAAATGTTATAGGAAAGGGCGAAGGAAGAAGTAAAAAGAGCGCCGAGCAGGCTGCTGCTAAGGAAGCGCTCAAACTTATGGGTATAATATGAAAAAAGGAAATATAAGTATTTTTGTTCCTCACAAGGGTTGCCCGTGCCTGTGTTCGTTTTGCAACCAAAAAACAATTACTGGCAAGAGTGTTCAGCCAAGCGGTGAGGATGTTGACAAAGCAGTTCAAACTGCCTTGAAGCATAAAGGCTATGATTATGAAATAGCTTTTTTCGGCGGTTCGTTTACTGCGATTGAAAGAGAATATATGCTCTCTCTTTTAGAGGTGGCTTATAAATATATAAAATCAGGTGAAATTAAGGGAATTCGCATTTCAACAAGACCCGACTTTATTGATGATGAAATTTTAACTCTGTTAAAAACTTACGGTGTTACGAGTATTGAACTCGGCGCACAAAGTATGGACAACGAAGTACTTGAAGCAAACAGGAGAGGGCACACGAGCGAAGATGTGGTAAATGCGTCAAAGCTAATTAAGTCTTACGGTTTTGAACTCGGTCTTCAAATGATGACAGGTTTATATGAAGATACCGAGCAAAAAGCGCTTGAAACTGCAGAAAAAATAATTTCGCTAAAGCCCGATACGGTTCGCATTTATCCTGCCGTTGTGCTTAAAGATACATATTTAGCCGAATTGTATTTGGCAGAAAAGTATAAACCGCTTAATGCCGAAGATTCTGCCGAGCTTTGCGCAAAGCTTGTACCGCTTTTTGAAAATGTGGGTATTAAGATTATCAGGCTCGGTCTTCATTCAAGCGAAGATATTAAGAAAAATATGCTTGCAGGCGGTTTTCACGATTCGTTCGGCGAACTTGTTAAATCGAAAATTTTGGTTAATAAAATTCTCGCGTTTCCACCGGCTGATTATGAAGTGGCAGTTAATTCAAAGTCGCTTTCAAAGCTGAAGGGTAATAAAAAATCAAACATTTATCTTTTGATTGAGCGAGGATATAATATAAAAATTGTTATCAACAACGACCTTGATGTTGATGAATTGGAGATAAAATAATGGTATTAAAAACACTTGAAATACAAGGCTTTAAGTCTTTCCCGGACAAGACGGCGCTCAACTTCGGCAAGGGTATAACCGCAGTTGTAGGTCCTAACGGTTCGGGCAAAAGTAATATTTCAGATGCGGTTCGCTGGGTTTTGGGTGAAACGAGTTCAAAGTCGCTTCGTGGCTCAAAAATGGAAGATGTTATCTTTGGCGGTACTTCCGCCCGCAAGCCGCTCGGCTTTGCTCAGGTCCAGCTTACTCTTGACAATTCTGACGGTTCGCTAAAGGACAAGGGCGAAATCGTAACCGTTTCAAGAAGATATTATCGTTCGGGCGAAAGCGAATATAAAATCGACGGCGAAAATGTTAGAGCAAGGGATATCAGGGAACTGTTTATGGATACGGGTCTTGGCTCGGACGGCTATTCTATGGTTGGTCAGGGTAAAATCGACTCTATCATTTCTCAGAAAAATGAGGACAGGCGTGAGCTTTTTGAAGAAGCGGCAGGTATTTCACTTTTCCGCCACAAAAGAAAAGACGCCACCCGCCGTTTAGACCAGGCTCAGGAAAATTTAGTTAGGCTTCTTGACATTTTGGGCGAACTTGAAAGCCGTGTTGAACCTCTTAGAAAGCAGAGCGAAAAGGCACAAAAGTTTATCACTTTGTCGGATGAAAAGAAGACACTTGAAATCGGTGTTTGGGTAAATAAAATTAACCGTTTTACAAGCGAACTCAGGGAGCAGGAGCATAAAATTGACGCCGCAAACGCATCCTATGACATTTGCGAAAAAGAACTTAAAGATATTGAAAATGAGATTGAGGAAATTGCTCAAAAAACTGTCTCTATCAACACTCAAATCGAGCAGATAAGAGCAGGCTCAAAAGCGTATGAGGAGGAAGCACTTCGCAAAGACGGTGAGGCTTCCGTTTTGCAAACTACGCTTAATCATAATAACGAAACTATTGAAAGGCTTAAAAACGATATCGGCGATGTTGATAATACAAACCTTTCAATCGACGCTCAAATTGAAGAAAAAAATGAATTTATCGCAAAGAGCGAAAAAGATATAGAACTTAAAAAGCAGGAACTTAAAGAAGTTACGGACGAGATGAATAATCTTCTTTCGTCTAATGAAGAATTTTCTAAGCTGACTGTTGAACTTAATCAAAAAATTACCGCTTTAACTCTCAAGCTTTCAGATTGCAGAGTTAAGTGTTCTCAGGCATTGACTTCAGCCGAGCAGATAAAATCAAGGCAGAGCGTTGTTGACGATTCTATTGCTCAGGGCAAAAAAGACCTTGAAGAAATTGAAGCTAAAAAGAGCGAAAGCGAAGAAAAGTTAAATGCTTTGCAGTCAAGAATTGATGAAAACAACAACTCAATGCAAGGCTATAAAATTAAACTTCAAACAAAAACAGATAAGGCAGACAAGCTTAAAGCCGAGCTTGAGAAGGCAAATGCCGAGTTTAACCAAAAGCAGCAAAAGGCAAGGATGCTTCTTGACCTTGAAAAGAATATGGAAGGCTTCTCAGGCGCAGTTAAAGCTGTTATGAAGCAGGCGCAAAGCAAGGCACTTTCAGGTATTCACGGTCCGCTTTCCTCTCTTATCACGGTTGATAACGAATACAGCGTTGCAGTTGAGGTTGCGCTCGGTGCGGCAATGCAAAATATTGTTGTAGGCAATGAAGCGGACGCTAAGCGCGCAATTTATTATCTTAAAAATAACCGTGTCGGCAGGGCAACATTTTTGCCTATCTCGGCGATTAAAGCGAGAAATCTTGATGAACGCGGGCTTGACGATAACCTCGGCTTTGTCGCAATAGCAAGTGACCTTGTTGAGTGCAAAGCGGAATATAAAAATATTATTTCAAATCTCCTCGGTCGTGTGGTTATCGTTGAAGATATGGACTGTGCTATCGGTATTGCAAAGAGGTATTCAAACCGATTTAAAATTGTTACCGTTGACGGTCAGGTTATTAACCCCGGCGGTTCAATGACCGGCGGTTCGCAGTCAAGGGGCGCAGGTATTCTTTCAAGGGGCAATATGATTGACGAACTTAACGCTCAGGCAAAAGAACTTGAAAAGACTTGCGAAGATATTAAAACAAAATATAAAACTGCTTTGGAAGAAGCTAATTTTGCCCTTGCCGAACTTCAGGGCGCTGAGGCTGACTTGCAGCAGGCTAAGGAAGAGTTTATCAGGGCGCAGGGCGAGCATAAACTTGTATCTGAAAAATACGACTTGCTTTCTTCTCAGCTTAATATTCTTATTGATGAAAAGAATAATTCAAAGTCAAGAATAGAAGAATTTGAAAAAGAAGCCGAGTCGGGCGAAGAAAAGATAAAAGAAATTGAAAATGAAATTAAGCGTAACGAAACCGAGCTTGAAAAAACAAGCGGCAACGCAAGTGAAATCAACGCAAAGCGTGACGAGTTTAGGGCAAAGAGCGAGCAGATTAATCTTGAACTTGTAACTCTTGCCAAGGATAATGAATCGGCTAAGCTTTCGGTTGAAGAACTCAATTTCAGGAAAAATTCGCAGTCGGACAGAGTTAAAACCATTCAGGACGAAATTACTCAGATAGAAGAAAGAAACAAAACGCTTCTTATTTCTATTAATGAAATTAAGGCTCAGGCAAATGATCTCAGAGTTAAAGCCGAGCAGTCTAATAACGATGTAAGCGAGCAAATCAATCAGCGAAACGAACTTGAAAAGAGAACAACGCAGCTTAGAAGCGAAGAAAAGGTTAAAAACCAAGACCGTGAAAAGCTTTCGGGTTCAATCGTTCGCCTTGATGAAAGAAAGCTTGCAATGAAAAAAGAATATGACGAGCTTAACGATATGCTATTTGAACAGTATGAGCTTACAAAGCATGAGGCTGAGGCGCTCAATATTCAAATCGACGATATGAGCGAAGCTAAGCGCAGGCTTCACGAAATCAAAGTTGCTATCAAGGGCTTGGGCTCAATCAATGTCGGCGCTATTGAAGAATATAAGGAAGTAAGCGAGCGCTACACATTCCTTAAAGAGCAGATAGGCGATGTTGAAAAATCTAAGAACGAACTTTTGAAAATTATTGAAGATTTAACCGCTTCTATGAGCGAAAAGTTCCTTAGTCAGTTTAATAAAATTAATGAGGAATTCAAGGTTTGCTTTGCCGATTTCTTTGGCGGCGGTAAGGGTGAACTTGTTTTGGAAGAACCTGATAATTGCCTTGAATCACCTATTGAAATCAGAATTCAGCCACCCGGAAAATCGGTTCAAAATATCAACCTTTTCTCCGGCGGTGAAAAGTCGCTTGCGGCTATGGCACTTCTTTTCAGCGTACTTAAAGTTCAGCCTGCTCCTTTCTGTATTTATGATGAGGTTGAAGCGGCGCTTGATGATGTTAATGTTGAAAGATTTGCAAAATATATGCGCAAAATGACCGACAAAACTCAGTTTATTTCAATCACCCACAGGCGTGGCACTATGGAAGAAGCAGATGTGCTTTACGGTGTTACAATGCAGGAAAAAGGCGTTTCAAAGCTTATTGAGCTTCAAACCGCCGAACTTGCGGCAAAGATGGGACTTGAATAAACATTGCTGACAGGCTTTGCTCCTGCCGTATATAATGTAATAATATAAAGGAAGATATAAATATGGGTATTTTTTCTGTTTTTAAAAGAGGTCTTAAAAAAACAAGGGATGAGGGTATCACCGCTCAAATTGATGAGGTTGTGGAATCTTATGAAAAAATCACTCCCGAGTTTTTTGACGAGCTTGAAGAAATTCTTATTATGGGTGATGTCGGTATGCCGACCGCTGAAAGAATTATTCGTGATTTAAAAAGTAAAATTGAAAATGACAAGATTGACGATATTCGTCAAGTTCGTGAAATAATGAAAGATATTGTTTCCGGTATTGTTTGGGGCGGTAGTTATTTAAGGCTTCGTACCAAGCCGTCGGTTATCCTTGTTATCGGCGTTAACGGCGTCGGCAAAACAACTACTATCGGCAAGCTTGCATTAAGGCTTAAAGAACAGGGCAGGTCTGTTATTTTGGGCGCTGCCGACACTTTCCGTGCCGCCGCTATCGAACAGCTCCAAGTTTGGGCAGACAGAGCGGATGTTGACCTTATTAAGCACGGCGAAGGCTCTGACCCTGCTTCGGTTGTTTATGACACCATTCAGGCAGGCAAGGCAAGGGGCGCAGATGTAATCATTATCGATACGGCAGGCAGGCTTCATAATAAGAAAAATCTTATGGACGAGCTTAACAAAATTAGCCGTGTTATTGAGCGTGAACTTCCTGACGCATCAAAGGAAATTTTGCTCGTTCTTGACGCTACAACGGGTCAAAACGCAGTTAATCAGGCTAAGGACTTTAAGGAAGCCGCAGGCATTACAGGTATCGTCCTTACAAAGCTTGACGGCACTGCTAAGGGTGGCGTTGTTCTCGCTATCAATAACGAACTTGATGTTCCGGTTAAATTCGTCGGCGTGGGCGAAAAGATAGAAGATTTGCAACCGTTTGACGCAGACGCATTTGCTGCAGGTCTTTTTGATGCAAAAGTTCCTGACGATGATAAAGAAATAACAGACTTTGTTATGCACGAAGATGCAGACAATGACGATGAAAATAAGGAGTAAAAATGGACTTTATTCTTGCAACAAACAATATGAAAAAGCTTGCAGAAATGCAGCGTATTTTGTCACCTCTCGGTATAAATGTTGTTACGGCAAAAATGCTCGGCACAACTCTTGAAGAAGTTGAGGAAGACGGAAAAACATTTGAAGATAATGCAAAGCTTAAAGCCGTTGCCGCTTGCAAGCAGATGAATATGCCTGCCATTGCAGACGATTCGGGTCTTTGCGTAGATTATCTTGACGGTGCGCCGGGTATCTTTTCCGCCCGTTTTGCCGGTGAACACGGCAATGATGAAAAAAATAACGACCTTTTGCTTGAAAAGCTTGACGGTGTTCCTCTTGAAAAAAGAAATGCACATTATGTTTGCGCCATTTGCTGTGAATTCCCTGACGGAAAAGAAATTATCGTTCGGGGCGAATGCCACGGTGTAATCGGCTTTGAGCGTGACGGCAACGAGGGTTTTGGCTACGACCCGCTGTTTCTTGTTGACGGCAAATCGTTTGGCAGATACACGGCAGAAGAAAAAGACAAAATCAGTCACAGGGGTAACGCTTTGCGACTTTTAACTAAAGAATTGGAGAAAGTTATATGACATCTAAAGAAAGAGCAGCTTTAAGAGCAAAGGCTAACGGTCTTGAACCTGTTATTCAGCTCGGTAAAGAGGGTATAAGCGAAAATTTGCTTACCCAAATCGATGATACACTCGACACAAGAGAACTTATTAAAATAAGAGTTCACCTTGAAACTGCGCCCCAAACTCCAAAGGAACTTGCGCAAAAACTTGCCGAGCCGCTCGGAGCCGATATTATTCAGGTTATTGGCGGTATTATCGTTCTTTACCGTGAAATTGACGAAGAAAGAATTGCCGAGAAAAAGAAAAAAAGAGGCTCCGGTAGTGCCAAAGCTACAGTTAAAAAGAAAGTAAAGATAAAGGGAAAAAGACAGCGCCAAAGAGAAAAAGAAGCTAAAAACCCTTACGCAAAATATGACAGACCGAAGTATTATGGCAGATAATCAAAAAATAGGCATTTTCGGCGGTGCGTTCAACCCGATTCATAACGGTCATATCAACCTTGCAAAGCAGTATATGAAAGAACTTTTGCTTGATAAACTTTTGTTTATTCCAACGGCAGTGCCGCCGCATAAGTCTGCTATCGGTCTTGAAAGTGAAGATGACAGGCTTAATATGTTAAATCTTGCAATAGACGGCATTGACAAATTTGAAGTGAGCGATATTGAATTTAAAAGAGCCGGCAAATCATATACTTATGACACTTTGACTGAGCTTAAAAAGATATATCCCTCATCAAGTTTTTATCTTATTATCGGCGCAGACCAACTTTTTAATTTTGACAAATGGTATAAGTATAAAGAAATTTTATCGTTCGTCACTCTTTGCACATGTGCAAGAGAGGATGAGAGTGAAAAGGCGGAAATGCTTGCTTTTGCGAATTCGCTTGAAGCACTTGATATGAATAAATTTTTTATTCTTAAAACGCCTGTTTTAAAAGTCAGCTCAAGTGAAGTGAGGGAAAAGATAAAAAGAGGCGAAGATGTGTCACCGCTTTTGCCTAAAAAGGTTTATAATTACATTTGTGAAAGGGGACTTTACAATGTATGATATAGAAAAATATACTGCGCTTATTAAGGAGCGACTTAGTGACTATAGGTTTTACCATTCGCTTTGCGTTGCCGAAAGCGCGAAAAAGCTTGCAAAGCGCTACGGCGCAGATGAAGAAAAGGCGGAAGTTGCGGGTCTTCTTCACGACGCTATGAAAGAAAGCGACAACGACGAACAGCTTGCGCTTATTAAGGAGCAGGGAATAGAAGTAACCGATTTTGACCTTACAAACCCTAAGTTTTATCATCAGTCATCGGGTGCGGCATTTGCAAAAAAGCTTGGTATAACAGATGAAGAAATTATCGGCGCAATAAGATATCATACTACCGGCAGGGCAAATATGACCCTTATGGAAGAAATTGTTTATCTTGCCGATTTTATCTCTGCCGACAGAGATTATAAAAATATTGAAGCTATCAGAGAAGATGCAGACAAGGGTAAAGAGTACGGTCTTTTGATGGGCACGGCTTATACAATAAAGTCGGTTGCAAAAAAGAAAAAGCCGCTTCACCCGTCAACTGTCAGCGCTTATAACTGGATACTTGACACTTATTTTAAACTGGAAGGATGAATATATGGAAAATCTTGATATAGTAAAAACAGCCGTTAAGGTTATTGACAGCAAGAAAGGCGAAAATATTGAGGTTATCGGTATTACTGATTTAACCGTTCTTGCCGACTATTTTGTTATCGCAACCGGTACAAGCTCAACTCAGGTCAAGGCTATTGCCGACGAGGTTGAGTATAAGCTTGACTTACTCGGTGCAGAGGCTCATCATATTGAGGGCAGAAACACTTCGTGGGTTTGCCTTGATTATAATTCAGTCGTTATTCATATTTTCTACAAAGACCAGCGTGATTTTTATTCGCTTGAGCGTTTGTGGGAGGATGGCGAAAAAATAGACACAGCAAAATTATTGGAGGATTAATATAATGGATTACAATTTTAAACAAATTGAGTCCAAATGGCAAAACATTTGGTACAGTCAAAACACATTTGCGGCAAAGCAGGACTTTTCGCTTCCTAAGTATTACTGTCTTGTTGAATTCCCTTATCCGTCAGGTCAGGGTCTTCATGTAGGTCACCCAAGGTCATATACAGCGCTTGATATCGTTGCTCGTAAAAAAAGACTTCAGGGCTACAATGTTCTTTATCCTATGGGTTGGGACGCTTTCGGTCTTCCTACTGAAAACTATGCTATTAAAAATCATATCCACCCTGAAGAAGTAACAAAGAAGAATGTCGCAAGATTTAAGCAGCAGCTTCAATCACTCGGCTTCTCTTTCGACTGGACAAGAGAGATTAACACTACCGACCCGAGCTACTATAAGTGGACACAGTGGATATTCTTGCAGCTTTTCAAAAAAGGTCTTGCCTACAAAAAGGAAATGGCTGTTAACTGGTGTACTTCATGTAAGTGCGTACTTGCTAACGAAGAAGTTGTAAACGGTGTTTGCGAGCGTTGCGGCAGTGAAGTTATCAGAAAAAATCAGAGTCAGTGGATGCTTAAAATCACAGAATATGCCGACCGCCTTGTTAACGACCTTGACGACCTCGATTTTATCGACCGTGTTAAGGTTCAGCAGAAAAACTGGATAGGCAGGTCAACTGGTGCAGAAGTTGATTTCGGCACAACTTTGGGCGACACTCTCACTGTTTACACAACAAGACCCGATACTCTTTTCGGCGCTACATATATGGTTATTTCGCCTGAGCATCCGCTTATTGAAAAATGGGCAGATAAGCTTAATAACCTTGACGAAGTAAGAGCGTATCAAAAAGAGGCTTCTCACAAGTCTGACTTTGAGCGTACAGAACTTAATAAGGAAAAGACAGGCGTTAAGCTTGACGGCGTTACGGGTATCAACCCGGTTAACGATACAGAAATTCCTATTTTCATCTCAGACTATGTACTCACTTCTTACGGTACAGGCGCTATTATGGCTGTTCCTGCTCACGATACCCGTGACTGGGAATTTGCAAAGAAGTTTGACCTTCCTATTATCGAAGTTGTTGCAGGTTCTAAAGTAGGTGTTGAAAACGAAGCATTTACCGACTGCGCAACCGGTAAGCTTGTTAACTCGTCATTCCTTTCGGGTATGAGCGTTGAAGAAGCTAAAAAGGCTATTATCGAATGGCTCACAAAAGAGGGCAAAGGTCACGAAAAGGTTAACTTTAAGCTTCGTGACTGGGTATTCTCCCGTCAAAGATATTGGGGCGAGCCTATTCCTATCGTTAAGTGTGACGATTGCGGTTATGTTCCGGTTCCTGAAAGTGAACTTCCGTTAAGGCTTCCTATGGTTGACTCATATGAACCTACAGATACCGGCGAATCACCGCTTGCAAAGATGACCGACTGGGTTAACACAACTTGCCCTTGCTGCGGTAAGCCTGCAAAGAGAGAAACCGATACTATGCCTCAATGGGCAGGTTCATCTTGGTACTTCCTCAGGTATATGGACCCACACAATGACGAGCAACTTGTTTCACCTGAAGCCGCAAAATATTGGAGCCCTGTTGACTGGTACAACGGCGGTATGGAACATACTACTCTCCACCTTCTCTATTCTCGTTTTTGGCATAAGTTTCTTTATGATATCGGCGTTGTTCCTACAAAGGAACCGTATCAAAAGCGTACTTCTCACGGTATGATTCTCGGTCAAAACGGCGAAAAGATGTCAAAGTCAAGGGGCAATGTTGTTAACCCTGATGAAATCGTAGACCGGTACGGTGCAGACACAATGCGTCTTTATGAAATGTTCATCGGCGATTTTGAAAAGGCTGCTCCTTGGAACAGTGATTCAATCAAGGGCTGTAAGAGATTTATTGAGCGTTTCTGGAACCTTCAGGAAATTGTTAAGGATGGTGACGAATATTCATCCTACCTTGAACCTCTTATGCACAAGACAATTAAGAAAGTTACAGAAGATATTGACAATCTCAAGTGCAACACAGCTATTGCTTCAATGATGAGCCTTGTAAACGAAATGTATGCAAAGGGTGTTAATAAGGCTGAATTTCGCGATTTAACTATTATCCTTAACCCATTTGCTCCTCATGTTACTGAGGAAATGTGGGAAGTTATGAACTTCGGCGGCGCAGTTCACGACGCTGAATGGCCTGAATTTGATAACGAAAAGACTAAGGAAAACAGTGTGGAAATTGCACTTCAGGTTAAGGGCAAGGTTCGTTCAAGAATCGTTGTTCCTGTTGATATCAGCGAAGCAGACGCTATTGCTCTTGCAAAGCAAGATGAAAAGATTGCCGCTGAAATTGAAGGCAAAACAATTAAAAAGGAAATTTATGTTCCGGGCAAGCTTGTTAATATCGTAGCTATTTGACAAAAAATCTGATGATTTTCAGAGGTATTTCTTATGTCTAAAAAGAAAATATATACAGTCGCAACTTCGCACCTTGATACGGTGTGGAGTTGGGACTTTGAAACAACAGTCAGCCAATACATTTACAACACTTTAGTTGATAACTTTAAGCTTTTTGAAAAATATCCTACTTACACTTTCTCTTTTGAGGGTTCATATCGCTATGAACTTATGGAGGAGTATTACCCTGAGCTTTTTGAAAAGATGAAAGAGTATATCAAGCAGGGCAGGTGGAATGTCTGCGGTTCTGCTTTTGAAAACGGCGATACAAATATTCCGTCACCGGAGGCTCTTTTCAGAAATATTCTTTTCGGCAACTCTTATTTTGACGAAAAGTTTAATAAAAGAAGCGTGGATATTTATTTGCCTGATTGTTTCGGCTTCGGCTGGGCTTTGCCTACGATTGAAAGGCACGCAAATTTGATGGGCTTCACCACTCAGAAGCTTGATTGGGGCAGCGCTTACGGTACTCCGTTTGATATCGGCAAGTGGCAGGGTGTTGACGGCAGCGAAGTTTACGCCTGCGTTAAACCTCATTCTTACTACTACACTTTAACTAAGCTTCGTGATTGGGACTTTGTGCTTGATAAGTTTAAAGAGAATGAAAAGTACGATTTAAACGATACATACATTTTCCACGGTATCGGCGACCGCGGCGGTGCTCCTGAAGAAAAGAGCGTTGCTTTTGTTGAAGAAGAAATTAAGAAAAACGACCAAAGTGACATTGAAGTTCTTGCGGCAAGTGCCGACCAAATTTATCACGATATAGACGAAAACTATACCGATGAGCAAAAGGCTAAGCTTCCTGTTTGGAAAAACGAGCTTGTTATGCAAAATCACGGCGTCGGCGGTTACACTTCCCGTGCAATCGGCAAGCGCTGGAATCGAAGATGTGAAGAACTTGCCGATGTTGCCGAGCGCGGCAGTGTTATGTCAAGCTACCTCGGTTTGACCGATTATAACCAAAAGTCGTTCAACCACAGTTGGAAGCGTTTTATTGCTCATCAGTTCCACGATGATATTCCGGGTACAAGCTGTCAAAGGGTTTATAAGCGCTCTTGGAACGATTACGCGGTTTCGATGAATCAGTTTACAAACGAACTTGAGGCTGCTGTTTCACCCGTTTCGAGCCTTATGAAAACCGACTTTTGCGTTGGTATTCCCGTTATGGTTTATAACCCTATTGAATCTGATAGGCGTGGCGCGGTAACAGTAATTCTTTCCGATTTAAATCAGCCTTATGTTCGTGTTTATGACGAAAAGGGTAAAGAGGTTAAAAGTCAGTTGAGCGTTCGCCAAAACGGCGATTTGGAACTTGTTTTTGTTGCCGATGTTATGAGCCTCAGCACTCGTGTTTATGATGTAAGACCGAGTGATAAGCCTTGCTGTGTTAAGAGTGATATTTCTATTAATGCAGACAATGCAATGGAAAATCAAAAGTATGTCGTCACGCTTAACCGCAAGGGCAATATTTCATCAATTCTTGATAAAGACCTTGACGAAAAAGAAATTCTTAAAGAACCTATTTCCCTCGGGTTGTTTAACTACACGGGCTCAAAAGATTGGCCGGCTTGGGAAATGAATTTTAAAGAAGCAAATAAGGACGCCGACCGTATACCTAATGTTGTTACGGTTACTGTTCTTGAGCAAGGCCCTGCAAGGGTAGCGTTTAAAGTTATTCAGACCGATAAAAAGAGCACATTTACAAATATCATTGCCCTTACAGACGGCTGTGATGTTGTTGAGGTTTATTCCGAGATTGAATGGCAGAATTTAAGAACTCTTGCAAAAAATAAATTCTCTTTCACCGCTGAAAATGAAAAGTCAACTTTCGACCTCGGTTTAGGCGCCATTGAAAGAGGAAATATGAACGAAAAGCTTTTTGAAGTTCCTGCTCAAAAATGGGTTGATTTAACGGATAAAAGCGGTGAGTTCGGCGTATCTGTTTTGAGTGAATGTAAGTATGGCTGGGATAAGTATAAGGATAATACGCTTCGCCTTACTGTTTTGCACACTCCTAAAAAGAATTACCGTATCGATTCTATGCAGTCGTTTATGGACCTCGGTCTTAACAGATATTCTTATGCTATTTTCAGCCATAAGGGTAAGGCTCAGGCTGAAGTTCAGCTTGAAGCAAGAAAGTTTGTTACCCCTATGACCGCATATATCGCAACTAAGCATCAGGGCAAGTTTAAAACTCAGTATTCTTTCGGCTGCGTTTCAACCAACGATGTAATTATCCGTGCAATGAAGAAAGCGGAAAACAGCGACGAAATAGTTGTAAGGCTCAACGAAGGCACAAATAAAGAGGTTGAAAACTTTACTCTTACTCTCGGCGAGGGAATAGAATCAGCAAGAGAAATCTATGCAAGCGAAGAAGAAATGGGAAGTGCAACGGTTGTTGACGGCAAGCTTGTAACGAGCTTCAAGCCGTATGAAATTAAGAGTTTTGCGCTCAAACTTAAACCGTGTTCGCTTGAAACTGCTAAGGTTCAAAGCACTCCTGTTTCGCTTCCTTTCGATAAAAATATTATTAC
Source organism: bacterium (assembly GCA_963657005.1). Taxonomy (GTDB): domain Bacteria; phylum Bacillota; class Clostridia; order Oscillospirales; family Acutalibacteraceae; genus Eubacterium_R. Next base: position 50,796 of record CAVKLC010000002.1, on the reverse strand, counting down.
CGAAAAGAGTGAAAAAGGTGACTTTGAATACACTTTGCCAAGCACACTTGTACCTGATGAAATTATGGCAAACGGTGTTAAATTTGCTATTAATAAGAACGGCAAAAACGCACTTTCAGCCGCTTCTCAAAAAATTAAAATTGACGGCAATGGCGATAAGCTTGTCCTCCTCTGCGCTTCAATAAACGGCGATAAAAATGCAAAATTCATTGTCGGTGACAGGGAAGTTAATAAAACAGTTCTTTCATCTTTCGAGCGTTTTGCTGCTTGGGACTTGTACGATTTCGGCGAAACAGCTTATATAAAGCAAGGCAAAATTGGCTTTGAAGCTACTCATTGCCACAAAAACGGCGAAGTGCAGTTTGCAAAAATAATGTACTTCTTCCTTGTTGAACTTGAACTTGACGGCACAAACGAAGTTACTTTGCCAAACGACAGCGATATTGTTGTCATTTCTGCAAGCGTTGTTGACGCACCTAAAGGCAAGCTTGCAACTCCTACTTATGATGAAGTGGAAAAAAGACCGTTTGACTTCAAGTTAAACTTCAAGCAAAAGCTTCAATATGCGTGGAACAAATGCGTATGGCAGCTTAATGACAAAGATAATTTTGTCAAGGATAACAACAAGGGCAGAGATTACTGATAAGGGGAAAAATATGGCTAATAATTTTGATAAAAACTGGACAACAAACAATAACGGTTATCCGCTTAATAACGAGGAAGTTGAAAGATATTTGAGTATTTTGCCGAGCGAAAATCAGCTTACCCTTGTTGATAAGCCGTTTTACACATTTATGCATTTTGGTATGAATACCGCTACCGACAGGGAGTGGGGCGCAGGTGTTGAAAAAGCGTCAGATTTTACCATTGCCAAAATCAATGCAAGGCAGTGGATTGAAACTGCAAGACTTGCAGGCGCAACCGGTGTAATTCTTACTTGTAAACACCACGACGGCTTCTGTTTATGGCCTTCGGAATATACCGATTTTTGCGTTAAAAACTCGGCATACCACGGCGATATTGTTAAGGAAGTTTCCGATGAATGTCGCAAGCAGGGTATGGACTTCGGCGTTTACCTTTCACCTTGGGATATGCACGACGAACGCTATGGCACAGATGCATATAACGATTATTTTTGTAATCAGCTTACAGAACTTTTAACAAACTACGGCGAAATTTTTGAAGTTTGGTTTGACGGCGCTAAGGGTTCAAATGCTAAAAAGTTTGAGTATGACTGGCAGAGGTATTATGATCTTATTCATAAGCTTCAGCCAAAGGCTAATATCGCTATTTGCGGTCCTGATATCCGCTGGGTAGGTAATGAGGGCGGCAAGTCAAGAAAGAGCGAATACAGTGTAGTTCCTTGTGCACTTCGTGAGGCTGACCGTATTATGGCTCTCAGTCAGCAGGATGAAAGTCAGGCTTCTTCACTTCAAAAATATAACCAAATGGATGAAGATTTAGGCTCAAGAAAAATTCTTGAAAAGAACGCTTACCTTTGTTGGTTCCCGGCAGAAGTTGATGTATCTATCCGTAAGGGTTGGTTCTTCCACGATAAGGACAACAGAAATTCAAAGGCTGCCAAAAAACTTTTCAAAATCTATCTTAATTCTGTAGGTAATAACTGCACACTTCTTCTTAATATTCCGCCAAACGCTCAGGGTGAAATTCATAAAAAGGATGTTAAAAACCTTAAAAAGCTCGGCGAAAAAATTAAGGCTATCACCGCAAGTCCTATCCTTTATCAAGAACTCGGCGAGCTTAATAAGGATAACGGTGTTCTTGATTTTACTTTTAATTCAGACAGAAAAGTTAACTATGTTGTTTTGCAGGAAGATATTACAAAGAGCCAGCGTGTAGAACTTTTTGACCTTTATATTCAAAAGGCAAACGGTAAGTTTAAGCGTGTTTACAAGGGTACTGTTATCGGCGCTAAAAAGATAATTAATCTTAAAGGCAAAAAGGCAAAGGGTATTCGCCTTGTTATTCGCCAAAGCCGTTCAAACCCTGTTATTAAATCAGTCGGTATTTACGAATAATTGATTTATTGTAAAATTATACTATTGTATAAAAATGTATAAACTAAATAGTTAAAGTTTAGAATTAGTTTAGCCTCTTTTATTTTTACAAATGCTATAATGTGTTTGTGATAATAAGGGAGGCTTTTGTTATGGTTAAAAATGAAGTTGAAATAAAAGAAGAAAAAACTTATGCCAAAGATTTGTGCTTTGACAAAATCGTTTGGGTCTTTATGATTAGCTGTATCGTCGGCTTCATAGTTGAAACACTTTGGTGCTTAATCAAACATGGCTATATCGAGTCAAGGCAGTCGCTCGTTTGGGGTCCGTTTTCGGTCGCTTACGGTATGGGCGCAGTTGTGCTTACTTTGGCGCTTTATAAGGTTAAGGATGCACCGATTTGGAAAGTTTTCGGCGTTTCGTTTATTGTGGGCACAGTAACAGAATATATCTGCTCGCTCGGTCAGGAAATTGTTTTCGGTTCTGTTGCTTGGGACTATAGCCATATGCCGCTAAATATTAACGGCCGTGTCTGCTTTCTTTATTCATGTTTTTGGGGTCTTCTCGGCATTTTGTGGATAAAGGCGATTTATCCTATTATGTCAAAGGTGATTGAAAAAATTCCTGTCAAAATCGGCACACTCATTATGTGGGTGTTTATCGCATTTTTCATTGTTGACAGTTTCGTTTCGGCAACCGCCGGTCTTCGTATGGATAAGCGTGACGCAGGTCAAGTGCCGAATAATGTTTACGAACAGTTCCTTGATTCTCATTTCCCCGACGAACGCATGGCGGAAATCTATGCCAATAGCCAAAAGGTTGAAAAATAGGCTCCTTTGTAAAGAGAGCTGTCAGCTATGCTGACTGAGGAATTAAAAACAAAAGACACTATGAACTTCAAATTCATAGTGCCTTTTTTATGATTAAATTACCGTAGGGGCGAATATTATTCGCTCGCCTAATATCACAATAACGCAATTATATCAAATCTCTAATCTTAAACTTTTTAAACAAAATAAGCGAACTCGGTGCGGCTTCGTAAAGAATACCTATATGCTCGTTATCAATACGGGTGAGGCAGGAATATGCAAAAAAGCCTTCGTTAACAATCGTTTCGCTGTACCAATTAATGCCGACTGTTTTGCCGCCTGCTTTGGCAAATTTGCCGACTGTAATTACACCGTTCTCCCTCTTTTTTTCACTTGGGTGCGAGCAAAAAACATAATCGCCGATGCTTATAATACTCTTTTGGCATTTTGGCGCAAACAATTCTGTTTTGCCTGCTTTTTGCCAAGTTTTGCCGTCGTTATAAGAAATTGACATAGGTGTTTTGCCGTATCTTTTTTGTCTGCCGAGTGCAACTATTGCACCGCTCGGTGCTTGAACCATTTGCCATTCGTCAACATTCTCGGCATAAGGGTGGCTTGCCATTCTGTGCCAGGTTTCGCCGTTGTCGGTGCTGAAAATCGATACAGTCTGCTTTCTGTCAACATAAAGCGGCATAACGATTTTGCCCTTGTGGGTTGTAATGCCGACACCCGGTGCAACGCCTAAAAATGTTCCGTCCTCTTTAATCAAAAAGTTGCCGGTAATGTCCTGTGGTTTGCTCCATGTTTTGCCGTGGTCAGAACTTCTCAGCATAAAAACATAGTTTCTTTTTGGCGCTTTTAGCGGTGCACCGAAAGTGGTATTTACATTGGCTTCGTTAATATCACTCGGCAACTTGCCGTTTAAGTGAATATTGCCGATGTAGTTGTCGCCGTCAAAAACATAACCGTTTTCAAACTTAACTTTAAGCCCTGTGTCGTTAAATTTGCTGTCAAGAATACGATAACTCTTATCAATAATATAAAAATTGCCGTCACGGTCGTAAATCGTAGGTCTCAGCTCGTTTTCATACATAGAATACGGAAGCTTGTGCTTATCAAGAAGTGAACGGTTGTGAAGCCCTTTGCACTCGGGGTAGAAATCAACAATCATAACGATATCGCCGTTTGGTGCAACAGCCATACAAGGATCAATGTAAAATGCAGAAGCGAAACATTCGTCGCTTAGCATAGTTTTCCTTGCAGGGGGTGCGGCAATAACTTCAAGGTCGCTCCAAGTTTCACCGCCGTCCTCGCTTCGTCTTATCGCAACTTCAATATATCCCCAGTCAGCGCCGCAGCTTTGCCTGTCAATAGCCGCGATAAGCGTTTTGCCGCTTCTTATTAAACTCGGAATACGAAAAGCAGTTCCGCCGTTTGAAACATTGCTGAATCTAATTAATCTTTCGTCCAAAAATTTAGAATTGTTACCGCAAAATATAATTTTTTCGCCGCTCATATAAAAGACCTCTTAACTTATGATAGTTTAATAATATCATATGAATTAAATTTTTAAAAGAGTATTTTATAAAACACTTGAAAAAATAAGCGCAAACAGTTACAATAGAATGGAAATATTAAAGAAAAGGAGGAATTGTAATATGCTTTGGGAACTTAAAAAGATTTGGTACAGAATTTACCAGAGAGTTTTTAAGGTTGCAATGTGTTTTATGGACTGGTCCGAACCGCAACTTCTTGAGGGTGCAGGCAGCGTGCTTAAATTGCCTGAGTTCATAAAGAGCAAAGGTATTAACAAGGTTTTAGTCGTGACCGATAAAGGGCTTATGAGCTTAAACCTTCTTGATCCTTTATTCAAGAAACTGGAAGAAGTCGGCGTAGAATATGTTGTTTATGATGGTGTCCAACCTAACCCTACTATCCCTAACATTGAAGAATGTAAGGATATGTATAATCAAAACAACTGTCAGGGCATTATAGCATTCGGCGGCGGTTCTTCAATGGACTGCGCTAAAGCAGCAGGTGCAAGGGTTGTAAAGCCTAAGCAGTCTGTTCGTGCTATGAGAGGTCAGCTTAAAGTTCATAAGGCACTTCCACCGTTCTTCGCTGTTCCAACAACAGCAGGTACAGGTTCTGAAACAACTGTTGCTGCAGTAGTTACCGACCCAGAAACCCACGAGAAGAATGCCATCAACGATACTTGTCTTCGTCCTAAGTACGCTGTACTTGACCCTGAACTTACTGTTGGTTTACCGCCTCATATTACTTCAACAACCGGTATGGACGCTCTTACTCACGCAGTAGAAGCTTATATCGGCAAGAGTAATACTAAGGACACCATCAGAGAAGCAGAAGAAGCTACTAAGCTTATTTTTGACAATATCGAAGAAGCTTATAATAACGGCAAGGACCTTGAAGCAAGAGGTAATATGCTTAAAGGCTCATACCTCGCAGGTCGTGCGTTTACTCACGCTTATGTCGGTTATGTTCACGCTATTGCTCATAACCTCGGCGGTCTTTACGGCACACCTCACGGTCTTGCAAACGCTGTTATTTTGCCATATGTTCTTGATTACTATGCAGACGCTGCTTATCCTCAGCTTGCTAAGCTTGCTGATATCGTCGGCGTTGGCAAGGGTCTTGACACAGCAGGCAAGGGTAAAGCATTTATTGAAGCTATCAGAACTCTTAACAGGAATATGAACATTCCTGAAAAGTTTGATTTCATCAAGGAAGAAGATTTACCTGTTCTTATTGAGCGTGCTCTTAAAGAAGGTAACCCGCTTTATCCTGTACCTAAGATTATGGACAAGAAAGATTGCGAGGCAGTTATTCGCTCCTTTATGGCGTAATCTTAATACATAAAATCAGGCAGTCACTTTTTCGGTGACTGTCTTTTTTTGCGTTTATGTGTTAATTTATGGCTAAATCGCTTGAATATATTGTTATAATATGCTATATTTTATATGTATAGTTTGATTAAAACTGTTTAAATTTTCTGTTTCAGGTGACAATATGAAAAAATTAACTTCATTAATTTTAGTTTTAACAATGCTTGTTACAACTCTTTTTTGTTTTAATGTAACATCGGCATTTGCGGCAGACCCTACAAGCGGTACTTGCGGCGATAATGTTAAATGGAATTTGAACACCTCTACCGGTGTGCTCACTCTTTCCGGCACGGGTGCTACCAAAGACTACGGCGAAACTGTGCTTAAAGGTCTTGCCCCGTGGAATAAGTCAAGAGATTTGATTAAGAGCATTGTTGTTGAAGAGGGTGTTACCTCTCTCGGTGCATTGATTTTTAACAAATGTACCGTTGCTGAGAGTGTGTCTTTGCCGTCAACTCTTACTAAGATGAGCGACACTATTGTGGCAAAGTACGGTTCTTTTCGTGAATGTACTGCGTTAAAGTCAATAACTATGCCGGCTAATCTTGAGTCTATCGGTCAGTATTGCTTCCTTGACTGTACTTCGCTTACTACCGTTATTTTAAATGATAAACTTACTTCAATCGGTACTTACGCTTTTAACGGTTGTACATCTTTAAAATCTATTAAGTTTCCGGACAGTTTAACTTCAATCGGTTTGAGTGCTTTTGAAGATTGTACTTCTCTTGCAACCGTCACTTACGGCACAGGTATGACTGAAACCGGTAATATGGCATTTAGGAATGCCGGTGTAACAAAAGTTAACTTTTCTTCAACTATTACAGAGGTTTCTCCTTGGAGCTTCTACGGCTGTAAATTTGTAAGCCTTGAAGTGCCTGAAACTATTGTTAAAATCAATATCCGTGGCTTTGCAAACTGTACGGCTATGCAAAGCGCTACGATTTATAATGCTAACTGTGTGTTTGACGGTATCGGTCAAACAGATGCGAGCGGCGGTAAAGACCCGTTCAACGGTTCTCAGCAAAGTCTTTTGATTAGAGGTCATTCCGGCTCAACTGCTCAAACTTATGCTGCTGCAAAAGGCTATACTTTTGAGAGTATTGACGCTTGTAACCACGAAAGCACTCATGAGGTTATCACGCTTGAACCTACTTGTACCGAAAAGGGCACTACTACTCAGGTCTGCGATAATTGCGGCTTCGTTGTGTCTGAAACCGAGCTTCCGGCTAAGGGTCACAACTATGAAACAGTTGAAAAAGAAGACAATACTTCTGTTGACGGTCATATTTATGAATATCAGCAGTGTACCGTTTGTAAGGCTGAAAACAAGATTGTTACCCATGTAAGTTTTGTTGACGGCTACTATGATTATGAATGTAACGCTACTTGCACTACTCCGGGTTGGGAAAAAAAGACTTGTAAAATTGATGGCTGCGGCAAAACAGAGCGTAATGCTGTTGCAAAAACAGGTCACAACATTGTAAAGCCTACCGTAACAAAAAAGGCAACTTGTACCGAAGATGGCGAGGAAACGGGTACTTGCTCCGTTTGCGGTCAGGAAGTAACTCAGACTATCTCGGCTTTGGGTCACACATTCTCTGATGAAACCGAAACGCTTGATAACACATCGGTTGACGGTCATACATACCTTGTTCAAACTTGCACTGTTTGCGGCGAAAAACAGTCAACTCCTACTCATGTTGAATGGGTTGAGGGTCAGTATACTTCTATTGTTTTGACTGAGCCTAAGTGCGTTATTAACGGTGTTCAGGTTGACACCTGCAACATCTGCGGCGAGCGTAGAAATGTAACATTGCCTGCTAACGGTGAGCATGTGTGGGAGGAAACTTCAAGAACGGAACCTACATGTACTGCGGTCGGCAAAATCTATTATAAATGCAAAAACTGTAATCTTACCAAGAGTGAAAATATAGAAGCTCTCGGTCACGATAATGTTGTTCAAACCCAGGTTGATTCCACTTGTACCGCAAGCGGTTACATTACATATAAATGTTCAAGATGCGGCGCACTTAATAAGGAAGAAACTTCGCCAAAGGGTCATACTCCTGACCCTGACACTTATGTTGTAACCAAGAGTTCTTCTTGCACAGAGGACGGTGCGGCAACTGCAACTTGCTCAATCTGCGGTGAGGAATATGATATTGTCCTTTCGGCATACGGTCACAATTATGTTGAAAACGAAACTGCTATTGAAGGTCATCCTGACCATAAAATAACTCAGGAAGTATGTTCTCATTGCGGTGACGCTAAAGAAACAAAGGTGGTTCATATTGAGTGGGTTGAGGGTAATTACACAACCAAAACTCTTATTAAAGGCAACTGCGTTGTAAGTTCAAGATATCAGGATACTTGCGACTATGAAGAGTGCGGTCAAACAAGAATTCGCACAGTTGACGCGCCTGGCAGTCACAAGTATGTTTACACCGGTTTTGACAGTTCAACCGGCAAGCTTACATATAAGTGCTCCGTTTGCGAAGATATTTACACAGCTAACCCTACAGTTGTTTTAACATTTTGGAATGCAAATAATGTTAACAAAAACAGCGCTGATGTAACAAACGGATATCTCGTTGAACTTTCCGGTGACGGAGTAATCAACGCTAAGGACTATGCGCTTCTTAAAAAAGCAAGTGTTCAAAAATCATCAAGAGGATAATTAAGGCAAATTTACCGGCATGGCTTTTCGCTTTGTCGGTATTTTTTTGCCTGTTTTGGAATTGTAACTATTTTTTTATAATATATTTTTAATATTAATATTTACTTTATGTTAATTTTATATTATTATATAAAAGAAGAAAAACGACTCTTTTATTCGGAGGTATGAAAATGAGCATTGCTTATAAAAGAATTTTACTTAAACTCAGCGGTGAAGTGCTTGCCGGTGCTAAGGGTACAGGCATTGATAACGAAACCGTAACAACTATTTGTAAGTCAGTTAAAAAGATTGCAGATATGGGTGTTGAAGTCGGTGTCGTTGTCGGCGGCGGCAACTTTTGGCGCGGCAGAACAAGTGAGCATATGGACAGAACAAGAGCAGACCATATTGGTATGCTTGCAACTGCTATGAACTCACTTGCACTTTGCGACGCGCTTGAACAGCTTGGCGCAGATGTAAGAGTTCAGACTGCTATTGAAATGCGCCAAATTGCTGAACCATACATTCGTAATAAGGCTATTCGCCATTTCCAAAAGGGCAGAATCGTTATTTTCGGTTGCGGTACCGGTTCACCGTTTTTCTCAACCGATACTGCCGCTGCGCTTCGTGCAGTTGAAATTAATGCAGATGTTCTTCTTAAAGCTACAAATGTTGATGGCGTTTATGATAAAGACCCTAATAAGTTTGATGACGCTGTTAAGTTTGACAATGTAACATTTAAGGAAGTTCTTGCAAGGGATATCAAGGTTATGGACTCAACTGCATTTTCACTTTGCAAGGATAACGATTTGTCGATTCTTGTATTTGACCTTACCGACCCTGAAAATATTGTTAAAGCAGTATCGGGCGAAACAATCGGTACACTCGTTCAAAACTAAATCAAAACAACAACTTTTATTAAAGAGAGGTAATTATATGGAAAGCGTATTTGCTAAAACTAAAGAAAAAATGGATAAGTGTTTAACTTCACTTGAAAGAGATTTTGCAGCTATCAGAGCCGGCAGAGCTAACCCTGCCGTACTTGATAAGGTTATGGTTGACTATTACGGTGTTCCTACTCCTATCAACCAAATGGCTGCAGTAAGCGTTCCTGAAGCAAGACTTCTTGTAGTTCAGCCTTGGGATGCTTCAACACTTAAAGATATTGAAAAAGCAATCAACACCGCCGATATCGGTATCAACCCTCAAAACGACGGTAAAGTTATCAGACTTTCATTCCCACAGCTTACCGAGGAACACAGAAAGAATCTTCAAAAGGATATCTCTAAAAGAGGCGAAGAAGCTAAGGTTGCTATCCGTAATGTACGCCGTGACGCTATGGACGATATCAAAAAGCTTAAAAAGGATAACGAAATCACAGAGGATGAACAAAAAGACGGCGAAAAAAAGCTTCAGGACATCACTGATGATTTTGTAAAACAGGCTGACTCTATTACAAAGAATAAGGAAGAAGAAATCCTTTCAATATAGTTTTTTCAAACTTTCGGAGCTGTCTTTTAACAGCTCCTTGTTTGCTTTAATAAAGGAGAAAAATTATGGCTCTTTTTGGTAAAAAAAATAACGAAAGCACAAGAGAATTTGAAATACTTCCAAAAAATATCGGCATAATTATGGACGGTAACGGCAGATGGGCAAAAAAAAGAGCGCTTCCGAGGAGTGCGGGGCATAAAGCCGGTGCGGAAGTGTTCAGAACTATAAGTAAAGAATGTGGCAGGCTCGGTTTGGAAAGTGCAACTTTCTACGCTTTTTCAACCGAAAATTGGAAAAGACCTAAAGAAGAAGTTGACGCTATTATGCGACTTTTTAAAGATTATCTTCTTGAAGCTAAGAGTGATATAACAGCTGCAGGCAATATGAAAATGAAATTTATCGGCGAGCGTGACGGTATGTCAAAGGAACTTCTTAACCTTATGGACGAAGCTGAGGAGGATACCGCGCAGCATACGGGTACAACAATTTACCTTGCAGTCAATTACGGCGGCAGGCTTGAAATTTGTGATGCTGTAAATAAACTTATTTCGCAGGGTAAAACGAATATTACCGAAAAAGATATCAGCGACAATATCTTTACCCCGCCTGAATGTGATTTGATTATAAGACCGTCGGGCGAGCAAAGGCTTTCAAACTTTATGCTTTGGCAGGCGGCTTACAGCGAATTCTGGTACAGCGATGTTTTGTGGCCTGATTTTACAATAGCCGATTTACATTCTGCTTTAGCCAATTTTGAAAAAAGAAATCGGCGCTTCGGCGGATAAATCGATTTTACAATCGTAGGGCAGGCGGCTTGCTCCTGCCGTTGCGAAATTAATATTTTATGGGCGGATATTTTTTGCCCAACTAAATTCAAGGAGAATATTTATGAAACAGAGAGTTATTACTGCCGTGTGTTTGCTTGCTGTTCTTGCAGTAGTTGTATGGCAAATTAATACACCGCTTCTTCTTATTGCCGTCGCTTTTCTTTCGGCAGTTGCAAGCGGCGAAATTATGAAATGCGCAAAGGTTGAAAACACATTTATCCGTGTTGTGGGAATTATTTTTTCAGCCTGCTTCCAGCTTTTTGCAAGCGCAAAGGTGCTTGAACCTTGGGTAAGCGAAACCACTTGGAGCAAGGTTATATCAGCAGTACCTAATATTGTTTATATCATTGCACTTTGCCTTGTTTTCTTCCTTGCAATGCTCAAAGATTATGCTTACACAACATTTGAAGATGTAAGCGTTTCCGTTTTTGCAAGCGTTTGCGTGCCTTTCGGTTTCAGCATTCTTATCCGTCTTCGTGATATGTATGTTGACGAGCAATTTGGCATTTATCTTATTTTCTATGCTCTCATTTGTGCTCTTGCGACCGATACCGGCGCTCAGCTTATGGGTATGGCATTCGGCAAGCATAAAATGGCACCGAATATTTCGCCTAAAAAAACTGTTGAGGGTGCGTTTGGCGGTCTTGTTTTCAGTATGATTTTAAACGGTGTTGCAATCACTCTTTATAATAAATTTGCAGTAAATGTAATTCCTCAAAATATGGCGACTCTTTTGCTTGCAATGTGCCTTCCAACTTCGTTTATGGGTATGATGGGCGACCTTTCCGCTTCTGTTTTGAAGCGTAATTTCGGCGTTAAAGACTTCGGCAAAATCTTTCCAGGTCACGGCGGTGTAATGGACAGAATGGACTCTTCTCTTTTCACTCTTCCGGTTACATATGCTATCGCTCTTATCGCATGTGAAATATTTTAATCGATGAAATAAAAACTAACTGTAGGGCAGGGTTATGTTCCTGTCAGGCAGATAAAATGTTTAATGATTGACTTTTAGGTCGGAAAGGCAAAACTTATGAAAAAAATATCTCTTTTAGGTTCAACCGGTTCTATCGGTACCCAGAGCCTTGATGTGTGCGAAATGCACGGCTATGATGTTAAATGTTTAACTGCTAATTCAAAAGTTGATGTTATGGAACAGCAGATTAGAAAGTTTAAGCCTGATATGGTTTGTATGATGAGTGAATCTGCTGCCAAAGAACTTAAAACAAAAATATCCGACACTAATACAAAAGTAGTTGCCGGTATGGACGGTCTTATTGAATGTGCAACTTATGATAAGGCTGATACGGTGCTTAACTCAGTTGTTGGTATGGTCGGTCTTCAGCCTACTCTTGAAGCAATTAAGGCTAAAAAAACTATTGCCCTTGCAAATAAAGAAACGCTTGTTGCAGGCGGTCACCTTGTAACTAACCTTGCAAAGGAACTGGGAGTTCAAATTCTTCCCGTTGACAGTGAACATTCAGCTATCTTCCAGTCAATGCAGGGTATGCCAAATAAGAAAGCCGTTAAGAAGATTATTCTTACCGCTTCGGGCGGTCCGTTTTTCGGCAAAACATTAAAAGAACTTGAAAATGTAACTGCCGCCGACGCCCTTAAACATCCTAATTGGGATATGGGTGCAAAAATAACTATCGACTCGGCTACTATGATGAATAAAGGTCTTGAATTTATTGAGGCTAAGTGGCTTTTTGATATGCCTAATGAAGATATTGAAATTGTAGTTCATAGGGAAAGCGTGGTTCACTCAGCTATTGTTTATCAGGATAATTCAATGATTGCTCAGCTCGGTGTGCCTGATATGCGTATTCCTATTCAGTATGCGCTCACTTATCCCGAGCGTGAACCGAGCCCGGTTAAAGAGCTTTCGCTTACAGATTACGGCAAGCTCACTTTCTTTGAACCTGATTATGACACGTTTAAGTGTATTAATGTTTGCAAAGAAGCTATTGAACTCGGCGGTCTTCATCCTGCGGCTGCAAACGGCGCAAATGAAGAAAGCGTAAAGCTTTTCTTAAACGGTAAAATTAAATTTACCGATATTGCATATCTTAATAATGAAGCTATGAAAAATGCTCCTGAGAAAGAAGATTTCACTCTCGAAGATGTGCTTGAAACAGACAGGGCAGCAAGAGAATTTGTAATTGAGGCGATTAAGTGAACATAACATCAATTTGGAATACCGTTTATCCTATCGTAATAGCTATACTCTTTTTTGAACTGATTATTGTTATTCACGAGTGGGGTCACTTTATGGCGGCAAGGCTGATGAAAATTAAAGTTAATGAATTTTCGGTCGGTATGGGTCCTAAAGTTTTTCAGCATAAAGGCAAAAAGACCACTTATACCCTTCGTCTTTTACTCTTTGGCGGTTATTGCTCAATGGAGGGCGAGGATGAGGACAGCGATGACGAAAACGCTTTTGTTAATAAAAAGGTTTGGCAAAGGATATTTGTTGTCGTTGCCGGTGCTTTGATGAACCTCGTTTTGGGTCTTGTTATTATGCTTATTCTTGTTTCGTCACAAAACCTTGTCGGTACTTGCGAGGTTGCCAAGTTTGACGATAACGCAATCAGTTCGTCGTACGGCTTGCAGGTTGGCGATAAAATCAAGAGTATTGACGGTATGCGCGTTTATACTACCAATGATGTTACTACAGGCTTTTCAAGGTGCGACAGCAAGAATGTTAACATTGTGGTTGAGCGTGACGGCAAAGATATACCGCTTAAAGTTCAGTTTAATACGGAAGAATATGAAGGTCACGAATACACCGTGATGGACTTTTGGCTTAGAGGTGTTAAAAAAACTCCTGCAAATGTAATTAAGCAAACCGGAAAAGAATTTGTTTCTTATGCAAGAATGGTGTTCCTCTCCGTTCACGATTTGCTTGTCGGCAGGTACGGCATTTCAGATATGAGCGGTCCGGTCGGCGCTGTGTCGGTAGTTTCAACCGCTGTTAAAACTTCGGCTTATTCAATGCTTCGTATTATGGCTCTTTTAACAATTAATGTAGGCTTGTTTAATTTGTTTCCTATTCCCGCTCTTGACGGTTGGAGGTTGTTTGTCCTTATTGCGGAGGGCATTACCCGCAAAAAGCTCCCGTCAAAGGCTGAATATCTTATCAATGCTGTCGGTCTTGCGCTTCTTCTTTTGTTGATGTGCTTTGTAACTTTCAGCGACATAACTAAACTCTTTTAAATTAAGATTATTGTAGGGCAGGGCTTGCTCCTGCTAAAAAGTTTCAATTTAATTATAACATTATTTTTATGGTGATTACTATGGAAAGAAGAAAAAGTAAAAAAATAAAACTCGGTAATACTTTTATCGGTGGCGACGCTCCTATTTTGGTTCAAAGTATGCTCAATATCCCTGCAAGCAATATTGAGGGTTCGGTTGAGCAGGCTAAGGAACTTGCGGCAGCAGGTTGTCAGGTTATCCGTTTTGCAATTCCTAACGAGCAGGCGCTTGACCTTATTGAGCCGATTAAAGAGGCTGTAGATGTTCCACTTGTTGCCGACATTCATTTTGATTATAAGCTTGCTTTGGGTGCGGCTGAAAGAGGTATTGATAAAATCAGAATTAACCCGGGCAATATCGGCGACGATTCACGAGTTAAGGCGGTTGCCGATATTTGCAAAGAGAAAAATATTCCTATTCGTATCGGCGTTAATTCAGGCTCACTTGAAAAGCATATCCTTGCAAAGTACGGTTCTCCTACTCCTGAAGCTATGGTTGAATCTGCGCTTTATCACGCAAGGCTTCTTGAAAAATTCGACTTTGACGATATTGTAATTTCTATTAAATCGTCTAATGTTGAAACTATGATTAAGTCATATGAACTTGCGGCTCAGGCTTGCGATTATCCGTTTCACCTCGGTGTAACGGAAGCAGGAACGGAGCGTATGGGTATTATCAAATCTGCCGTTGGTATCGGTTCGCTTCTTACTCACGGTATCGGCGATACTATTCGTGTCAGCCTTACCGACGCTCCTGTTAAAGAAGTGTTTGCCGCATTTGATATTTTAAAAGCAATCGGGCTTAAAAATGACAGTCCTTATCTTATTTCATGCCCAACTTGCGGCAGAACGAAAATTGACCTTGTGGGTCTTGCAAAGCAGGTTGAAGAAAGGCTCAAGGACTGCAAAAAGCCTATTAAGGTTGCGGTTATGGGTTGTATTGTTAACGGACCGGGTGAAGCTAAGGAAGCCGATATCGGCATTGCAGGCGGCGACGGTTGCGGTCTTATATTTAAAAAGGGCGAAATTCTTCGTAAAGTTGACGAAAAAGATTTGCTTGACGAGTTAATGAAGGAAATTGATAAATTATAATGAATAGATTTTCAGACTATTTTTCAAATTATATTGACAGTACCACAATTACATATATAGGAAACGGCGAGATTACTTCGTTTACCGTTTCAAGGGAAAGGCGAGAACTGAGCGTAGGCTTATCGCTTCAAAATCTTGTTGACTACAGCGTTATTGATTCTGCTCAAAAGCAAATTGCGTCTGCAATGGAACTTAAAAAGGTTCATTTAAAGCCTAAATGTCCGCAAAGTATGTTTTCGCTTGACTTGATGCCTAAAGTGTTTGACTATGTTAAGCACGAAGTTCCTGCGGCTAACGGCTTTTTTGACGACGCTGAGGCTGAACTTGAGGAGCGCACCCTTACTGTTTGCTTAAAAAAGGGCGGCAAGGAAGTGCTTGAATCTCAAAAGGTTGACCGTGCTATTTCAAATAAAATTTATGAACTTTTCGATATTGATTATGTTGTAAACTTTCTTGAAGTTCAGGCTTTTGATATGGAAAAAGCTGTTAAAGAAGCGGTTGAAGAACGCAGGGCGATTGAACAGCAGAAAAAGGAAGAAGAGGAAAAGAATGTTTCCCACGAGCTTTGGGATGAGCTTCCTATTTTTAAGGACACTTTAAAGAAAATTCACGGCAAGGCTATTCACGAAAAGCCGAAAAATATTGTTGATGTTTCAACCGAAGACGGATATGTTACCGTTTGGGGTGATGTGTTAAAAACGGAAGTTCGCGAAACTAAGCGCGGCACGAGCAAGATTTTTGACTTCGATATTACCGATTACACTTCTTCAATCACGGTTAAGATGTTTGACGATAAAAGAATTATTGACCCGCTTGTTGAAAAGATTAACGAAGCAGGCACTCTTGTTATCAGCGGCGGCTATCAGTTTGACACTTTTTCAAACCAATATGTCCTTCGTCCTTATGCAATAGCAAGTATTAAAAAGGCTGAAAAAATGGATGAAGAACCAGAAAAGAGAATTGAACTTCATCTGCATACCTCTTTGTCTGAAATGGACGGTATTTCTTCTCCTACATCCCTTGTTAAGCAGGCTATTAAGTGGGGTCACGAAGCTATTGCCGTTACCGACCACGGTGTTGTTCAGGCTTTGCCTGAAGCGTATGCCGCATCAGGTAAGGGAAGCAAAATTAAGCTTATTTTGGGTATGGAGGGATACCTTGTTGATGATGAAAAGTATCCCGATTTTCTTAATATGAAAACTAACGCATATAAGCGTCACCATATAATTTTCCTTGTTAAGGAAGATACATCTATGGATGAATCTATCACTAAAGAGGAAAGAAAGTACGGCAGGAAAAATCTTTATGAAATGATTTCTGCTTCAAATGTAAAATATTTCAAAAAGCGTCCGCTTATCCCAAAATCGCTTATCGCAAAAAAGCGTGCGGGTATAATTATCGGTTCGGCTTGCGAGCAGGGTGAGGTTTACCAAGCAATTCTTAACGGCGCAAGCGACGAAGAGCTTGAAAAGATTGCTTCGTTTTATGACTACCTTGAAATTCAGCCAAACGGCAATAACGAATTTATGCTCAGGACAAGCGATCGAGAGTATGTAACAAATAAGCGCGGCGAGGAAAAGAAGAATGTTTACTGGCGAGTAAACACCGAAGAAGATTTAATCAATATTAATAAAAAGATTATTGCCGTTGCGGACAAACTCGGCAAGCTTACTGTTGCCACGGGCGATGTCCATTTCCTAAGCGAGCATGATGCTAAGTTTCGTGCAATCATTATGGCTTCAAAAGGTTTTGACGACGCAGATAATCAAGCGCCTCTTTACTTTAAAACAACGAGGGAAATGCTAGACGATTTTGCTTGGGCAGGCGACAGGGCGAGGGAATTTGTTATCGACAACCCTAAAAAGATTGCCGACAGCATTATGGACAATATTCCTCCTATCCCTCCGGGAACTTTCCAGCCTCATATTGACGGCGCTAACGAGGAACTTACTGAAAAATGTTGGTCAAGAGCAAAGGAACTTTACGGCGACCCTGTGCCTGAATATGTCGCAAGCAGGCTTCAGCGTGAACTTGATTCAATTATAGGTCACGGCTTCGGCGTGCTTTATGTTATCGCTAAGCGACTTGTTGAGGAAAGCGAAAGAAACGGCTATTTGGTTGGCTCCCGTGGTTCCGTAGGTTCTTCTTTTGCCGCTCATATGGGCGGTATATCCGAGGTTAATCCGCTTGCACCTCACTATTATTGCACCAAATGTAAGCATTCCGAATTTATACTTGACGGCTCTGTAGGTTCCGGTTTCGACTTGCCAAAAAAAGATTGCCCTAATTGCGGCATTCCAATGAAGCGTGACGGTCACGAAATTCCGTTTGAAACATTCCTTGGCTTCGACGGCGATAAAGAGCCTGATATCGACCTTAACTTTTCCGGTGAATATCAATCCAGGTCGCACAGATTTACCGAGGAACTTTTCGGTAAAGAATATGTGTTCAAGGCAGGTACTATGGCTACAGTTGCCGATAAAACAGCTTATGGCTATGTTATGAAGTATCTTGACGAGCGTGGTATTCAAAATGTTACACCGAGGGCGGAGATTGACAGGCTTACAGTCGGCTGTACCGGTATTAAGCGTACCACGGGTCAACACCCGGGCGGTATGGTTGTTGTGCCGGATAAATATACGGTTGAAGATTTTACCCCTATTCAGTATCCGTCAAACGACGAATCAAAGGGTACATATACTACTCACTTCGACTTTAAAAATTCGCTCCACGATACTCTCCTTAAACTTGATGAGCTCGGTCACGATAATCCGACTCTTTATAAATATCTTGAAGATTCGACGGGTATCCCCGTTATGGATGTTGACTTGTCCGACCCGCTTTTGTATCAGCTTATCACTTCAACCGAACCTATCGGCGTTTCACCTGAGGATATCGACTGCCAAACCGGTACGCTTGCCATTCCTGAAATGGGTACGCCGTTTGTTATCGGTATGCTTCTTGAAGCTAAGCCTAAGACTTTTGCCGACTTGCTTCAGATTTCGGGTCTTTCCCACGGTACGGATGTATGGCTCGGCAATGCGCAGGAGCTTATTCAAAACGGCACTTGCACAATTTCAGAAGTTATCGGTTGTCGTGACGATATTATGACTTATCTGCTTCATAAAGCGGAAAATTATGAAAAAACAACCGGCAAGGAATCGCCGCTTAAAAAGAAAGACTGCTTCAAAATTATGGAGTATACCCGTAAGGGTAAAGCGCCTAAGGAACTTCCTCCTTATGAGGAAGCAATGAAAACAGTCGGCGTTGAGCAGTGGTATATTGATTCCTGCTATAAGATTAAATATATGTTCCCTAAGGCTCATGCGGCGGCTTATGTTATTGCGGCTTTGCGCCTTGCTTGGTACAAAATTCATAAACCTATCAATTTCTACTCCGCATACTTTACCGTTCGCGGCGGCGCTATTGACGCCGTTGCGGCAGTCCAGGGCAAAGCGGCAGTTAAGAAAAAGATGGAAGAAATCAAGCTAAAGGGCAACGATAAAACGGCTAAGGACGAAAGTACATATATCGTTTTGCAGATTGTTATTGAAATGCTTGCAAGGGGTATTGAATTTTTACCGGTAGATATTTATAAGTCCGACGCAAGAATTTATCAAATCGAGGACGGCAAAATCAGGCTTCCTTTCGGCGCTATCGACGGTATCGGTGAAAACGCGGCTATCGCACTTGCAAATGCGCGCAATGACGGCGGCGGTGACTTTCTGTCTTACGATGATTTAATGGCAAGAGCAGGCGTCGGCAAGAGTGTTTGCGAAGCGCTTAAAAATGCGGGCGCACTCGGCGATATGCCTGAATCTAACCAAATTTCGCTGTTTTAACGGCTTATTTAAGTTAAAAATATAAAAAATGTTCAAATAATCTTGACATTGATGTTGTAGTATGTTAGCATATTACCACTCTACTACACTAAAGTGACAGGAGATTTATTGTTATGAAAAGATATTCAAAGCTTATTCCGCAGGGAACAAGAGATTTATTATTTGAAGAATGTGACGACAGGCGCAAGGTTGAAGCAACTTTGTCCGAGCTTTTTAAGGAGCATAGCTATAGAAAAGTTATGACCCCGACCGTTGAGTTTTACGATGTATTTTCCGATAACGACTTGGGTATTGAGGCTGAGGAAATGTACAAGCTTTCCGACTCTCTCGGCAGAACTACGGTTCTTCGCCCCGATAATACCGCGCCTATTGCCCGTCTTGTTGCAACAAGGCTTTCTAAGGAAGATTTCCCGGTTCGCCTTTATTATAACCAGAGCGTTTATGTAAGAAATAAAACGCTTGCCGGCAGAACTGACGAAACTGAGCAAAGCGGTATTGAATTTATCGGCGACGGCAGTATGGATGCCGATATCGAAGTTATTTCCATGGCTTATGAAGCACTTAAAAGAAACAATGTAGCTTCTTTTAAACTTGAACTTTGCCACGCAGGTTTCTTTAAATCTATCCTTAATAAAATGAATATTACCGATACTCAAAAGGCAGATATTTGCAAGCTTATTGAGGGTAAAAACTATGCCGCACTCGGCGATATGCTTGATGCAATCGGTTCAAGCAAAGAGGCTGATGTTATTAAAAAACTTCCGCGCTTTTTTGGCGATGTAAGCGTTATTGATGAAGCTAAAAAGCTTTACAGCGATAAGCAAAGCGACGAAGCACTCGATTATTTAAAGACTGTTTTTGAAAAACTTTGCGACCTCGGTTTGGGCGATAATATTACTATTGACCTCGGTCTTGTTAACAGAAGTAATTATTATACCGGCGTTATTTTCCGTGGATACGCCGAGGGCAGCGGTCTTACCATTGTTTCAGGCGGTAGGTACGATAACCTTATCGGCGAGTTTGGTCTTGACGCTCCGGCTGTAGGCTTTGGTGTTAATGTTAATGCTCTTTGCGATGTTATGAGGGAAGAGATTAATGTTGACCGTCCTATTCGTATTGCGCTTACTAAGGGCAGGCTTGAAAAATCATCCGTTGCTCTGTTTAAAAAAATGGGTCTTGACACAACCGAGCTTGAAAACAAGGGCAGAAGACTTATTTTACCTGTCGGCGATTATGAGGCTGTTCTTTCAAAAGCACCTGATGTTATCACTTATGTTGAACACGGTGTTTGCGATATCGGTGTAGTCGGCAAAGACACTATTGTTGAGCACGGCAATTCTTTTTATGAAGTTATTGACCTTAATATCGGCAAGTGCCGTTTCGCTCTTGCGTGCCCAAAGGGTACCGATTTCTTCTCGGGCTATAGGAGAAAGGTTGTTGCAAGTAAATATCCAAAGGTTGCAAAGGCTTATTTTCAGTCTAAGGGTATGGATGTTGATATTATTAAGATTGAGGGCAGTGTTGAACTTGCTCCGCTTTTGGGTCTTGCAGACGGTATTGTTGATATTGTTGAAACAGGCTCAACTCTTAAAGAAAACGGGCTTGAAGTTGTTGACACAATTATGCCGATATCGGCAAGAGTTATTG
This sequence comes from bacterium, assembly GCA_963657005.1. Taxonomy (GTDB): domain Bacteria; phylum Bacillota; class Clostridia; order Oscillospirales; family Acutalibacteraceae; genus Eubacterium_R. The sequence continues at coordinate 30,257 of CAVKLC010000002.1, read as the reverse complement.
TAAATATGGCTTCAATGAAGCTTCGTAAAAAGGAAATTGAGGACTTTTTAAACGATTTAGAGCTTGCATCTAAAGTTTGATATAAAGAGGTAGATAAAGATGAATATTACTAAGGCAAACGGCAAAAGCGAATATGAGCTTATCAAAAATTTGAAAAAACGTTCGGGTGAAACCGATGAAAAAATCGTTGAAGCCGTTACTACAATTATTAATTCTGTTAAGGAGCAGGGCGATGAAGCAGTAAGGGAATTTACAGTTCGTTTTGACGGTATGCTCCCTAAAAAAACTGTTATTGAAAAGGATGAGCTTAACGCTTATCTTGACGAGGTTGAACCTGATTTTAAGCAGGCACTCGTTAAAGCTTCGGCTAATATTTACGATTTTCATAAGCGTCAGGCTCAACAGTCTTGGATGACTACTAAGGAAAACGGAGTAATTATGGGTCAGCGTATTCGCGGACTTCACAGGGTAGGTATTTATGTTCCGGGCGGTACTGCGGCTTATCCTTCTTCCGTTTTGATGAACGCAATTCCTGCCAAGATTGCAGGCGTTAAGGAAATTGTTATGGTTACTCCTCCGGGTAAGGATGGCAACCCTAACCCTGATATTATGGCTGCTGCCGCTATTGCCGGTGTTGACAGAGTATTTCTTGTAGGCGGTGCTCAGGCTGTTGCCGCACTTGCTTACGGTACTGAAAAAATACCTAAGGTTGATAAAATTGTAGGTCCGGGTAATATTTTTGTTGCTACTGCAAAAAAACTTCTTTACGGTGTTGTTGATATTGATATGGTTGCAGGTCCGAGTGAAATTCTTATTGTTGCGGACAAGAGCGCTAAGCCTGCTTACCTTGCCGCCGACCTTATGAGCCAGGCAGAGCACGATGTAAGAGCGTCTGCTATTTTGCTCACAACTTCAAGCGATATTGCAAAGGCTACCGCAAAAGAAATTGACAGGCAGATTAAATATCTTGAGCGTCAGGAAATTATTGAAAAGTCGCTTAATGACTACAGCGAAATTATTGTTTGCGAAAATCTTGACCAGGCTATTGAATTTGCAAACGAACTCGCACCTGAACATCTTGAAATGTGCGTTGAAGAACCGCTTAAATATATCGGCAGGCTTGACAACGCAGGCTCGGTATTCCTCGGTAACTTTTCTCCTGAGCCTCTCGGCGACTACTATGCAGGCCCAAACCATGTTCTTCCTACAAGCGGCACTGCAAGATTTTTCTCACCTCTTTCTGTTGACAGCTTTGTTAAGAAAAGCTCGTTTATTTATTATACCGAGGAAGAACTTAAAAAGGCTAAGGACGATATTGTTAAACTTGCGGATACTGAGGGTCTAACCGCTCACGCAAATTCCATAAAAGTAAGATTTGAATAATCAGAGGTAAAATATGAGAACTGCTTTAATTGAAAGAAATACGAAAGAAACTCAGATAAAAATTGAACTTTGTCTTGACGGCGGTGAAGTGAGCGTATCAACGGGCATAGGCTTTTTTGACCATATGCTTACAGCTTTCGGCGTTCACGGCGGCTTTGGACTTAAAGTTCAGGTTAAGGGCGATTTGGAAGTTGACACTCACCATACAGTTGAAGACACAGGCATTGCGCTCGGTCAGGCGTTTAAACAGGCGCTCGGTGATATGAGCGGTATTGAGCGTTACGGATTCTTTTCAATTCCTATGGATGAAGCGCTTGCAAACTGCGTGCTCGATATTTCTAACAGACCTTTCCTCGTTTTTAAGGCTGAGTTTAATGAGGAACGCTGCGGCGAATTTGAAACTTGTATGACTGAGGAATTTTTCAGAGCATTTGCAATGAATTCGGGTATTACGCTTCACCTTGAAGTGTTTTACGGTACTAATTCTCACCACGAGATTGAAGCGCTGTTTAAAGCACTTGCTCACGCATTAAAAGTTGCCGTTAAGAAGAATGAAGACGGCAGTGTTCTTTCAACTAAAGGAGTATTAGTGTGATAAATCACACTAATTAGATTATGTTGCCCTCAAAATTTGCTACTTGCATAATTTTGAAATGGCTGAAATCACCATTTACGCCTGTTCAGGCAACACAGGATATAGGTGATTGTTAATAAACTGTTTGTTGCCTGAAAGGCTATGGTGATTTGATGATTATTTTTCCTGCTATTGATATTATCGGCGGCAAACCTGTAAGGCTTTATAAGGGCGATTTTTCCACCGCAAAGCAGGTGGCAGGTGACGCTGTTGAAACCGCATTCGACTTTGTTAAAGCAGGGTGTGAATGGATACATATGGTTGACCTTGACGGCTCGGTGAAAAAAGAACCTGTCAATGCCGAAACTTTTATTACCGTTGCAAAAGAAACTAAGCTTAAAGTTGAACTTGGCGGCGGTATCAGGACTATGAAAGATATTGATTTTTATATTAATAACGGCATTTCACGCATTATTTTAGGTTCGGTAGCGCTTAAAAATCCTGAGCTTGTAAAAGAAGCTGTAGCCGAATTCGGAAACAGAATTGCAGTCGGCATTGACGCTAAAGGCGGATATGTCGCAACTGAGGGTTGGGTTGAAAAAAGTGATGTTTACTTTACCGACCTTGCAAAGAAAATGGAAGATATCGGCGTCAAAAATATTATTTTTACAGATATAAGCAAGGATGGTACTCTTTCAGGTCCGAATGTTGAACAGCTTGTTGAAATCAATAACGCGGTGTCTTGCGATATCACGGCTTCCGGCGGTGTTACCAAGATTGAAGATATACTCACTCTCCGTGATAAAAAGCTTTACGGTGCTATTTGCGGTAAGAGTATCTATGAGGGCACGCTTGATTTAAGAGAAGCAGTTGAGGTATGCAAATGATTGATATAGAAAAATATTTTAAAAAAGCAGATTTGCTCCCTGCCATTATTCAGGAGGAAGTAACGGGTGAGGTTCTTATGCTTGCGTATATGAACCGTGAATCTATGAAAAAAACGCTTGAAACGGGTTACACCTGGTTTTGGTCAAGGTCAAGGCAGGAACTTTGGAACAAGGGCGCTACTTCGGGTCATCTTCAAAAAATCGTGTCTGTTTACGGCGACTGCGACGATGATACTCTTTTAATTAAAGTGATTCAAACCGGTGCCGCATGCCATACGGGTAATCATTCCTGCTTTTTTAACGAAATAAAACTTGAAACTAACGGAGAAGAATAATGGACTATATTAGAAATGATTATGAAACTATTTTAGCAAGAAAGGAAGCTCGGGAGGAGGGTTCTTACACTTGCTATCTTTTTGAAAAGGGTCTTGACAAGATTCTTAAAAAAGTAGGCGAGGAATCGACAGAGATGGTTATTGCCGCAAAAAACGGTGTTAAGGATGAAACGGTCGGAGAAATTTGCGACCTTATTTATCATACGCTTGTTATGATGGCAAACGAGGGAATCACTCCTGATGATGTTGATGCCGAACTTGCAAAGCGTGCCCAAAAAGCAGGCAATTTAAAGAAATTTCATGTAGTGGATAAGAATTCATAATGTCATATAAAAAATGGGTAATTAATGAGGCTGACAAGGAAATAGCGTCACACCTCAGCGAACAAATGAATATTGATGCCTTTATTGCTTTCTTGCTTGTTTCAAGGGGTGTTGATAATGAACTTACCGCTTCGGAATTTTTGTCCGACAGCAGTAGGTTTTCTTCTCCATATTCTTTTAAGGATATGGACAAGGCTGTAAAACGAATCAACACGGCTCTTGACGAGGGAGAAGGCATTTGTGTTTTCGGTGACTACGACTGCGACGGTGTTACCGCTACTGCGCTTCTTTACACCTTTTTGCAGGCTATGGGCGGCAATGTTTCGTACTATATTCCTAACCGTATCACTGACGGCTACGGTATGAATTTTGGTGCAATAGACAAGATAAAAGCTAACCATACCGACCTTATTATCACTGTTGATAACGGTATTTCTTCCATTGAAGAAGCCGAATATATCTATTCGAAGGGTATGCAGCTTATTGTTACCGACCACCACCAAATCGGCGATAAGCTTCCTAAAGCCGAGGCTGTTATTAACCCGCACAGGAAGGATAACGATTTGACTTTCCGTGATTTTGCAGGCGTTGGTGTTGCGTTCAAACTTGCATGCGCTCTTTATGATGGCGATGTTGAGGAACTCGTAGGTATGTTTGCCGATTATGTCACAATAGGCACAATAGGCGATATGGTAAGCCTTATGTCTGAAAACAGAACTCTTGTTAAAGCAGGATTGAAGCTTATTAATGAGGACGCCAAAATCGGAATTTCCGCGCTTAAAAAGATTGCAAATTCAAACGGTGAAATGTCGTCATACGATGTTGCTTTTCAGCTTTGTCCGCGAATTAATGCGGCAGGCAGAATGGACAGTGCAGAAATAGCTTTAAAGCTTTTAATCAGCGATGACGATGAAGACGCAGAGTTTAGAGCAAATCAACTTAATATTGAAAATGAGCATAGGCACGAGGTTGAGGACAATATCGCAAAAGATGTTGCTTCAATAATTGAAAAGGATAAATCTTACGGCGAAGACAGGGTGATTGTCGTTGCCGGTAATAATTATCATAAGGGAGTTATAGGTATTAATGCCTCGCACATTGTTGAAAATTACGGCAAACCGGCTATCGTTATCGGTATTGATGATGAGGGTATTGCCACCGGTTCGGCAAGGAGTATTGAAGGTTTTAATATCTATGAAGCTCTGTCGTCGTGCAGTGAACTTCTTTACCACTTCGGCGGTCATCCGCTTGCGGCAGGTATGAGTTTGGAAGCTAAAAATATTTCCGCTTTCAGAAAAGCGATTAACGAATATGCAAAAAAGAATTATCCTGTTATGCCTGTTCAAAGTATAAAGCTTGACTGCAAGCTTTCGCCGTTTTATCTTAATGTAGATTTGGTTGACAACCTTTCTGTTTTAGAGCCGTACGGCGCTTCTAATTCCCAGCCGATATTCGGTCTGTTTAATTTGACACTTTCATCAGTTACTCCTATCGGCGACGGTAAGCATCTCAGGCTTGAAGCGGTTAAAAAGGGCAAAACAGTAAGGATGGTTAAGTTTAAAACGACTGTAGACGAATTTCCTTACAAGGTCGGCGATTCTCTCGATTTTGCAGTTAGGGTGTCAAAAAATTTGTTTAAAGGCAAAATGTATTTGTCGGTTCAAATTGTAGATTATCATAAGCACGGAATTGATATAGACAAATATTATTTGCAAAAAAATGATTACGAATTATTCCAACTCGGCAATAAAAACAAAACGGAAGTTTATCCCACTCGTGATATTTGCTCCGTTATTTACAGATATTTAAAACGCTCAAACGGTTACAAATTTACGGTTGACGATTTGTATTTTGAGCTTGCTTCATTTGTCACTTACGCTCAGCTTTGCTTTGCTTTGGATGCTTTTGAGGAAGCAGGTCTTATAACTCGAAACGGCGCAATAAGTATTAATGAGGTTAAAACTAAAACGGACCTTGAGAAAACGAATGTGCTCACGGTTTTGAAGGGAAGATTATAATTGGAAAACGAGAAAGAAACTGTTTATACAGATGATTATAACGACGGCTTTGACGCTTTTTTTGAAGAAATAAAAAAGAATAAACAGTATGACAGTGAAAAAATAAAAAAGGCATACGACCTTGCCCGTGACGCTCATAAAAATCAGCGCAGGCGCTCGGGTGAGCCTTATATTATGCACCCGGTTGCAGTTGCCGAAATTCTTTTTAAACTCGGTATGGATAACGAGTGCATTATCGGTGCGCTTCTTCACGATGTTGTTGAAGATACCGAGTATGACCTCGATTATATAAGAAAAGAGTTTGGCGACGGGGTTGCGCTTCTTGTTGACGGCGTAACAAAACTCGGTCAAATTCCGCTTTCAACAAGGGAAGAAGTTCAGGCTGAAAACATAAGAAAAATGTTTATCGCTATGAATGAAGATGTCAGGGTTATTATTATCAAACTTTGCGACAGGCTTCATAATATGCGAACTCTCCAGCATATGCCGCCTTATAAGCAAAGGGAAAAGAGCCTTGAAACGCTTGAAATTTACGCCCCTATCGCTCACCGTTTAGGTATTCGTCCTATTAAGGAAGAACTTGAGGACTTGGCGATTTATTACCTTGACCCTATTGCGTATAAGGAAATCGAAAAAAATCTTTCTATGAAAAAGGAACAGGGTGAAAAATTCCTTGCCGATATAACTCAGCAAATCAGCGACAAAATTACCCCTGTTATGAAGCATGTCCAAATTACTTCAAGGGTAAAATCAGTTCACGGCATATTCAGAAAAGTGTATATCAAGGGTAAAGATTTTGAACAGATTTTTGATATCTATGCCGTAAGAATTATTGTTGACACTATGATTGACTGTTATAATGCGCTCGGCATCGTTCACGATATGTTTAAGCCGCTTCCGGGCAGGTTTAAAGATTATATTTCTATGCCTAAGCCTAATATGTATCAGTCACTTCATACTACCGTTTTGTCAGACACCGGTGTTCCGTTTGAAATTCAAATTCGTACTTGGGATATGCACCGCACGGCTGAATACGGTATCGCCGCTCACTGGAAATATAAGCTTGGCAAGGGCGGCAAAGATAATATTGACAGCAGGCTTGAATGGATACACCGTGTTATTGAGCACGGAAATGAAACCGATACACCAGAAGAACTCGTTACAACAATTAAGGGCGACCTTTCAAGCGATGAAGTATTTGTGTTCACCCCTCGCGGTGATGTAAAATGTTTGCCTAAGGGCGCAACGGTTATCGACTTTGCATATGCCATTCACTCCGCAGTCGGCAATAAAATGGTCGGCGCAAAGGTCAACGGCAAAATAGTTCACCTTGATTATAAAGTTAAAACAGGTGAAATTGTTGAAGTTTTAACTTCCAACTCTCAAGGTAAAGGACCGAGCCGTGACTGGCTCAGTATTGTTACCACGGGCGAAGCAAGAAGTAAAATTCGCTCTTGGTTTAAGAAAGAAAAACGAGATGAAAATATCGTTCAGGGTAAGGCTGAGGTTGAGCACGAGCTTAAGCGTAACTTTATCCGCTTTGAAAACGAAGATTATATCAAGTTTGTAATAAAAATTGCCGAAAGGCAGCATTTTACAAATATTGACGATTTTTATGCGGCAGTAGGTTACGGCGGTATTCAAATTTCCCGCCTTATGCCGGGTATTAAGGACGAATATAACCGTAATTGGAAAGTGCAAAAGGAAGAACCTAAGCCTATTGCTCTCGCAAATTCTATCGACCAGCCGAGGATTTCAAAGGACAGCTCCGGCGTAGTTGTTGACGGTATTGACAACTGCCTTATCAAAATGGCAAGGTGCTGTTCTCCTATTCCGGGCGAGGAAATTATCGGTTTTATCAACCGCGGCACAGGCTTAACAATTCACAGGCGTGATTGCGTAAATGTTCCCCGTGATTTGGCAAATTCTCCTGAACCTGAGCGCTGGGTCGGTGCTCACTGGAACAGCAATGTCAAGATTGACGCTCGTTCCACCATTGATGTTTACGCTATCGACCGTGACGGCGTTGTTATGGATATAACTACTTGTATGGCAAATTCTCATGTTAAAATTCATTCAATCAATGCCCGTCCAATCAATGACGGTAACTGCCTTACAACTATGACTATTACAGTCAATTCAAAAGAGCATCTTGACAGTATTGAAAAATCGCTTCGTAAAATCGAGGGCGTGTATCATATAGAAAGGTCATCAAGTTAATTTATGAAAGCAGTAATTCAGCGAGTTAAACATTCTTCCGTAACAGTTGACGGTAAACTTATAAGTAAAATAGAAAACGGCTTTATGATTCTTTTGGGCGTTATGGACGGCGACACAAAAGAGGATGCAGATAAGCTTGTTAAAAAGATACCTTATTTAAGAATATTTGAAGATGAAAACGGCAAAATGAACCTTTCGCTTCTTGATACTTTCGGTGAAATTCTTTTGGTATCTCAGTTCACCCTCTGTGCCGATTGCTCCCACGGCAGGCGACCGAGTTTTATTAATTCGGCACCGCCGGCTGAAGCGAATGCGCTTTACGAATATGTTTCGGATGAACTTAAAAAAGCAGGAGTAAAGGATGTTAAAACAGGCGTCTTCGGCGCTGATATGAAAGTCGATTTGCTCAATGACGGCCCTGTTACAATAATTTTAGACAGTAAGGAATTAAAATAATGCTTAATGTTAAAACAGCTACTTTCGGTGCGATTGAAAATAATTGCTACCTTATTACGGATGAAAAAACAAAAAAGTCTGCGCTTGTTGACTGTACCGAGGACAGCGAAAAAATGATGAATTTTATTAAGGGTGCAGACCTTGAATATATTCTTCTTACCCACGGTCATTTTGACCATATCGGAGGAGTAAAAGCGGTTAAGGCTAAAACGAGGGCAAAGGTTGTTATTTCAAAAGAGGATGAACCTATGCTCACTTCGTCAAAGCTCAGCCTTGCGGCATTTTGCGGCGGTGTTCAAAATGACACTGCGGCAGATATAATCGTTAAAGACGGCGACACGATAACCCTCGGCAAAAGTGAAATAAAAGTTATGTCAACACCGGGGCACACAAAGGGCGGACTTTGCTACATTTGCGACGATAAAATTTTTACCGGTGACACAATGTTTTTCTGCTCCTGTGGCAGAACTGACTTCCCGGGCGGTTCACCGCTTGAGATAGTTACAAGCCTAAAAAAAATTGTTTCACTTGACGGTAACAAAACTGTTTATCCCGGTCATGACCGTCAGTCTACTCTTGATTTTGAAAGGCAAAATAATCCGTTTTTGAGTAGGGCATAATATGATATTAAAAGTAATAAACCACGATTTTGTTTATGATATGAAAAATCTTTGCACCGTTTTCTTCCCTTGGGAAAAGATTAGAGATGACGGGCAGGATAATATAGTCATAATTACAAAGGCTGAAAAAAACGAATATTTTGTATCCTGCAAGCTTTTTGAAAGGGAAGTGAGCAAAACTCATACTTTGTCAAGCGATGAAGACGGAGCGACCGAGATGTCGGTTTTGCTTTATAATGTGCTCAGTGAAATTACATGGTTTAAACCTCCGTGGGGCATCCTTTTCGGTGTTCGCCCTGCAAAGCTTATGCACCGCTTTGTTGGCGAAATGGGGGAGGAAAAAGCGAGAAGATATTTTATCGATGAATTCCTTGCAACCCCTCAAAAGACTGATTTGGCGCTTGAAGTTATGAAACACGAAAACAAAATTATTGCCCTTTCAAAGCCGGAGTCTTTTTCGCTTTATGTTTCAATTCCGTTTTGCCCGAGCAGGTGTGCTTATTGCTCTTTCGTTTCTCATTCTATTGAGCGCACGCATAAGCTTCTTGAGCCTTATGTTGAACTTCTTTGCACCGAGCTTGAAAAAACGGCTGAAATTGCGAAGAAACTTAATTTAAGGCTTGAAACAATTTATTTCGGCGGCGGTACACCTACCACTTTGTCGGCACTTCAGCTTGCAAAACTTTTTGATGTAATAAAATCCAATTTTGATTTAACTCATCTTCGCGAATTCACGGTTGAAGCCGGCAGACCCGATACCGTAACCGAGGAAAAACTTATGGCGCTTAAAAATGCAGGCGTCGGCAGAATCAGTATTAACCCGCAGACTTTTAAAGATTCTGTTCTTGAAACTATCGGCAGGAAGCATACATCAGCTCAAACACTTGAAGCGTTCAAACTTGCACGCAAGTGCGGTTTTGATAATATAAATATGGACCTTATTGCAGGGCTTCCGAACGATACGCTCGATTCATTTAAAAACAGCGTTGACACTGCCGTTTCACTCGGCGCAGAATCTGTAACCGTTCACACTTTGGCGCTCAAATCTGCCGCATATATGGTCACCCGTGAAAATGCGTATGACATTTCCGATAAGATTTTGACTTCAAATATGGTCGATTATTCAAATGGTAAACTTAAAGCGAACGGCTACTATCCGTATTATATGTATAGGCAGTCAAAGTCACTCGGCAACCTTGAAAATGTAGGCTGGTGCAAGGATGGTTTGGACTGCTTATATAATGTATATATGATGGACGAAACTCATTCTGTTTTTGCAGTCGGCGCAGGTGCGGTTACAAGGCTTAAAAATCAGCAAACCGGCAAAATTGAACGCATATATAACTTTAAATACCCATATGAATATATTGACAGGTTTGATGAGCTTATTGACAGGAAAAAAGCGATAATTGATTTTTATATAAACTAAAAATAAAATATTTCAAATGGTATTGCAATGTAATACTATTTGTAATATAATGATGCCGAGGTGGTACTAATGGCAATAAAACTCACGGACCTTTTTGGTTCAATGGATGAGGCTTTTAATAATCAAAAGCTTGAAGAAATGTTTAATAAGACTAAAGATGTAGCCGAAAATATGAGCAAAAAGAGCGCCGAAAGGCTTGAAATCAGCCGTAAAAAGGTTGAGCTTCTTGACGCTAAAACAAAGCTTGCAAAGCTTTATGAAAAATTCGGCAAGCTTCAGTATTCAAAATATATCGGCGAAGAAGTGAACGAAGCGGAGATTACCGACTGCGCCAACGCTATTGCAGATAATAAGGAAAAGGTTTCGCTTTATACAGATGAGATTGAAAAGGCTAAAACCGAGTTTAACGAATCTATGGCAAATATGGCTAAAAAGACAAGGGAAGCTTTTTCAGGCGAATGCAGTGCAAAGGGCGAGGAAGTAAGCGACGACGAAGTAGAAGTTGTTGAAGCTTCATCGGTTGAAGACGCCGACGATACAAATAAGGAATAAAATTAAACAGGACTTTTAAAGAGCAATCGTTTTGGTTGCTCTTTATTTTTTTCTTTGGGTGATTTTGTGAAAACGAGTATAAAACAAAAGTATATTTCAAATGCGTTTTTGCTTATCGTTTCAAGTGTAATTGTAAAAGTGATATCCGCTCTTTACAAAATTCCGCTCACATCATATATTGGCGCAACGGGTAGGGGATACTTTTCGCTTGCATATAATTTGTGCCTGCCTATCCACGCTCTTACTATGGGCGCGTTTCCTATCGCTATGTCAAAACTTGTGAGCAAATTTAACGCACTCGGCGATAACAAAAAAATATCTGCGCTTAAAAAATCGGGTCAAAAACTCTTTTTCTTCGCCGCCTTGTCGGGTCTTTTGGTAATGCTCGCTTTTGCAAAACCGTACAGCGAACTTATATCATCATCACCAAAAAGTATTTATACCGTCTTCGCGCTTGCGCCAAGCGTGTTTTTCTGTTGCCTCGGTGCAGGCAGACGCTCATTTGCCGAGGGTTTTATTGATATGAAACCCACATCAATTTGCCAAATTATCGAAGCACTGTTTAAAATGGTGTTCGGTCTGCTTTTTGCAAAGCTTTCAATGTCGTATCTTGTTGAAAACTATTATGAACTCGGCACTGTTTTGGACATTGCTTATGAAAATGAAAAAAGTGCTCTCTCCGCCATTTATCCCGTCACTTCCGCTTGCTCAATGCTCGGCGTCAGCCTCGGCGGCTTCGCAGGATATGTCTATGTCAGCATATATGTCAAAAGCAAATACCGCTACCCTAAACCCAATAAAGATTTAAGCCGTGAAACTTTTTCTGAGCTTCTCTCATTTTCTATGCCTATTCTTTTTGCAACTGCAATTCAAAGCGTGGCGGCATTTTTTGATACTTCATCGCTTCAATATGCTTTAACCCTTTGTGACAGCGCAAAGCTTGCAAATTTATATAACTATTCGGGCAAAGATATTTATACATATGTTTTCGGTATTTATTCAAGCACGCTTGATTTTAAAAATCTTATTCCCGGTATGGTTATGGCACTCGGTGTTACCGCCGTTCCTGCCGTCAGTTCATCTTTTGAATCCAATTCGCCCCGCTTTAATCTTCTGTTAAACAGTATTATGAAATATACAAGTATTCTCGCTTGCTTCGGCGGAATAATGCTTTCGCTATTTTCAAACGAAATATTGACCCTGTTTTACGGCAATAATAATGATGATATAGCAAAGTACGGCAGTCAAATTTTGTTTTATCTCGGCGTGGGAATTCTTCCTTGTTGCCTGGCTTCAAGCTGCGTTTTTATTGCTCAGTCGCTCTCTCTTTCTAAAAAAACGGTTATGCCTTTTGCCGTGTCCGGAATTGTCAGGGTAGTGATGAATATTTTGCTCGTACCTCGTTTTGAACTTAATATTTCTATCTCGGCTTTATCAAATTTTGTCGGCTTCTCTCTCATTTTTATTTGGAATATGATAATAATAAGTAAAAACGCAAAGGTGTTTTTTGATATAAATAATATTTTTATTAAGCCGATTTTGTGTACTTCAATCTCATATTTTGCGGTGAAATTCATAAAAGAAGCGTTTTTTACCCAAATTTCTTTTCTCCTTTCTTTTTTTATTTGCGCTGCAATTTGCTTTATTTTGACATTTTTTCTGCTCATTTTGTTTAAATGTATAAAGCCCGGTGATGTTTTAACTTCTAAATAATGTAAAAAATATGCCTAAATACTTGAAATTACTGCGGTTTTATAGTATTATTTTAACTGACAAGTTAATCAAGAGGCGTGTAAGATGAATTTTGAATTTAAAGATAAATATGATATCAACGATTTGCTTTCACTTATCACACTGCTTCGAGCACCCGGGGGATGTCCGTGGGATCGTGAACAAACTCATACTTCAATCAAGAAAAATTTTATTGAAGAAACTTATGAAGTTATTGAAGCGATTAACAATAACAACACATCAGGTCTAAAAGAAGAACTTGGTGATGTCCTCCTTCAAATTGCGCTTCACTGCGAGATGGAAAGTGAAATCGGCAATTTTAATTTTGACGATGTTTGCGACGAACTTTGCAAAAAGCTTATCATTCGTCACCCTCATGTTTTCGGTGACACGGTTGCAAACAATACAAAAGAAGCACTTGACAGTTGGGACAGCGTTAAAGCAAGCATTAAGGGTACCAAATCTGCGAGCAGTAAGATGGACAGTATCGCGCTTGAACTTCCCGCTCTTATGCGTGCCCAAAAGGTGCAGGCTAAGGCAAGTAAGGACGGCTTCGATTGGGACAGTCAGGAGGGTGCTTTTTCAAAACTCAGTGAAGAGATTAACGAGTTGAAAAACGCTATATCTCATAATGATAAAGCTAATATCGAGGAAGAACTCGGTGATGTTCTTTTCTCCTGCGTAAATATTTCCCGTTTTATCGATGTCGATAGCGAGGAGGCTTTAAAGGCTTCCACCGATAAGTTTATCGCAAGGTTTAAAATTGTGGAAAAGTTAGCAGAAGAAAATAATATTGATATGCCGTCTTCTTCTATTGATGAGCTTGACATTTTGTGGGATAAGGCAAAACAAATATTAAAAGCCGAAGTTTCGGCGCAAAACGGAGGAAATTAAAATGAACAAGACAGAACTTGTAGCAGCAGTAGCTGCAAAGGCAGAACTTTCAAAGAAGGACGCAGAAGCAGCAGTTAACGCTGTATTCGATTCAGTTAAGGACGCACTCGCTGAGGGTGATAAGGTTTCTCTTATCGGTTTTGGTACTTTCGCAGTAAAGACTCGTGCAGCTCGTACAGGTCTTAACCCTCGTACTAAGGAAACTATTGAAATTCCTGAATCAAAGGTTCCATCATTCAAAGCCGGTTCAGCTCTCAAGGATGCTGTAAAGTAATTTTGTTGATTTTATCGGGGTGTCTTTTTAGGCACCCTATTTCTTTTAGTAGGTGAATTTATGCGACTTGATAAATATTTAAAGGTTTCTCGAATAATTAAGCGCCGCACTGTTGCTAACGAAGCTTGCGACGCAGGCAAGGTTGAGGTTAACGGCAAGGTTGCAAGAGCGTCTTATGATGTTAAAGTAGGTGATGTAATAAAAATTACACTCGGCGCAAAGGAAAACAGCTATAAAATCCTCGCCGTAACCGAACACGCTCTTAAAGAAGACGCCGCAAAAATGTATGAAACTTTGTAAGATATAAAACCTTTTCTTGCTTCCCTCTGACGAGGGAAGTGGCGGCTTTGCCGTCGATAGGAGAGAATAAAAAAATAGACACCAACGATTTTTCATAAATCACTCGGTGTCTATTTTTTTGTCCCAATTTCGTCACTCAGCCCGGCTATGTAATCTATCGAAACATCATAAAACTTGGCAAGCTTAATGATAAGTTCAAACGGCGGCTCTCGCTTTCCCTGCTCATAATTTGTGTAGGTCGTTTTGTGCATTTTGAGTAGCTTAACAAGCTCCTCCTGCGTCAAGTCTGCGTCCTCTCTCAAATCACGAAGCCTTGGATAATATCCCATTTTATCACCTCTGCCCCTATTATGACACATCAACTTGACCCTCGTTGACAAAATACAACAAATGATGTATTATTAATTTGAAATACATCATTTGTTGTAATGAATTGAATGGGGGCGAGAAAGTGAATTATTATGATTTTCATACTCTTGATAGTAGTGATGGTTTAATTGATTATTTAGATAATCGACATTTCAGTCACAGCAAGTATTTTCATTATTCATCATTGAAAAATATTAATTCAATTATCAAAAATAATGAGTTTTGGATAGGTCAGGTTGAACATTTTAATGATAATAATGATAAAAACCAATTCAAAGACCAAGAACGAAATTTTTCATTGTGTTTTAGCAGTGGTATAAATGAAAATTTACCCCTTTGGTATTTTTATGGCGGCATTTCAGGAGAGGGTGCAAGAATTTCATTAACTAAGGCTAAATTTAAAAAATTTTATGAGAATGCAAAGCTTTATTTATTTTCTATTTCAGAACCGGATAAAAGAACTGAAATTAATCGAAATGAAGCAAATATTGAAATTAAAGATGTGTTATATTTCAAGGAAAACAATGGCAAAGTTCAATTAAAATATAACAATCTTACGAATTATAATTTGCCACCAGCTGAATTTTCAAAACTGAAAAAGATTAATAATGGATTTTTCAAAAGTATTGCATGGTTTTATGAAAAAGAAACAAGAATTCATATTCAATTAAATGATGAATTTGCAAAGATAATTAAAAAGGGTGGAAAATATTATATAGCAATGCATTATGATGATTTGCATAAGTATGCAAAAGTAGTGCTTGCTCCTAATATTACTGAGGAAAAAGAACACCAACTCTTTTTTGAAAACGAAAATAAGTATGATGCAATTAAGAATTTATTGTTTGATTCAAGTCGTGTAAAATTAAGCGAATATAATGGCTCAGTCGATTTTAAATTAAGCGATAAATTATGTGATAATTGTATAAAAAAGGAGAAATAAAAATGAAAAAAATTATTAGCTTATTCTTATCCCTTGCAATGCTTTTGAGCATTGTATCAGTTGTTGATTTTTCAGCGTATGCTGATACTTACGGTGATTTTGAGTGCTATATTAATTATTATAATAAAACCGCTTGTATTACAAAATATGTGGGTTCTGCAACAATGCTTGAAATACCATCCACTATTAATGGATATACTCTAACAAGTATTGGTAGCTTTTCTTTTTATAATTGCGCAAGTTTAACAAGTGTAACAGTACCAAATAGTATAACGAGCGTTAATGATAATGCATTTGAAGGTTGTACAAATTTAACTACCATATCAATTCCAAACAGTATAACAGAAATTGATGATTCTGCATTTGAAAATTGTTCAAATTTATATGTTGTTAGATATGGTGGAACTAAATCACAATGGAATTCTATTTCTATTCGTGAAGATAATTCGTATTTAACCAGATCAATTATTATATGTACTGACGGTGTTTTTACATATTATAGCACTGTTGAAATAGATAATCTTATATATAAAATTAATGATGACTTAACTGCCACTGTAGTAGGATATAAAGGTGACATTAAAGAGATAATAATTCCATCTACAATTCAATTTGAAGGATATACATTTAATGTAACGAGGATTGGAGAGGATGCATTTTATAAATGTGCAAGTTTAACAAACATAACAATACCAAATAGTGTAACTCGCATTGACCGTTCTGCATTTTATGATTGCACAAGTTTATCAAGCGTAGCGATACCTGATAGTGTAACAAGTATTGGTGAAAATGTATTTTGTAATTGCACAAGTTTAACAAATATAACAATACCAAATAGTGTGACTAGTATTTATGCTTCTGCTTTTTCTGATTGTACATCTTTGAAAAGTGTAACAATGTCGCAAGGTGTGAATTATATTTGTGATTTTATATTTTATAATTGCATAAGTTTAACAAGTGTAACAATACCAGATGGTGTGACGGGTATTGGTGATTCTGCATTTTCAAACTGTGCAAGTTTGACAAGTATAACAATGCCGAATAGTGTAACGAACATTGGCAATAATGCATTTTTTGGTTGTATCAGTTTAATGAATATAACAATATCAAGCAGTGTAAATAAGATTAATGATTATGCATTTTATAATTGCTCGAATTTAACTAATATAAATTATAATGGTACAAGGGAAATGTGGAATGCTATAGTAATCGGAAAAAACAATGATATTTTATCAAAAAAAAATATTCATTGTGTTGACGGCGGTGTTTTCAGTAATTCGGATTCGGTTACCATTGATGGGTTGATTTATACTTTAAATAATGATAATACTGCTACGATAATAGGTCACTCAGGAAAACCACAAAACATTATTATACCTGAAACTATTACATATTATGGATTTAGTTTAAAAGTTACAAGCATTTCAAGTTCGGCTTTTTATAAATGTGAAAGTTTAAAATGTATTACAATAAAGAAAAATATAGAAAATATTGATTATGGTGCATTTTCCGGTTGTTCGAATTTAAAAGATATATATTTTGATGGAAAGAAAAGCGAATTTAATAAATTTAAGAATATTTATGATGATTCCCGAAATATTCTTTGCCATTATACAGATGAAATTAATAAAAAAATAACAAAAAATAATTGCGTTTATTTAATTAAAAATTATCGTGAAGCAACAGTTTTTGGCTATACCGGCAAACCTAAAACAATGAAAATTAGAAGTAAAATTACTTATAATGGCGTAAAGGTACCTGTAAAAAGTATATATTATTATGCGTTTAAAAATTGTAAATCACTTAATAGTGTATATATTCCCGATAGTATAGAGGCAATAGGGTCAGAAGCATTTAAAAACTGCAAAATGACTGGTAAAGTTGTTCTTAGTAAAAAAATTAAAGCGATTGAAGACGACGCATTTTCAGGTAATTCTTTTAATTTATATTTTGATGGTACATTGTCTGATTGGGTGAAAATTAACGATTGGGACGCAAGTAAGTATTTTGGCAGAAAATATTCGGTTTCTTGGCCAAGTTTGGGAGCAAAGCACATTTATATGAATGGTAAACTTGTAAAAAAAATCGTAATTACCGACAGTATGGCCAAAAGTTACGGTGGAGTAATATCCGGACCGTTTGTTCATTTTAAAGATTTAGAAACTATAGTTTTTTCGGATAAAATTGTGGGCGTTCGCAGATTTGATTTTTTTGATTGCAATAAAATTAAAACTGTGAAATTTGGTTCGGGCTTAGAGTATGTTGAAAATTGGTCATTTCCTATTAATAGCAATATTAAAGATGTCTATTATAATGGAACATTAAAAGAGTGGCGTAAAGTCACAAAAGCTCAGTACGATGAATCTCGTATTTGGAAAACGGCAAGAATCCATTTTAAGAAGTCTTCTGCTAAAAAGAAATATAAAACCAACAATAAGAAAAAAACAAAGAATATTAAAAAGAATAAATAATAATTAAGGAGAAAGTTTTGAAAAAGAAAAATATTATTATTACTGTAGTTTGTGCTGTTATACTTATAATTGTTGGAATTTTATCATGTGAATTTTATTTTATACCTGAAAAAGAGTTTAAAACGGCGATAGCTACATATAAGGCTTGCAATTATGATAAGGCACTTTTACAATTTCAAAAGCTTGACGGGTATAAAAACAGTAAAGATTATTTGAAAAAATGTGATGAGAAAATTGCAAACTATAACAAAGCATTAGCATATTATGATTCTAAAGAATATGAAAAGGCATACTCTCTGTTGAAAAATGTAGGCAATTACAAGAAAGGTAAGGATTATTCGAAAAATTGTTCATATGGTATTAAATATTCCGAAGCTGTTAAAGATTTGAACGATTGCGAGTTTGACAGTGCAATCAAAGCTTTTGAAGAATTAGGCGATTTTGATGACAGTAAAGAAAAATTAAAAGAAAGCAAAAAGAGAAAAAAGTCTTGGGGAAAAATAACCGATTTCAAATATGACCGTTATTATACGGAAGATGATAAAGGCGTTTGTGATTATGAAACCTTTACTCCAGAAGGTGTAAAAAAAGCAACAGGTTACGAATGTCGTGCTGAAATTATAATAAATGAGGATGATAAAGCAGTTGTCAGTTCATCAAACAAAAAGATTAAGTCTAACAACAAGACCTTTTATTTTACATGTATTGACGGTTATGAAGTTACTATGTATTTTCGTGCATATAAAGAACTAAAAACAGGAAGTACAATATATGGCACTTGGAAAAAAGCAGAAAATAATACAAATATGGGACTTATAACTTCTGCTGAGTGGAAAAAGAAGTCGGAAAAATATACAAGCTTAAACAGTTGCATCGAAGAATTAGATTTGAAAAAAGCAGATGAGTTATTTTCAAAGTATTACGGCGACCTTGAACAGTATGATTATGATTTGTCTGAAAGTAATGATGTTGATGAATATGACATTGACTCAGTTGATGAAAATGTGAGCGTAACAAAATATAAAGATGCTGATGAACTTAGCTTTACTGCAACAAGTCCTGTAATAAATAAAGGTGATTACAGTATTTACGGCGTTACTGATGAATTTGACAGTGGGGTCACATCTGTTGGTTGTATATATAAAGTTAAAGGTAAAAAGCATAAGAATTTTTATTTCCAAATAACCAGCAACAGGGGCGGAAATGGTAATTACACAACGAAAGCTGATTATGACAATCATTATGCCTGCGCATATTTATGGTTTCCAAACAGTGGTACATATTTTGTTGATGTTTACGATGATGATACAGGTGATTTATTAGCTTCAGATTCTTTTATTGTTGATTGATAATTTAAACGGCAGGTAAAATACTTTCCGCCATTTTTATCATAACCCTTCTCCCGTCCGCATAAAATTACATAGGTGATTTTATGGACAATGAAAATGTTGCAAGGCATTGCCTGACGCTTGAAAACAGGGAAAAGCTGAATTTGACGGGTATAAGCGATGTCGATTCGTTTAACGAGCAAGAAGTTATTGCCGTGTGTTCGTGCGGAGAGCTTAGCATAAAAGGCGAAATGCTTCACATTGAGGAACTTAATCTTGAAACGGGAATGGTTTCGCTCAGCGGAAAAATCAGCAGTCTTACATACAGCGAGAAATTTTCTTCCGCTTCGCTTTTAAAGAGGCTTTTCGGTGGCTGAGGCGCTGTTTTATGCTTTCTTTTTGGGGCTTGGGTTTGCCGTTTTTTATGATTTGCTTCGCCTTTTTCGGCTTTCGTTTGGCAGCGCATTCGTTTTCGATTTAATCTTTTGGATAGTTTGTGCGATTGTTTCGTTTTCATATCTTTTAATATTCAATAACGGCGAAATCAGGTGGATGTATTTTGCCGCTTTGCTTGCAGGCTTTTTTCTTTATTTTCTCTTATTTGGAAAAATTACATTTTCGCTTGAAAAAAGAATGGCAAAAAAGGTTAAAATTCGGTTAAAAAAATTTAAAAAAGTATTGCAATTACCAAGCGTGTTATATTATAATATTAAAGCAAAGATTAAAAGACCGAACCATAAAGAATATGAAGGTGACGAATTTGACAAAGGAAAGCAAATCTAAGTCAAAAAAAGTTTATATCGGTAAATACAAATTGAGCACTATTCTTGTTGCTGCTTTGCTCGTGGCTGTGTTTGTCTTTTTCGGCATAACTACGGTCAACAAAAACGCAGACATCAGCAAGCTTGAAAAGCAAAAGGCGGAAGTCAGTGCTAAGTATGAGGCTCAGGAGAAAGAAAATAAGGAGCTTCAGGCTGTGCTTGATAACGAGGATAAAGACTCATACATTGAGCAAAAAGCGAGAGAAAAGGGATATGTAAAAGGCGATGAAATCGTATTTTATGACATATCACCGGGTAAATAAAATTATTTAAGGATGTATTTTTTACATCCTTATTTTTGTTAT
Source organism: bacterium (assembly GCA_963657005.1). GTDB lineage: Bacteria > Bacillota > Clostridia > Oscillospirales > Acutalibacteraceae > Eubacterium_R. The sequence continues at coordinate 10,024 of CAVKLC010000002.1, read as the reverse complement.
AAAGATAGGAAAAAATTATGCATTTATTAATGACAGCGCCGTGCCTTTTGGGTTTGGAAGGCTTGGTAGCAGACGAACTTAAATTTATGGAAGCCGAAAATGTTACGGCTGAAAACGGACGAGTTTATTTTGAGGGCGACGAGGCTATGCTTGCAAGGGCAAACATCAACAGCCGATTTGCAGAAAGAATACTCATTGTGCTTGACAGGTTCAAGGCGGAAACTTTTGAAGAACTTTTTCAGGCGGTTAAGGCTTTGCCGTGGGAGGAATTTATCGGTTCAAACGATACTTTTCCCGTAAAAGGCTACAGTATTAATTCTACTCTTCATTCTGTTCCCGATTGCCAAAAGATTATTAAAAAAGCGGTTGTTGAATCGCTTAAAGAAGATTATAATATCTCTTGGTTTGAGGAAACCGGTCCGGTTCACCAAATTCAGTTTTCTATTATGAAAAATGAAGTTACAATTATGCTTGACACAACTGGTAGGGGACTTCATAAAAGAGGTTATCGACCTGAAGCAAATGACGCACCGATTAGGGAAACACTTGCGGCGGCACTTTGCTCTCTTTCAAGGCTCAGGCATTATCATACTATGTATGACCCTTGTTGCGGCAGCGGTACAATTCTTATTGAGGGCGCTATGCTTGCTCATAATATCGCTCCGGGTATCAACCGTAACTTTGAGTGCGACCGCTGGGGCTTCATTCCTGAAAAGGCTTGGATGCAGGAGAGGGAAAGGTGCCACGATATTATTAAGACCGATACCGATTTTGTTGCATTCGGCAGTGATATTGATTTTCACGCATTGGAACTTACTATGGCTAATGCAAAAAGAATCAAGGTTGATAAATTTTTAAGGCTTGAAACGGCTGATATCAAAGATTTTAACCCAACTACGGAAAAGGGTACGCTTATTACGAACCCACCTTACGGCGAAAGAATGTTAGATATTAAAACAGCTAAAAATATTTATCATATTATGGGTGAAAAGTTTGTTTCAAAGCACGGTTGGAGCTACGGTATTATTTCACCTGATGAAGAATTTGAGCGTGAATTCGGCAGAAAAGCGGACAAGCGCCGCAAACTTTATAACGGTATGATTAAATGCCAATATTATATGTATTTCAAATAAAATTAGTTCTTGAATAATTGTATGGCAGGGGCTTGCTCCTGCCGAAGATTAATAAATTGTGTGAGGTGTATTTTATGACTTACAAAGAAAAATACGAACAGTGGCTTTCATTTGCAAACGAAAACACAAAGGCTGAACTTGAAAGCATTACTGACGAAAAAGAAATTGAAGACAGATTTTACAAAGACCTTGCTTTCGGTACAGGCGGTTTAAGAGGTATTATGGGCGCAGGCTCAAACAGGATGAACCGCTATACAGTCGGCAAAGCAACACTCGGTCTTGCAAGATATTTAAAGAGTAAAAACGACGGTGAAATAAGCGTTGCTATTGCTTATGATACCCGCAACAATTCGCAGTATTTTGCAAAAACAGCGGCAGGTATTTTTGCTTCTCAGGGTATTAAGGTTAATATTTATGAAATGGTGGTGCCTGTTCCTGTTTTGTCGTTTACAACTCATTACCTCGGCTGCACGGCAGGTGTAATGATTACCGCGTCTCACAACCCTAAGGAATATAACGGCTATAAGGTATATGACAGCAAGGGTTGCCAGTTTTGTACAGAGGACGCAAAAAATGCAATCGGCTTTATTAACGATATTACAGATTATTCTTCTATCCCTTTTATGGAGGAAAGCGAACTTATCAACTATATCGGCGAAAAGGAACTCGGTGCTTTTCTTGCTGAGGTTAAAAAGCAATCGCTTTATGAAGAAAAGAGCGACTTAAAAATCGTATATACTCCGCTTCACGGTACAGGCAATATTCCTGTCAGAAGAATGCTTGAGGGTATGGATGTAACTGTTGTTAAAGAGCAGGAACTTCCTGACGGCAACTTCTCAACCGTTCGTTCACCTAATCCGGAGGAAAAGGATGCGCTCACCATTGCTATTGAAAAGGCAAAAAAAATCGGTGCAGACCTTGTGCTCGGCACTGACCCTGACTGCGACAGAGTAGGTATTGCGGTTAAAGACGGCGACGATTACAAACTCTTTACAGGCAATCAAACAGGTGCGCTTCTTGTTAAATTTGTCCTCACTATGAAAAAGGATACATTAAACGAAAAGTCAACCCTTGTTAAAACTATTGTTACTTCGGAACTCGGTGCTAATATCGGCAGAAAGTTCGGTCTTCAGGTTGAAGAAACATTGACAGGCTTTAAGTATATCGGCGATAAGATTAATAAGTATGAGCAAACAGGTGAGCAGGAATTTGTTATCGGTTATGAAGAATCATACGGCTACCTTGTAGGTACTCACGCAAGGGATAAGGACGCTGTTGTTTCTTCAATGCTTATTTGCCAAATGGCGGCTTGGTATAAAAATCAGGGTAAAACTCTTGTTGACGGTCTTAATGAAATTTATGACGAATACGGCTACTATCTCGACTTCCTCGATTCTTTCGTATTAAAGGGCAAGGACGGTGCCGAGAAGATTCAAAATCTTATGACTTATTTCAGAAATAAGGGCAAGGCTTTGTTTGACGGCATTGAAGAAATTATTGACTTTTCAACCGGTATTCGTGATTTGCCAAAAGAAAATGTACTTAAATATATTTGGGCTGACGGCTCTTGGATGGCTGTTCGTCCGTCAGGTACAGAGCCTAAGATTAAGGTTTACTACTCTATAGTTGACCCGTCAAAGGAAAATGCTAAGGCAAGGCTTGAAAGCATAAGAGAAGAAATTAAAAATATTATTAATGCTTAATTTTGGAGTTTGATATGGAAAAAGTTAAAAATTATGTTGAAACTGTTTTACAGCCGAAGCTTCAAGGTGACGGCGGCTGGGTTGAATTTGTCGGCTTAGACGGTAATGAACTCACTTTGATTTTTAGGGGCGAATGTTCAAAATGCCTTATTTTAAACCGTTGCACCGCTTGGATAGAAGAACAGATTAAAAAAGATTTGAAAAAAAGTGTTAAGGTTAATGCAATTCGCAAAAAGCCTTATTTTCAGGATGTTTAAGGAGGTATAGAAATGGCACATATTAAAGTTGTAAGACGTTCTATGCGTCCTGAGGAGTGGACCGATTTACGCTTCGGTTGGCTCAAAAGATATATTTATTCATCAAAGTGGGAAATTACCAATCTTATGATTAGGGATGCCCGCCAAATTTCCGAAATGGAGTTTGAATATTACAGTGATGATTACAGACCGCTTAATAAAGGCGATATGTATTTTACACCTGACGGTACTGCTTTTATTAAAGCTGATGTTGACATTCCAAAGGAACTTCAGGGTAAGGAGCTTTGGTTCTCGCTCAAAACCGCTGCCGAAATTTGCGTAAAGGTTAACGGTAAATATGTTGGCGGTGTTGACCCTAACCGTGAAAGGATGCTTCTTTCACCGTATGTTGACGATACAAAAACTCTTCATTTTGATATGATGGGTTATAACCGTTCAAAGCCTGATGACGAGCGTAACCCTGAATCTCTTTCAGTTCGTGGTTGCCGCCAGATTTTTGAGGGCGCATATATCTGCACTGTTAATCATAAGGTGCAGGACCTTGTTTGGGACTTTGAACTTCTCCTCGACATTGCCAAGAGCGATTTGTTTAACGAAGATTATCGTAATTTCCTTAATAAAGAACTCAATAATGCGATGAACTTTATCGATTTTGACAGCGACGAACTTGACGGTATTGACGAATGTCAAAAATATCTTGATGAAGTCGTATTTGCAAACGATAACTATAAGGGTAACGGCGATGTTGCGCTCATTGCACATTCTCACCTTGATATTGCATATTATTGGCGCAGAATTCACGCTGTTCAAAAAAATCTTCGTACAGTCCTTATTCAGCTTCGTCTTATGGATAAGTACCCTGATTTTAAATATACTCATACTCAGCCGTATGTTTACGAAACACTTGAAAAGTATTATCCAGATGTTTTTGCCGAGCTTAAAGAAAAGGTTGCAAACGGTCAGTTTGAACCTGTAGGCGCCATGTATGTTGAGCCTGACTGTAATATTCCTACTGCCGAAAGTCTTGTTCGTCAGTGCCTTTATGGTCAGCAAACATATAAGCGTATGTTTGGCAAAACAGTTAATAACGCTTGGCTTCCCGATGTTTTCGGCAATAGCTGGATACTTCCTCAAATTCTTAAAAAGAGCGGCGTTGATTATTTTGTTTCAAACAAGATGTCAACTTGGAACGATACAAACCGCTTCCCTCACAACAACTTTATTTGGAAAGGTATTGACGGCACGGATGTTTATGCTTGCGTTCCGCCTACTCACTTTATAACTTGGAATATGCCTTCTCAAATTCAGGAAAACTGGGAAGCTTATATTGATAAAGATAATGGCGGTCAAACTATGAATATGTTTGGATACGGCGATGGCGGTTCAGGTTGTACAGAAGAAATGATTGAGCTTATGCACAGATTTGATAAGCTTTCAATTATGCCTAAGTGCGAGCATATGGATGGTCAGGAATTCCTTGAAAAAAACCTCAAGGGCAACACTTCGCTTCAAACTTGGGACGGCGAGCTTTACCTTGAAATGCACCGCGGTACTTTCACCACTAAGTCAAATATGAAGTGCGCCAACAGAAGACTTGAATATAAACTTCGTGATGCTGAAATGCTTTCTGTACTCAGAAAAGAAGATAATAAAGAAGCTATCACAAACGCTTACAAAAAGCTTCTTATCAATCAGTTCCACGATATTCTTCCGGGCTCTCATATTCACCCTGTTTATGAAGACGCTATGAAAGACTATGAAGATATTGAAAACACTGTTGACGCAATTATCGGCACTGGTTCAAAATATTTCAATACTCTTAATTTTACCCGTGACGCACTCACTTTTGTTCCAAACAAAAACGGTACATCCACTCGTTACGGCGTAAAGGGTAATTGGCTTATTCCTAATATCCCTGCTCTTTCGTCCGCCACACTTCGCAAAACTAATTTTGACGGCGAATGGCTAACTCTCGGAGACAGTGTTGAGACTCCGTTTTATAGCGTAGTTCTTAACGAGGACGGCTCTGTCGCTTCTCTTATTGATAAAGAGCTTGACAGGCAGTGGGTTGACGGTGACTTTAATAAACTTAAAATATATACCGACTGCCCAGGCAACTATGACGCTTGGGATATCCTTCCAAACTATAAGGATAAGCAGATAGAAATTACAGTTAAAGAACCAACTACTCTTGTTGAACTTGACGGCGAGTGTGCAACTTTCAAAACAGTTCTTACTACCGAAAAATCAACTTGGACAATGCTTATGCGTTTCTTTAGAAGAAGCAAGGGTATCGAGGTTGAAAATATTGTTGACTGGAACGAAAAGCACAAGCTTGCAAAGGCAGAGTTTGGCTGTAATGTTCTTACCCGTAAGGCTCTTTGCGACACTTCTGCAGGCTTTATCGAGCGCGATACACATAAGAATACAACTTGGCAGCAAGCAAGGTTTGAAACTTGCCACCACAAGTGGGCAGACCTCAGCGAAACCGACGGCGGTATTGCTCTTATTAATGACGGTAAGTACGGTATCGGTTTTGACAAAAATACTATGTCGCTTTCACTTCTTCGTGCCACTATTCGCCCTGATGTAACTTCCGATATGGGTCATCACGATTTTTGCTATATGATTTACCCTCACGAAAACGGTGCTGTTGCGGCAGGCGTTAATAAGCTTGCATTCCAGTTTAACGAACAGCTTGTAAAGGCAGATGTTACATATAGCGGCGACACATATGAACCGCTTTATATGCAGGCTATGAAGGACAGTGAGGACGGTTCTATGACCGTTATCCGCCTTAGCGAGCAAGACGGTAAGCGCGGCAAGATTAATCTTTCAAATCCTGTTAAGCTTCTCAATATGCTTGAAGAAGTTGAGAATGAAACAGATGTGCTTGAATATAAACCGTTTGAAATTATTACAATAGGTATCGAAAAATGAAACCAAGTCAGATAATTATTATCGTAGTTGTTGTACTCGTGCTCGGCATAATTGTTTTTCCGCTGATTAACCGCAGGCAGTTTCGCAATTTGCCTCCCGACCAGCAGATAAGAATTATTATGAAAGAAGCAAAGGGTCTTGTTTATTTTAAAAATGTATCTAAGGGCAGCAGCGGTGTTCTCTTTTATGTTAAAAACAAAAGGAAAATACTTGCGCTTCCTTGGGTAATTGACAGCAGTAATATGCTGTGTACAAAGGAAGAACCATTTTCTAATTGGGACTATCCTGAGGATAAACAACCTATTAATGAGGACGAACTTAAACAACTTAAAGAAGAACTTGAAAAATTTAATAAAAAGAACCCTGTTAAAATAGTTTTCAAATAAAAGAAAAGAAGAAAGATGTTCCGATTTGAACAGCTTTCTTCTTTTTTATGTATTGTAATGTATATCTGTTATTTGGTATAATATCTTTTCAAGGGGGAATTTTTGTGAATCATAATCTTAAAATGTTTTTATCAAGCGGCAGGCTTTTGCCACAGCTTATTAAAAAGTTTAACAAACCTAATCTTGATAAAGAATATCTTGACTATATAAATTCTGGCACTGTTTGGAAAAATGATTTCAAATCAAGCTTGCCTATTTGTGCTGTTCATACTCATATCCATTCGTTTTTTGACGAATGTGAAATAAAGGGCGGCAATGCGGTTGACAGTGACGGCAAAATAAGAAAAGTTCTTTTCCTCGGCTATGACGGTATGCGCGCCGATACTGCTCAAAAAATACTTGAAATGAAAAACGCTTATAATAAAGATTTAACGAGTTTTACAAATGATTTCGGCGGTATAAAGGAAGTTGTAAAGAAAGGCGGCATTTACCTTGCTTATTGCGGCGGCTATGCCGATACTTTGTATCAGCAAAGCACCTCAACCTCTGCCGGTTGGACTTCCCAGTTTACCGGCAAATGGGGACTTAATAACGGTATTAAGGAAAATGACGACACTAAAAAGCTAAGCGCTAAAACAGTCGTTTTGGAATATGCGCAAAGAGGTCTTGCAACTTCAATTAATTTTGACTGGGAACCTCTTTTTACCGTTAATTTAAAATCTGAAATAAACTATGTTATGGCTCACAGTGAACTCAGTGCAAAATATATTGCAAACTGCAAAAGAAAATCTGCCGGCAATACCGATTTTGATAATTTTATCGCAGTTGATTTTCTCGGCTTCGGTATTGGCGACACTTTCGTCCGTGATTGCACTCTAAATAGAATAAATGCAGGTGACAGCGTTGTTATCGGTATTTACGATTCAATCGACGGCGCAGGTCATTCAACAGGTTTTTCAAAGGATAATGACGCATATGTCAGCGCCGCTGTGACTTGCGATACATACACTTACCAAATTTTGCAGGAAATTAAAAACAGGGAAGAAAAGCTTAACGAAAAATGGCTTGTTATTCTTGCAAACGACCACGGCGGAAAGGATAGGGGTCACGGCGGTCAGACGCTTGAGGAAAGAACTACTTTTATCGCTACAAATATACCGTTTGATGAAAAACTTTTAGGTAAATCATATAACGGTAAAACAGATAAGGACTACGGCAACAGATATGACTAAAAATTTGGGATACAATTCAAAAAGGGAAAGAAATATTTTTCTTCTCTGCTTTTTGGCATACAGTGCAACATATATTTGCCGTCTAAACTATTCTTCAATTATACCTGAGCTTTCCTCCCTCGGTATTTTGAGTGAGAGCAAAATCGCCTCTGTTTCATCCGCATTTTTTGTTTGCTACGGCTTGGGTCAAATAGTAAGCGGTATAATCGGCGATAAGCTTGATACAAGATATATGATATTTTTCGGCGTGTTTTTATCGTCAATTTCAAATATAATCTTGTGCTTTTTCAATTCTTACCCTGTACTTATCACCTTTTGGGCGCTAAACGGTCTTTATCAGTCGCTCGTTTGGTCGCCTATACTTAAACTTGCGTCACTTGAATATGATGAAAAAATGTGCGACCGGTTCGGTATGCAAATGTCTGTTACTGTTCCGCTCGGTACAGTGCTCAGTTATGCCGTCAGCTTGGTTACATTGATGTTTTTTGAATGGAAATATGTTTTTCTTACCTGCGGCTTAATTCTTCTTATTGTGTCGATTATATGGCTTTTGGGCACTTCTAAACTTCATCTTTGCAAAAATGTGAAAGGTGAAACAAAAGAAAATAAAGTTAATATTAAAGCATCACTAAAAATTCTTACCGCAACAGGCACTCTTGTTCTGCTTGTGCCTATAATTGTTCAAGGCACATTAAAGGACAGCGTTACCCAGTGGGTGCCGCAATTCTTTTCGTCTCAGTTTAATTCAAACACTTCATTTTCACTTCTTTTAACTATGCTTTTGCCTGTGGTCAATGTGACCGGTGCATTTTTTGCCAAATCGGTAAATAGCAAACTTAGAAACGAAGCTAAAACTTCGGCAGTATTTTTTGCGATAGCGCTTGTGTTTTTAACCATCCTTTTGGCTTTCTCGTCAAAAAGTATGATTTTGTCGCTTATCTCAATGATTATGGTTACAAACTGTATGTTTGCTGTTAATGTTATGCTTATAACAATCGTTCCGCTCAAGTTTGCAAAGTATGGCAATGTGAGTACCGTTGCAGGCTTATTAAATGCCACTGCGTATATAGGCTGTGCAGTTGCCAACCAAATTGCAGGCGGTATTCTTTCTCATTCCTCGTGGAATACAGTAATAATCTTTTGGCTTATTTTAGCAGTAGTTGCAATAGCTTTTTGTTTTATTTATTCGGCAAAAAAGTCAAATAACAAATAATTAATATAAAAAACAAAACCGCCCCATCAATTTTGACGAGGCGGTTCATTTCTTCCCACAAGAAAATCAAGCGACACGCTGTAATAATCAGCTATTTTAATAAGCTGCTCAATAGGTACATTAATTCTTCCGTTTTCGTAATCACTGTATGTGCTCTGGTCAATGCAAAGGTATTTTGCAAGGTCCTTTTGCTTTAAATCGTTGTCCTCACGCAAATCTCTAATCTTCGTAATTTTCATTAATATCACCGAAAAAATTATATAATATTGAAATATTCCGCATTGACAATTATGGGTAACAGCCATATGATATTGCTGTAAAATATGTATTTTACCCTGCAAATCAGGTCTTTTAACCTGATTCTATTGTATTATTTGCATTTTTATATTAATATATTTTAGAAATATTTATTTTCCTGAGGAGGAACTTCGATGAAAAAAGTTTTAAGTTTATTATTGTCACTTATTATGTTTTGCAGTATAACAGCCGGGCTGAACCTCACGGCAAATGACGATGACGAAGATTCGATATATAACGATTTTGAATGCATTTATTTTGGCGATAACGGAATTGAAATATGTTGGTTTAAAATCATCTGTTGAAATTCCGGCAAAAATTGACGGAAAAAAGTGTTAAGTATAGGCGACGATGCTTTTTTTGAATGTGAAAATTTAACGGATGTAAAATTGCCGCGATATCTCGGAGATATAGCTGAAAGCGTATTCGCTCGTACCGTACACAAAAGATAAAAGGTAAGAATACAAAAGTATATTCTCATTGGTGGTCACAAGTGAACGAAATTGAGACTAAATAAGATAAATTATTGTTTAGCGGGCGAACGCAGTTCGCCCCTACGGTGATTTTTCTATTTTAGATAGCCTAAAATGATAAGACTATCGTAGGGGCGACCTGTGGTCGCCTTTATAAAACTACTCACTACGAAACAGTTCCCCGAACTGTTTCTCCCAAATTTGTTGCTCCTTAGAGTCGCCAAATTTGGAGTCTCGTGTCTCTTGTGCTTACGCACAATTCACTCAAAGCCGTCAACCTATTTCTTATACAAAATTTGACGCACAACTGTACGACAAATTTTGAAAAGGAGGAACAACGCAGCGAATGAGGGATGAATTTCAAATTATAGATTAAAGAAATTCGTCTGA
>CAVKLC010000001.1:0-120099 GCA_963657005.1 bacterium | reverse complement strand
TTGGGAGAAACAGTTCGGGGAACTGTTTCGTAGTGAGTAGTTTTATAAAGGCGAACGCAGTTCGCCCCTACGATAGTCTTATCATTTTAGGCTATCTAAAATAGAAAATCACCGTAGGGGCGAACTGCGTTCGCCCGCTAAACAATAATTTACTCAAATTAAAATACAAGTTTTTCGACAAAACATTGTTTCATATTATTATTTATATTAAAGATTATCACAAATATTTTGTCAAAGGCTTTTGCCAAAAAACATAATAATATGGCATAAATGCAATATTTTAATTCATTTATCAATATTTATACTAAATACAAATATAAATGAGGCAGGAAAAATCCCGCCTCAATAGTTATCAGTTAAAAATTATTTCATTATATATTATCTCCACAACTCGATTTTTGATGTTGTTCATAGTACCGATCCAAGCCATCATATCATTAGCCTTCAATTTTTCCATTATGCCTTGTTTCTTCGCTAACTCATCAATAAGTCTGCTTTCTGTTTCACTTGCCAATAAATCAATATCGTGAAGATAAGAGTTGAGTTTATCGTTTGTGATAAGATTGAAATATCTAACCCTGTGGTTTTCTTTCAACCACCTTTCGTGCCTTTGTCCCCAAATGCCGATTGAGTAGTTTTCGCCTTGAGAAACAGTCAAACAAGGAATATAGTAATCACCATGCAATTCATACCAAAGTCCATTGCTTTTATCGAAAGTATACTTTTCCATTGTGTAATCCTCCAAAATAATAAATTATACCTACAATTCATCATTCCAGCCGCTTACAAAAGCAAAAGGTAGAGACTTCCTTACGAAGCCGCTCCCTTTTGCCTACTCTTTTTTTATACAATCATATTTATTTTACAGTACAAGTTCCTCGGCGAGTTCATCACGAATTTCGTCGATTTTTTCAATCACGCTTTGAAGCATTTTGCGTTTGAAATAATCGCCGTCGGCAATTTGAGCGTAGTAGTGATATTCAGCCTGCTGGTAAAATTTAAGCGCTTTGTAACGGTCTTCTTCAACGCCGTTTCCGTAGTAATAAGCATTGCCCATTCTTAGGCAAACATCACCTTTAACATCGCAGTTGTTGCCCATTTGGCGGTACACTTTTTCATAAAGCTTAAATGCGAAGTCTTTATCTTCATCAACATACAAGCCCTTTGAATACATATCGCCGATTTTATAAATCGATTCTGTCCTTCCCGCCATTGCAGGCTTTATAAAATAATTGAAAGCCTTTTCGTAATCTACTTCAACATCCCTGCCGTAGTAGTAGCAGTAGCCGAGGTTCTCGGAGGCAATCATACAGCCGAGGTCAGCAGCCATTTTGTAATATTTAACAGCTTTTGCATAGCTTTGTTCGCCGATTCTGCCCGAATAGTAAAGTGCACCCAAATCAACCATAGCATCTCTGTTGCCAAGTGCAATCTCGTCAAGATATACACCTTTAACAAAGTCAACTGCTTCGCTTGGCACATCATCGGCACGATTTCTGAATGCAAGCACATTTGCGATATCGAAAAGGTCATCTTCGTCAAGCGTTTCGTCTTCGTTTATGTAACTATCAATTTCGTCCTGCAAATACTCGTCAAGCTCTTCGTACATATTGTTAATCATTTCCACGGCTTTTGCTGGGTCAATATTTCTTGGTGCCGGTGTCATGAAATTCCTCCTTATTCTTGATGATTTCAATATATCATTATTTATGCTTTCGTGCAATATATTGTCCCGTTTTTTGTACCGTGACAAAGTCGGACACATAAAAAATTTCTTTTATTTTTCAAATGATATATAATTATTCAAGAAGCTCTAAATTGTAATCACTGAGCAGTTCGTTTACCTCTATTAAATCGGAGCCTTTATTTAAACAATAAATAATTACGCTGTCCCTCGGGTTTCGTGGGTATAAATCGGAAGCTTTTGCGATTTTTAAAAGCTTTCTTGTTTCAAGCACATTTAACCCCATACCTATTGAAAGCATTATCATTTTATCCCGTGATGGGTTGTTTTTGTTTCCGTTAAAAATTTGATATGCATAGTTTTTGTCAATGTTGCTCTTTTTTATCACATCGCTTTTCTTCAGCTTTTTCTCGTTTAAAAGCAGTTCCAAATACTCTGCAAGCGAGGAAAATATAAGCTCGTCTATTTCATTTTTAAAATAATCGTCGATTGATTTTTTGCTTTTTAAAATTTCTAATAGTTCTTCTGTCGTTTTTTTCATAAAAACTCCTTTTAGTGCCGGTAAATTACCAAAAGCCACTGTAATTATGATAAAATGTTTATATTACTAAGTCAAGTATTACTTAATTAAGGTATTTAAAATGAATTACGAAATAGTCAAAAATTTAAACAGTCAAACAAAAATCGCAAAGAGTGAAAACAATCTTTTTGTGCTAAAAGAAATTCCGCTGTCGGACACTGCTATGTACAAAAAACTGATTAAACTTGAGTGCGAAAATATAGTTAAGTTTTATGATACTGTTGCCGTTGAAAATTCTTTTTATGTTGTGGAAGAATATGTAAACGGAATTACGCTGAAAGACTATATTGACAAAATCGGTTGCTTGAGTGACGAGCAAACAAAAAACATAACGCTTCAGGTGTGCAATGGGCTTAGAGAGATTCATAAGCTTAAAATAGTTCACCGAGATATTAACCCAAATAACATTATGATTACTTCCGACGGGTGCGTAAAAATAATCGACTTTGGTATAAGCAGAACGATTAAACAAAATCAAAGCTTTGACACCGAAATATTAGGTACGCAGGGTTTCACTGCACCCGAGCAGTTCGGCTTTCACCAAACTTCGGCAAAATCGGATATATATTCTATCGGTGTATTGATTAATTATATGAAAACAAAAAAGTTGCCGAATGAAAAACTCACAAGCGGCTGGCTTAGTGAAGTTGTTCTAAAATGCACCCAAATTGACGAAATTAACAGGTATACCAATATTGATGATTTAATCGAATCTATTGAAAAGAAAAATAAAACAAATCACTTTTTAAAATCTACTCCGGGTTTCAGAAACGGCATATGGTGGCATAGTGTTATTGCCGGTATTTATTACACGATTCTGTTTGTTTTCTTATTCTTTTCGCTGATTTTCGGTCACTCGTTTCTTGACAGCATTTTTACATTTGCTTATTTTTTCTTTGCTTTTGCCGTACCTGTGCCTATACTTACAAATTATTATAACTGGACTGACAGATTTGAATTTATTAAAAATAAATCTAAAGTCAAAAAAATAATAATTCAAATTGCTCTTTGCTTGGTTTGTGCTGTTGTATCATCGCTTTTTATTATAGCAGATTCATCGCTTTAAATGTTGTGCTAATAGCACACCAAACCTCTTTTTTATTATTGTATAATGTGGTCATCAAATAAAAGGAGGTTTGCAAAATGGCAAACGAAGCAGAAGTTCAAATGGCTGTTAACCAAGCGTTAAAAGACCAAAAGAAAAAGAAGAAAAAGAAAAGATTAATCATTTTTATTGTTCTTATCGCTGTTATAGTCGTTGTTGCGGTTATCGGCAGTAAACCGAAAGATTATGACTTTGAAAACCCTGTGGCTAAAGTTACGGTTGATACCGTGCTAAACGATTTTAACAAAGATTCAGCCACTGCAAGCGGAAAGTATTCCGACCAAGTTATAGCCGTAACTGGTCAAGTAGGTTCTATTCAGGACAGCCACGCTTGTATCCGCTCGTATGACGACGATAATTGGCTTTATAATGTCAATGCATATATGGAAAATAATGAAGACTTAAAGAAATTCAAGGTTGGCGATACCGTAACTGTTGAGGGCGTATGCGATAAGACAACTATTTTCGGTGATGTTGATGTTCGCAAATGCGTAATTGCAGATAAATTTGCCGTAGTTCCCGATTATGACAATGCGCAAAAAGTTAAAATCAATGATTTTGTAAAAGCGTATAAAGAAAATCAGGTGAGCGCCGACGATAAATATAAGGGTAAAACTGTTGAATTTACAGCAGAAGTCACCTATGTTTCCGACGATTACGCAGTAGTTGAGCCGTCAAATGCCGATGATTTTGATTTCGACTGCGATGTTCAAATTTGCTTTGAAGATATGAATGATTTGAAAAAAGTGTCAAAGGGCAAGAAGTTTACAATAGTAGGCGAATGTTACGGCAAAGCTGATATGTATACCGCAAAAATCTGCCGTGCAATTTTAAAATAATTTTAACAAAAAGACCTTAGAAAGCATTTTACTTTCTAAGGTCTTTTGACGGTCTACATCAGGTTCGAACCCTGCTAAAATCATAAAAAAATAACAGATACCTTAGCGGTATCTGTTATTTTTTGGTCGAGGTGACAGGACTCGAACCTGCGGCATCCTGCTCCCAAAGCAGGCACTCTAGCCAAACTGAGTTACACCTCGTTGTTGCTTAACGCTTGGATATAATAATATATTTTAACTGATTTGTCAAGCCTTTTTTTGAAAAAAGTCAAAAAATATATCAATGGGGATATGCAAAACTATATCCCCATTGATTAAATGTAGTATTCGTCGATAAGCTGGCTTCTGCTTTTATCCAAAATATCCTGTAAGGTGATTGAATCGAGGTACTCGTTAATAACCTTATAAAGACCTTGCCAAACGCCGACTGTCATACAGGTTTCATACTTGTCGCACTGGTTTTCCTCGTCTTCAAGGCAGGCAACGGGAGCAAGGCTGCCCTCCGTTATTCTCAAAATATCGCCGACGGTGTAGCTGGACGGTGATTTTGCAAGCATATATCCGCCCTGATAACCCCTTGTGGTTTTGAGCAAACCGGCACGGTTGAGGATAGGGACAATCTGTTCAAGGTATTTTTTTGAAATGTCTTGCCTTTGAGCAATATCTTTAAGCGCAACAAAGCCGTCTTTTTGGTTTTGCGCAAGGTCAAGCATAAGCCTTAATGCGTATCTTCCTTTTGTGGAAATTTTCAATTCATCGCTTCCTTTTAAACTTCATAACCTAATTATACCATAGGTTTTGTAAGTATTCAATAGAAACGACAAATTTTTTGAAATAATATTAAATAAGCCTTTTTGTTGTGCCGTCGTTTACATTAAAACAGTAAGTTCTCTTTAAATCGTCAAGAGTGTATCTGACGGAAATATCGCCGTTTTTGTCCATATTTGCGCATGTGATTTTTGCCTTGTTTCGAGTGGAGACATCAACAAAAATATCTTTTTGAACGCTGTTGTATGTTGAAACATCGTCGGAAACAAAAAGCAGATTGCCGAAAAGACTTGCAACCTCTGCGATTATTTGGCGCTGAGCAAGAGACATGCCTATATTGTTGTCACGAAGAAGAAAAACATCGGGGTCATTGAGGAATGCTCTGCCGTCAAGCTGGCGGCGAAAAACAGTGTTTAAAAGAGCGTGTTTGGTTGATACATCTTCTCTTGAAAACGGCTTCTTTTTAAAACTTAATGCCATATCTGCGCCGATTCTGCAAAAATCAACCTTGCCGAAAGCCGGAGCAAGCGGAACGCCGCAACCTAAAATGAGCTTATCGCCGCACCATTCACGAATCAAGTCCATAGCATCACACATAATTTCGCCGCGGCTTTTGTTGTGAATAGGGATGATACAGCAGGCATAGAGGAAATCAAGCTTAACCATATCGTAGCCCCAAACATTGAGCACGGTGTCAAACACTTCTTTAAGATGTTCTCTTACTTCTTTGTTATAAATGTCGAGTGCATAAAAACCGCCCCAGTTATGAGAAGCGAAAGGAATTTTACCCTTGCTGTCATTAACGAACCAATCTTTGTGCTGTTTATATATGTATGACTTAGGAGTTGCGGCAAACGGAGCGAGCCATAAACCGGCAAGCATATTGTTTTTGTGAATATTGTCCGCAACAACTTTCATACCCGACGGAAACTTCTTTTCATCGTGGTAAAGCCAGTCGCCGACAGTTCTTTCATATCCGTCGTCAACTTGAAAAATGTCAATTTTTGAGCCGAGATGAGCGATAGAGTCAAGGTCGCGCTCAACAATTTCCTCGGTTACGCTTGTGTAATAGTTGTACCAAGTTGTGTAGCCGCACATTCTGTTTGACCTCGGTTTTGGCACATTTGCAAGCGCAAAATATTTGTCAAACGCACTTTCGCTTTCGTCAATAATGTCGCAAAGCTCTAAAAGTTTGTATTCTTTTCCTTTTTGGTAAGTTACGCCCTCGAGGTCTTTTTCAATAGCAACCGTTTTGCGATTTGTGTCAAAAGTGATAATGGTATAGCCGGCTCTTTCACTGAGCGAAGCAAAAAGGTGAATGTCCGAGCCGTTTCTGATATAAGCATACGAATAGCCGTAAAAAACACCCGTAGTTTGCGGATAATCGTGGAAAGTTAAATCACCGGCACCCCAAATGCCACGAACATTAAATTTCTTTTTATCAATAAAAGAAAGAAGCTTAGGGTTGAAATCATCAAGTATAGAATCATCGCTTGCATATTCTCTTGATACAGTCCAGCTTTGATAACCGTTTACAAAAAACTTGCTTCGGTCTGAAAACGAAATGTCATTTTTAATTTCAAATTTGTCAAAGCTTATGTCTGTTTTAGGCACAAGAGTTAATTCGAGCACATCGCCGTTAACCACTTCTTTTATTTCAAAATCGACAGTTTCACTGTGGTGCGTTTTGTGAGTTTTACCGTTTGCATTGTAAATAATGTTATATTTGTAACCCATAATTTTACCCCATTTATTATTTTAAATTATATCGTGACCTTCTTCTTCAGGGTAATACATACCCCATTCGTTTCTTATGAAGGTCATAATATCCATAACATCTTTTGTAAAGCTTAGGTGCATATCTTTGCCGTTTTGCACCGCGTTTTCCATATCTTCAATTTCATATTCAAGCGCTTTGGTTGTTTCGCCGGCGGTAATTGTTTCTTTTTTTTCTGTGTCGGTATAAGTTATAACCGCTTCGTCACCGCGTGGATATTCAAAAATCTCAATATATCCTTTGTCAAAACTGATTGTGCCCCTTTTAGGCTGCTTGGCGTGGAGCGAGAGGATAATGCTCGCCATCTCATCTTCCTTGTTTTGAAGAAGAATACTTGCCTGCTCGTCAACACCCGTCGACGCATATTTAACCTGCGAAGTGATTTTGTGCGGCTTCGACGACATAAACCATCTTACGAAAGAAATTGCATAAACGCCGATATCAAGCATGGCACCGCCTGCAAGATTACGATTAAAAAATCTGTTATTCATATCATACGGCTTGTAACTGCCAAAGTTCATTTGAATAAGTTTTAGTTCACCGAGCTTGCCCGAACTTATAATTTCATTAAGTTTTTTGTAAATCGGCATATGATAAATCGTCATAGCTTCTGCCAAAACAACATTGTTTTCGTTTGCAAGGCTTATAGCTTCGTCAAGCTCACGGCTGTTAAGCGTAATTGATTTTTCACAAATAACATTTTTGCCGCTTTTAAGCGCTTTTCGCAAATATTCAATGTGAGTGTTGTGCGGAGTAGAAATGTAAATGATGTCAACATTTTCATCTTCAAACACTTCGTCAATGTTGTCATAAACTTTTTCAATGCCGTATTTTTCTGCAAAGTCTACTGCTTTTTGGTGGGTACGGTTTGCAACAGAGTAAAGCTTTCTGCCCTTAGCCTGCATAGCCTGTGCAAGCTGGTTTGCAATAACACCGCAACCGAGCGTCGCCCAATTCGGCTCCTTCATATTGACCACTCCTTTTGCCCTTATTATACTTTGGATTTATTATATAGTCAAATATTATCGGTTATTCAAATCAAGCAAAATGTTCGGTGCTATTTTTTGCTTTACATATTATGAAAAATAATATATAATGAAGTCGCATTGTATCCGCTGACAAAATAGCTTGTCAAAGTGAAGCCGTATCTGTGTTTTGCGGTGAAACTTAGGAACAGTAGCAGAAAGGAAATTTAATATGAAAACAAACACAAAAAAGATTGCCGGTATCGGACTTTTGACGGCAATAGTAGTTGTACTCCAGCTACTCGGTAGTTTTATCCATTTCGGTCCGTTTTCAATCTCGCTCGTGCTAATCCCAATCGTAGTAGGCGCCTCTCTTTACGGCGTAGGCGCAGGTGCTTGGCTCGGTCTTGCATTTGGCATTACGGTTTTGGCATCGGGTGACGCAGCAGCATTTTTAACAGTTAACCCGGGCGGAACAGTAGTTACAGTTCTTCTTAAGGGTGCGCTCGCAGGTCTTTTGGCAGGCGGTGTTTACAAGCTTATTGAAAAGAAAAACAAAACTGTTGCAACAATAGCAGCCGCAATAGTTTGCCCTGTTGTTAACACAGGTATATTTTTAATCGGTTGTCGCCTTTTCTTCTTTGACACAATCAAGCAGTGGGCGGGCGGCACAAACGCATTTGTATATATGATTACCGGTCTTGTAGGCTTTAATTTCTTATTTGAACTCGGTGCAAACATCATTCTTTCACCGACTATTCTTAAGCTTACAAAGCTCGGCAGAAAGGAAAAATAACAATGATTTTAGCTGTAGATATAGGTAACACAAATATTGTGCTCGGCTTTCTTGAGGGTAAAAAGCTTATTAACGAATGCAGGCTTTCTACCAATGTTAACGATTCTGCCGAAGAATATGCAATAAAGTTTAACAGTATACTTGAAATTTGCAAAATTAAGAGCGAGGATATTGAGGGCTCGGTTATTTCCTCTGTTGTGCCTCCGCTTAACCGTACTGTTTCTAAGGCTATTATGCTTATCACAGGCAAAAAATCTATAGTTATCGGTCCGGGAGTTAAAACCGGACTTAATATTAAAACGAATAACCCTGCCGAACTCGGCGCAGATATGGTTGCGGGCGCAGTCGCAAGTATCAGCAAATATCCGTGCCCTCAAATAATATTTGACCTCGGCACTGCCACTACCGCTTCGGTTATTGACGAAAACGGTTGCTTTATCGGTTGCTCAATTTTATGCGGTGTTAAAACTGCTCTTAATGCTCTCGCTTCCGGCACGGCTCAGCTTCCGCAAATTGAAATTGTCGCTCCGAAAAGTGCTATTTGTACCAACACAATCGACTGTATGCGAAGCGGTACGGTTTACGGTACTGCCGCTATGATTGACGGTTTGGTGACAAGATTTGAAAAAGAACTCGGTCAAAAAGCAACGGTTATTATCACCGGCGGTCTTGGTACTGTTATTGCAAAGCACTGCGAAACCGAAGCTATTATTGACAGGAATCTTGTTATTGACGGACTTCGTTTAATATATGACAAAAACACCCAAGAGAAAGGAAAATAAATCTATGGCTATTTATCGTTCTTTTAAGGCTTTCAGACCTGAAAAGTCGAAGCAGGAACTTATCCCGGCGCTCCCTTACGATGTTATGAACAGCGAGGAAGCAAGAAAAGCGGTTGAGGGCAAGCCTTATTCATTTTTACATATTGACAAGGCTGAAATTGATTTACCGTTCACCACCGACCCGTACAGCAAGGAAGTTTATGAAAAGGCAAAGGAAAACCTTGAAAATCTTGAAAAAACAGGCGCTCTTATGCAGGACAGCAAGTCTTGTTTTTATATCTACAAGCAAGTTATGAACGGCAGAAGCCAGACAGGTATCGTAGGCTGTGCTTCGATTGATGATTATATGAACAATATTATCAAAAAGCACGAGCACACGCTTGCTAAAAAAGAACAGGACAGAATCAATCATGTTGACATTTGCAATGCAAACACCGGTCCTATTTTTTTAACTTACAGAAAAAATGAAATTATCAGCGCTGCAGTTAAAACTTGGATGGAAAATAACGAGCCGGTTTATGACTTTGTGTCGGACGGGGTTAACCAAACCGTTTGGGTAATTGATAATGATGATACAATCAATCTTATTGCAGACGAGTTTGGCAAGATTGATGCTATGTACATTGCCGACGGTCACCACAGGTGTGCTTCCGCTGTTAAAGTGGGTCAAAAAAGAAGGGCGGCTAACCCGAATTATACCGGTGAGGAGGAATTTAACTTCTTTCTTTCAGTCGCTTTTCCTGATGATGAACTTGAGATTATGGACTACAACAGAGTTGTGAAAGACCTTAACGGCAAAACAAGTGACGAGTTTATCGCTGCGATTTCAAAAGATTTTGAAATTGAAAAGGCTGACGGTCAATTTAAGCCGAGCGAAAGGCACACTTTCGGTATGCTTCTTGACAATCAGTGGTACAAGCTTACTGCAAAGAGCGATATCGTAAATGAAAACGACCCGGTTGAAAGGCTTGATGTTTCAATTCTTCAAAACAATCTTCTTTCTCCTATTCTCGGTATAGATGACCCTAAAACTAATGAGAGAATTGATTTTATAGGCGGTATCAGAGGTCTTGACGAACTTGAAAGAAGATGCGCTGACGATATGAAGCTTGCGTTTGCAATGTATCCTACAAGCATTGACGACCTTATGTCTATTGCCGACGCAAATTTGATTATGCCGCCAAAGTCAACTTGGTTTGAGCCAAAGCTTTTGTCAGGTATATTTATTCATCATTTAAGCTAAAATTTATACATTTTTAAGCTTTTTGTATTAATATACATCAAAATAAGTTAATAGACTTGCAATTATATTAAAACGGTAGTAAAATAAGACTACCGTTTTTTTGTTTTATTATAAATTTAACTATGGAGGTTGTGTGATGAAAGAAGAAAACAGAAAATATGCTCGTGAAGCAATGGACATTGTTGAGCACGCAGCAAACAAAATCGGTTCCCGTTTGCCGGGTTCTGACGGAGAAATTGAACTTCATAAGTATATGGGCGAAAAGCTTCGTGAAATCGGAATTGAGCCTAAGACAGAGGAATTTGCAGTATCTCCTCGCTCGGGTATCGGCGGACTTAGCTATGCAGGCTGGGCAGGAGTAATTCTCAGCATAGGTGTAATTATTGCAAATTCTTTAAACTTTTATAATCTTTGGTATGCACTCGGTGCACTTGGTTTCATTTCAATCTTATGGCTTGTAGCAAGTTGCTTCTTCTACAAGACTTGGTTTGATATGTTCTTCCCACAGGAAATCAGCCGTAACACTCTCGGTGTTTTAGAACCTGAGGATGGAAAGTATGACTATACAATCATTCTTTCAGGTCATACGGACACCTCTTGGTGCTGGAGACACAGTGAGCATGCATATAAATATAAAGACACTAAACCTATTATGGGTCTTATTGCTACATACGGTAAAGTAGGATTTGGTGCAGTTTCGTTCTTCTTTATTGCTCTTTTTTCAATTTTTATGTCTGTGACCTACATTTGTCTAAATGCTGGCGCAGCTTGGGCAGCAGTCTTACTCGAATCTTACAAATGGAATGTATTTATGTATATAATGAACTTCGTTCCTATTGTAACAATTATCGGTTCATTATTCGTTGTAATGTGGGGTGACCCTAACCCAAGAAATGCTTCCCGCGGCGCTATGGATAACGCAACAGGTATCGGTCTCAGCTACGCTGTAATTAAGTATTTTTCAGAGCATCCTGAAAAAATGCCTAAAAACTGCCGTATTATCGACGCCAACATCGGTTCTGAGGAAGCAGGCTTAAGAGGCTCAATGTTCTTTGCTCAGGAACACCGTTTTGACGATATGACAAAGAATGCTTGGAACATTAACATTGACTCTGTAGCCGATAAAGAATACTTTGAGGTTGTTATTAAGGACGACTGGCAGGGTTGCAGATTTGATACAGATATGGAAAAAATGTTTAAAGACACATTTAAGGAAATGGGTATAGAAAGCAAGACAAACGGTTGTATCCACAACCCTGTCGGCGGTTGTGACTCAACTCCTATGACAAGAGCAGGTGTTAAGTCTGTTACATTTGCCGCTCAAAACCCAATGCTTACATATTATTATCACACCTGGCGTGATATGCCTGAGCGTTTTGAAATGGAAACAGTAGGCGACGGCTTTGATGTTGTTCTTTCCGTTATTGACAAGATTGCAAAGTTCCAGGAAACAAACGGTTATAACGGTCCGCAAAAAAAATAAAGCAATTTAATACTCTAAATAAATTATGCTTGACTTTTATAAATAATATGTTATTATATAAGCGTAAGTTTATTAGTCCTAATGAGAGTAGGCCGTTCGGGTCTGCTCTCTTATTATTGTAAGGAGGTTTTTTCTTGGCAGGAAAAGGAAATACTGTATCTAAGGTAACGGAAATAATTACACCTTACGCAAAAGAGCTTGGGCTTGATATTTGGGATGTTCGTTTTGCAAAAGAGGGTACAGACTGGTATTTGCGCATATTTATTGATAAAGAGGGCGGAATATCAATCGACGACTGCGTTAATTTAACCCACGCAGTAACAAAGCCACTTGACGAAGCAGACCCTATTGCTCAAAGCTACACACTTGAAGTAAGTTCACCCGGCGTTGAAAGGGAACTTACAGCCGACCGTCATTTTGAAAAATATATCGGCGCACCTGTTATGATGCGTCTTATAAGACCTATTGACGGCGTTCGTGATTTTGCCGGTAAGCTTTTAGCTTATGATAACGGCGAAATTACATTAAAGCTTGCCGACGAGACGGAGCTTAAAGTAAACAAAAAAGATACATCATTCGTAAAGCTTGATGACTTTGATATAAAAGATTTTGAAAAAGAAATGAATTAACCGAAAGGATGATAGGAAAATGAGCAAAGAATTTTTTGACGCAGTAAAAGCAATCGTAGCTGAAAAGAATATTCCTGAAGAATATCTTTATGAAAAAATTTCAGCGGCTATTATTGTTGCCGCAAAGCACGACTACAACGGCAAGGATATCGTTCACTGCGATATCGACCCAATTAAGCAAAAAATTAAAGTTTATGTAAGGAAAAATGTTGTTGACGAGATTGAGGACGAAGATACCGACCTTACTCTTGAGCAGGCACAACTTATTCGCAAGAGCGCAAAGGTTGGTGGTACTGTTGATATTCCGCTTAAAACAAAGAATTTCGGCAGAATCGTTGCTCAAACAGCTAAGCATGTTATCCGTCAGGGTATCCGTGAGGCTGAAAGAGGACAGATGATTGAAGAATTTAAGTCTAAAAATCAGGAACTTCTTACCGCTAAGGTTGACAGAGTTGACCCTGATACCGGTAATGTAACTCTTGATATGGGCAAGAATTCTGCTGTTCTTCCAAAGGCTGAGCAGGTTCCGGGTGAGCATTTCAATGTAGGCGACAGCGTTAAGGTATTCGTTGTTGATGTTAAGGAAATGGGCAAAGGTCCTCGCATTATGATTTCCCGTACTCATCCGGGTATGGTTCGCCGCTTGTTTGAGCAGGAAGTTCCTGAAATTTACGACGGCACTATCGAAATTAAGTCTGTTTCCCGTGAGGCAGGCTCAAGAACTAAAATTGCAGTTTATTCAACCGATGAAAATGTTGACCCTGTAGGTGCTTGTATCGGTCCGAGAGGTCAGAGAGTTTCAAACATTGTTGAAGTTCTCGGCGGTGAAAAGATTGATATCGTTAAGTACAGCGAAGACCCGGCACAGTATGTAAGTGCGGCGCTTGCACCGAGTGAAGTTTGCGAAGTTGAAATTCTTGACGAGGAAACAAAGAGTTGCCGTGCAACAGTTCCTGACGACCAGCTTTCACTTGCTATCGGCAACAAGGGTCAAAATGTTCGCCTTGCCGCAAGACTTACCGGTTGGAAGATAGACATTAAACCTGAATCGGGTTTCTTCACAAATGAAAGCGCTGAAGAAGCAGAAGAAACAGCAGAAGATACTGCAAGCGAAGAATAATTAATTGCAACGCATTTTTTACTGAAAGGCGGTTGTGATATGAAAACTAAAAAGATACCAATGCGTATGTGCACCGGTTGCGGCGAAATGTTTGACAAAAGGGAACTTGTAAGAGTTGTTAAAAGTCCCGACGGCGAAGTTTCGCTTGACATTACGGGCAAGAAAGCAGGCAGGGGCGCATATGTTTGTAAAAATGCCGATTGTCTTAAAAAAGCAAGGAAAAAGAGAGCTTTTGAGCGTGCCTTTTCTATGCAGATAGACGATGAGGTATATAATAAAATGGAAGAAGAAATAGAAAATGCCTAATAAACAGGTTATTTCAATGTTAGGGCTTGCAAGGCGTGCGGGCAAGCTTTCAATGGGTCACGATATGGCACAGCACGCAATGTTTGAGCACAAGGCAAAGCTTGTTTTGTTTTGCAGTGATGTGTCCCCAAGGCTTGTAGCCGAGTTTGAGAGGACAAAGGAGCTTCATCATTTTAATGTTAAGCTTGTTAAAACAGATATCACAATTAATGAAATTTATTTCGGCGTGGGTTATAAAGCCGGCGTTATGGCTGTAGATGATGAAAATATGGCTAAAAAGATAATTTCATTGCTTGAACAGTAAGAGTACAGTTAATCGATACTAAACAGGAGGAAATGCCAATGGTTATTAAATTTAAAGTTTCCGATGTAGCAAAAGATTTCGGTAAAAATAACAAGGACATCATCAATATTTTAAGTGAATATTGCGACGGTCCCGCAAAAAAGGCTAACACCGTTCTTGAAGAAAGAGAGCTTGACATTTTGGTTGATAAGCTCACAACAGATAACAGCGTAAGCAGTTTTGACGATTACTATAATTCGGCAAATAACGGCAAAAAATCTGAAAAGAAAAAGCCGGCTGAAAAGAAAGCAAGCGACAAAAAGCCTGTCCAAAAGCCTGAGAAAAAGGATGAAAACAAGAAGCATCAAAGTCAGGCGGCTATTCTTCAAATGGCAGAGCAAGCGGCAAAAAGAGCAGAGGAAAAAGCTAAGAAAAAAGCTACCCAAGCACCTCAGGCAAGAACAAAGGGCGAAGCAAGGCATGTTAACACCCGTGTTAACAATGTTGACCTTGAAAAATACAATCAAAAGTATGAAGACATTGCGCCTGCAAATAATATGACTAATGATTATCAGAAAAAGCAGAAGCTTAATCAGAAGTCAAAGCAGTATAACAGAAAGAAAGGCGTTCGCACCCGTAAAAAGGAAACAGAGCAACAGCGCCTTGCCCGTATTGAGGAGCAGAGAAAGAAGAAGCCGGTTAAGATTACCGTTTCTGAAGAAATTACAGTCGGCGACCTTGCAAAGCTTCTTCGTATGACAGCAACCGAAGTTATCAAAAAGCTTATGAGCCTCGGCGTTATGGCAACAGTTAACGAAATTATCGACTATGACACCGCTGAAATTGTTGCAACAGAACTCGGCGCTAAGTGCGAAAAAGAAGTTGTTGTTACTATTGAAGAGCAGATTATTGAAGAAGAAGTTGAAGACGATGAAAACGCAGTAACAAGATCTCCGGTCGTTTGTGTTATGGGTCATGTTGACCACGGTAAAACTTCTATTCTTGACGCAATTCGTGACACTGATGTAACAGCAACCGAAGCCGGCGGTATTACTCAGGCAATCGGCGCATATCAGGTTGATGTTGACGGTCAAAAGATTACTTTCCTTGATACTCCGGGTCACGCCGCTTTCACAGCAATGCGTGCAAGGGGTGCAATGGCAACAGATATTGCTGTTTTGGTTGTAGCAGCCGATGACGGTATTATGCCTCAAACTATTGAAGCTATCAACCATGCAAAAGCAGCAGGTGTTGATATTATTGTTGCTATTAACAAGATGGATAAAGAGGGTGCAAACCCTGACAAAGTTATGCAGCAGCTTACAGAGCACGAACTCGTTCCTGAAGAATGGGGCGGCGATGTTATCTGCGTTCCTGTTTCTGCTAAAACAAGAATGGGTATTGATAAGCTTCTTGAAACAATACTTCTTGTTGCTGAAATGGCAGAGCTTAAAGCTAACCCTGACAGAAGTGCAAAGGGTGTTGTTATCGAAGCTAAGCTTGACAAGGGTCGCGGACCTATCGCAACTCTCCTTGTTCAAAACGGTACTCTTAACGCAGGCGATATTATCGTGGCAGGTACTGCAGTAGGTAAGATTCGTGCTATGACAGACTACCACGGAAAGCCGATTCAAAGCGCAGGTCCGTCGGTTCCTGTTGAAATTATGGGTCTTGATTCAGCGCCTATGAGCGGTGACGAATTTAACGCAGTATCCGATGAAAAGCTTGCAAGAGCACTTGTTGAGCAGAGAAAGGCTAAGGCTAAGGAAGAAGAATTCAACCTCTTCCAAAAGGTTACTCTTGATACTCTCTTTGACACTATTTCAGAGGGCGAAATGAAAGAACTCAACATCATTGTTAAAGCCGATGTTCAGGGTTCTGTTGAAGCGGTTAAGCAGTCGCTTCTTAAAATTGAAAATGACGAGGTTAATGTTAAAATCGTTCACGGTGCAGTAGGTGCCGTAAGTGAAAGCGATGTTATGCTCGCCGAAGCTTCTCATGCAATCATTGTTGCGTTCAATATCGGTGTTGACCAAATTGCGGCAGACAATGCAAAGCGTGACGGAGTTGAAATTAAACAATACGACATTATTTATGATGCTATTGAAGATATCGAAAGAGCTATGCGCGGTATGAGAGCTCCTAAGTATCGTGATGTTGACACAGGTGAAGTTGAAGTAAGAGAAGTTTATAAAATTTCTTCTGCAGGTACTATTGCGGGCTCACTCGTAACCAGCGGTACAATTAAGCGTGACGGTAAGGTAAGAGTTATCAGAAACGGTAAGCAAATTGCCGATGTTAAGCTTGCAAACCTCAAGAGATTTAAGGATGAGGTTAAGGAAGTTTCATCGGGTTACGAATGTGGTATCAGCCTTGACGGTTGGGATGACATTCAATCAGGCGATATTCTTCAGGCATACATTGTTGAGGAATATAGGGATTAATTATGGCTGGATTTCATATTGACAGAATAAGCGAAGATATTAAAAGAGAGATTGTTTCAATAATGCGTGAGCTTAAAGACCCGAGAATCAGCGATATGCTTACTGTGGTTAAAGTTGATGTAAGCGGTGATTTAAGCTACGCAAAGGTTTATATCAGTGCAATGGACGGTATTGAGTCGGCTAAAAAATCTGTTAAAGGGCTTGAAAGTGCTCAGGGTTATATCAGAAAGCAGCTCGGTTCAAGGCTTCATTTAAGAAAAAGTCCTGAGCTAAAGTTTATTGCCGACGATTCTATTGAAAAGGGTATGGATCTTTTTGAAAAAATTAAGGAATTAAATCATGAAGATTAGTGTAAAACAGTGTGCAGACGTATTGAAAGAAAAAGACAATATTCTTATTCTTACTCACGCAAACCCGGACGGGGATACTCTCGGCTGCGGCTATGCGCTTTGTCGTGCACTTATGAAAATCGGAAAAATTTGTGCGGTAATTAATGCAGATTCTATTCCGAAAAAGTACAATTATCTTTTTGACGATATTGTCGAAATTAAATTTAAACCCGAATATGTTGTTGCCGTTGATGTGGCTACAATTAACCTTTTGGGCGGTCTTGAAGAGCAGTACAAGATTGATATGTGTATCGACCACCATTCAACAAATACCGAGTATGCCGATTATCTTCTTCTTGAAGATGTCCCGGCGGCTTGCCAAATTATGTACGAGGTGGTTCTTGCACTCGGAGTTGAAGTTGACAAAAAGATAGCGGACTGCCTTTATACCGGTTTAACTACCGATACAGGCTGTTTCCGCTACGATTCAACAACGGCTCAAACTTACCGAGTTGCGGCAAACCTTATTGAAGCCGGTGCCGACAACGGAAGAATCAATCGCGTTATGTTTGAAACAAAAACAAAGACTTATGCAAGGCTTGAAAGACTTGCTATCGAGTCAATGCGTTTTTATGAGCACGAGAGGGTTGCGGTTATCACCGTCACTCAGGAGATGTTTCAGCTTACAGGCTCAAATATGCAGGAAACCGAGGGTCTTGCTCCTCTTACAAGGCAGATAGAGGGCGTCGAGATTGGTATAACAATTACCGAAAAGCCTGACGGTTCGTGCAAAGCTTCAATCAGAACATATGAAAGCGTCAATGCTGCAGAGCTTGCAAAATGCTTTGGCGGCGGCGGTCACGCTCAGGCGGCGGGTTGCCGGTTTGACTGCGATGTTAAGGAAGCAAGAAGGCTTTTGGTTGAAAAAAGCAAGGAGATACTTGCATGACAGGTATAATTTGTATTAATAAGCCAAAGGATATTACTTCTTTCGGTGTTGTTGCAAAAGTTCGTGGCATAACGAGGGAAAAGAAGGCAGGGCATACCGGTACGCTTGACCCTATGGCTACCGGTGTTTTGCCTATTATGCTCGGCGGCGCAACAAGGTTTTTAAACTATTTGCCTGACAGTGACAAGGGTTATAAGGCTCAGTTTGTTTTGGGTAAAACAACTGACACGCTTGACATAACGGGTGAAGTTACGGGCGAGTACGAGGTTAATGTCGGCATTGACGATGTTGAAAAGGTGCTTGATGATTTTCGCGGCAAAATCAGTCAAATTCCGCCTATGTATTCCGCTGTCAGCGTTGACGGTCAAAGGCTTTACGATTTGGCAAGAAAAGGCATTGAAGTTGAACGAAAAGCAAGAGAGGTTGAAATTAAAGAACTTACTCTTGTAAAAGACCTTTGCAGTGAAGCTAAAAACATTTATACAATTAATGTGATTTGCTCAAAAGGCACATACATAAGGACTTTGATTGACGATATCGGCAGAAAGCTTGGCTGCGGCGCTGTTATGACCGAGCTTGAAAGAACTCTTGCAATGGGTTTTACTCTTAAAAATTGCGTAAGCCTTGAAAATATGCAGGAAAGAAAAGATAATGAGCTTGGTTTTGACGATGTGCTTATAAGCGTGGAAGAAATGTTTTCTTCTTATGACAGCGTTTTTGTTTCGCCACTTCAGGCAAAAAGATTTCAAAACGGTGCTCCACTTGATGCAAATCGTATAAAAAAAACACTTGAAAACAAAAGCTATAAGGTGTATTCTCAAGGTATAGGATTTTTGGGACTTGGAAAATACAATGAAAATACTAATGAGCTTTGCGTAGAAAGGCTGCTTGTAAAGCGTGATTAGCAGGTATGAAAAGTAACAATATAATTCAAAGGCGTGCCGTGGCTCTCGGCGATTTTGACGGGATGCACAGGGCGCACCAAACTGTAATAACCGGTGCTGAAAACACGGTTATCTACTGTGTTAACAACAAGTTTTCGCTCCTACAAAAAAGCTTGTTTCAAAAAAGGTATCCAAACACGGTGTTTGCCGATTTTGAACAGATTAAGCATATGGACGGCGAAGATTTTATAAATAAAATTTTACTCGACAGATTTAGGGCACAAACGGTTTTGTGCGGTTTTAACTTTCGATTCGGCAAGAATGCGTCTTGGTCGGCTAACGATATGCGAAATTATCTTGAAAAGCGTGATGTTTGGGTAAGAATTCTTGAACATCTCGATTTTGGCGGCGAGCCGATTTCTTCAACACGAATCAGGAATTGTATCAAATGCGGTGAAATAGAGCAGGCAAATGAAATGCTCGGCTACAATTTTACTTTTGAATCTCCGGTAATATCGGGCGATATGAGGGGGCGCACAATCGGTTTTCCAACCCTTAACCAGCGTTTGCCTCAAAGTTTGGTAGTGCCAAAATACGGCGTTTATGAAAGCCGCACTTTCGTTTTCGGCAAGGAATATAAATCTTTTACCAACTTGGGTATAAGACCTACTTTTAAACTCGATTTCCCGCTTGCCGAAACTCATATTTTTGACTTTTCAGGCGATTTATATAATGAAAATATAAGAGTTGAACTTGTCAGATATTTAAGAGGGGAAAAACAATTTTCATCAGTAGAGGAACTTGAAAAACAACTCATTTATGATAAAAGCAGTATTATTTGATTTTGACGAAACCTTGCAGGACAGAACGGCGGCATTTGAAAAGTATATGGACCTTTTTTTGGACGAGTTTTGCCACGGCATTTCCCTGCAGGAAAGAAATAAAAGAAAAGAAGATATGGTATCTACTGGCAACGGCGGCTATGTGGATAGAGAAGAATGGTATCAAGGACTGATTGATAAGTGGCACTGGAGTGACGCACCGTCAAAAACCGTTCTTGCAAACCACTATGACACTCGTTTCGGCGATTGCTGTGTTATTTTTAAAAACACTGTTCCGCTTTTAAAAGAACTTAAATCTCGCGGCTTAATCGTCGGCGTAATTACAAACGGTCCGTCATATCTTCAAAACCATAAGCTTGATGAAAGCGAACTTAGACAATATTGTGATATTACCGTTGTAAGCGGTGATGTCGGCGTCCATAAGCCTGACCCTGCGCTTTTTAAATATACAGCCGATAAGCTCGGTTTGGAAACTCGGGAGTGTGTATATGTCGGCGACCACCCGATAAACGATATTCAGGGTGCTCTTGATTCGGGTATGAATGCAATTCGTATGAATTGGGGCTGGTTTAAAGACAAAGATTTAAGGCAAGATATTCCGGTTATTACCGATATTATAGATGTTTTAAAGTATATATAAATTAAATTGTGACAAAGCGGTTAGACCGAGCTGGGTTTATAAATTTCAGTTAGGTTTATCGTAGTGCAGGGCTTCTCCTGCCGAAACAATTTTAGTATTTAGGAGGATTATACTATGAAAAAAGCTCTATCATTATTTATTTCAGCAATACTTGTGCTTAGTTTGACTATCGGCGCAGTAAGTGCGAGTGCGGCTCTCGGCGACAGAATCGACATCAATTCGCTTGTAAGTTCACTTTCCGATCTCAGCTTGACTACAACTACCAACCCTAACGGTACCGTTACCGCTATTGCCGTTCCGTCAGAAGGCGGCACCGTTGACGAAACCGTTACAGGCGATACTAAAACACTCACTGCAAAAGCAAATGACGGTTACAAATTTGTTGGTTGGTTTACTTCAATTTTTGATGTAAATGATGACAGCAAAGCATATTCAACCGAAGCTACAATTAATGTTAAAGTTGAAGCAGGTCAAAATAAGGTGTTTTATGCAGTTTTTGAAAGCACTGAAACAACTTCAAGTATTTCAATAACTACTCCGTCAATTTCAATTCCGGACACTTCTGCTCCTATTACAGTTCCGTCAATTTCAATTCCGGACACCTCTGTTCCTATTACAGTCCCGTCAATTTCAATTCCTGATGTAACAATTACAAAGCCGGATGTGACAATCACTAAGCCTGATGTAAGCATTCCGAGTGTAACCGTTCCGAGCAATATCATTCCTACAAGAACAACTGCTCCTGCAGCTTCGGATTCTCAGGTTAGAACAACAACCACCACTGCTGTAACAGCAGACGCTGCAAGAGTTGAAAGAGCTTCGCAGCTTATGAATAACCTTAATAAGACTTTGAGCAAAGCTAACGAGCCTGAAACAACAAAGGCTTCGAGCACTTCAACCACAAAAGCTGCTTCAAAATCAAAGTCAAATAAGCCTAAAAAGACTTCAATCAGCAAGATTAAGGCTCAAAAGAAAGGCTTTAAAGTAACATGGAAGAAAGTTTCAAACGCAAAGGGTTATCAGGTTAAATATTCTACATCTAAGAAATTTACAAAGAAAACTTCTAAAACCGTAACAGTTAAGAAAGCAACAACAACTTCTAAAACTGTAAAAGACCTTAAAAAGAAGAAAACATATTATGTTAAAGTTCGTTCATATAAAACTGTTAACGGTAAAAAAGTTTATTCTGACTGGTCAAAGGTTAAGAGCGTAAAAACAAAGTAAATTCCAAAATATAAAGGACTGCACGCAATGTGCAGTCCTTTTTTGTCGGCTGAATACGAGAAAGCATATGCCGTAAACTGTAATTTATAATTGAAATAAGCACTATATAATGTTATAATTAAACTGAATAATTTTACGGAGATACAAAATATGCCAAGAGAAGAAAAAGATTACAAAACAAACGACAATTTGATTATAGGCAGAAATGCTGTTATAGAACTGCTCAAAAGCGGCAGGGAAGTTGAAAATGTGCTCATTGCAAAGGGCGAAAAAGAGGGCTCAATCAATCGCATTATCGCAATGTGCAAAGAAAACAAAATTGTAGTAAAAAATGTTGACAGGAAAAAGCTTGATTTTATGTGCGTCGGCGCAAATCATCAGGGTGTTGTTGCAAATGTTCCCGCTCATTCGTATTCAAGCGTTGAAGAAATTCTTGAATATGCAAAAAGCAAGGGCGAAACGCCGTTTATCGTTATTTGCGATGAAATTGAGGACAGCCATAATTTGGGCGCAATCATCAGAACTGCGGAGGCTTGCGGCGTTCACGGCATCATTATTCCTAAAAGGAGAAATGTCGGTCTTAATTTTATTGTTGCAAAAACATCTTGCGGTGCGCTTGAATATGTTAAGGTTGCAAGGGTAGGCAACTTGGCATCAACTATTGACGAGCTTAAAAAGCAAAACATTTGGGTTTACTGCGCTGATATGGACGGTCAGCCGTGGTGCAAAACAGACTTTTCGGGCGGTTGCGCCATTGTTGTCGGCAACGAGGGTAGCGGCGTCGGCAGGCTTATTAAGGAAAAATGCGATGTTACCGTTTCGCTTCCTATGAGGGGAAAGGTTAATTCGCTTAATGCTTCTGTCGCTTCAAGCGTAATTATGTATGAAGTTGCAAGGCAAAGGCTCGGTCTTTGATGAATGAGAGAGTGTAGATTATGAAAGAAAGTTTATCTATTGATGAAATAATCAGGCAGGCGGAGGAAGTAAGGCAGAAGTCTGTAAGGCAGGCGCAGTCGGCAAATAACGGTGCTTCAAAAAATAATTCTCAGGTAAAGCGTGTTGAAATACCGGTTAGAAATGAGGATGTTAAAATTAACGAAAAAAGCGCTGAACTTGACAAAACAAAAATAAGTCCGCTTGCAGGCGAAAATCTTGAAAAAACAAAGCATATCGAGTTTAAACCAAAGGCTCATGACAAGGCAGTCAGCGAGCAAAAAACGGTTCAAAGAAGCTTCTTTTCAGGCAAAAAGAATAATGAACAGATTTACTCTAAAGAGCCGCCTGTTTTAATAGAACGCTCCGCAACAATTACTACCAAGCCAAAGCACGATAAGCAAAGCGGTCTTGATGAATTGCCGATGATTTATGCCATTGACGAAATTGACAATGCCAATTTTGCCTTAACAAGAGAAGAAATTATGGCGAAAAAAGAGCAGCAGGAGGAGCAAAGGCAGGAGGAAGAAGCTGTTCAAATAGTTCTTGAGGGTTTTGACGACGAAACGCAGACGATTGATAAAATCGATGAAGATTTAGCAGAAAAGCAGCTTATAGAAAGAAGAAAAGATAAGGTTAACAAGTTTCGCATTTTCAGTCCCGAAGATATTGAAGAAGCGGCAAAGGCGGACAAAGATACGGTTATAAAAAAAGAGTATGATTTGTCAAACGAGCAGAAAGTTTTTACAAAAAAACTCAGCCGCTCAAAACAGTCAAGCTCATTAAGTTTAAAAATAACGCTTGTGTTGACTGTTCTATTGGGTCTTTTAACAGGCTTTAAGGACAGTTCCTATTTGCCGTCATTTTTGCTTGACGATGTTCCATATATAATCACAATTCTTGTGCTTTTTGTTGCGACTTTGGTTGTAAATATAAAAATCATTTTGCACGGCTTTAAGCTTAAAAACGGTATTAACAGCGATTTTCCAATAGCAATCGGCGAGGTAATTGTTTTGGCTCATACCGTTTTGCTTTTGTTTGACAGCAATCTTTTGATTGATGATGGTCTTCTTTATCCTTTTGCCGGTGCGTTTGCACTGTTTATGGCAACAATGGGCAAATACGCTCTTGTAACGAGGATACGAAGCGACTATCACTTTGTAACAAATCAAAAGGAAAAATATACCGTTGAACCTATTGTAAACAAAGTTGACGCGCAAATAATAAGCAAGGGTTTGCTTATGGGCGAACCTAATTTGAAAACGAGTATAAAGACGGAAAATTCGAGTCGTTTTCTTGATATTGCAAGCAGTGACGAACCGGCAGATAAAATCAGCAAATACATTTTTTATATAGGCACGGCGCTCAGTGTTATAATTTCCGTTATAATCGCAGTTATTAATCAAAATTGGCATTTGGGCGTAAATGTTTTTGTTTGCCTGTTTCTTATTTCAAGTCCTTGCTACGCTATGTTTTGCACAAACAATACTTTGCTTGCTCTTTCAAAACAACTTAGAATCAGGGGCGCTATGGTTAACGGCTTTGAGGGAGCAAATGTTACAAAGGATGCGAATGCCATTGTGATTGAAGCGCAGGACTTGTTTGGCAATGACTGTTGCAGTATTTACAGAATGAAGTCGATTTATGAAAATAAGATGGAAGACTGTATAAAAAAGACTATGGCTGTTGTTAACAAAACAAAAAGCCCGCTCGTTACCGCTTTTAATAAGCAAGTATGCGGTAAAGACCATATTATGCCCGAGGTTGAGGACGCAGTTTATGAGGATAGGCTCGGTGTTTCGGCTTGGATATATAAAAAGAAAGTGCTCGTCGGCACAAGAGATTTGCTCATTCACCACGGTGTTCCCGTTCTTACGGAAAAGAAAGAGCGTGAATATAACCAAAAGGGCTGGAAAGTTCTCTATTTTGCCGAGGCAGGGGAGCTTATGGCATTTTTCCTTGTTAACTATTATGCCGACCCTCAGCTGAAGAAAATGTTAAAAAAGCTTGAAAAAAGCGGAATGACAATTCTTGTAAGAAGTAATGACCCGTTTATTAATGATGAAAGTTTGGCAGAACTTTTTGAAGTTCCCGACGGCTATATTAGAGTTATGAACGCTTCAAACGGCAGAACTTTTGAAAAATATTCAAATATGTATGCCGAAACTTCGCCTGCGTATATCGTTCATAACGGTTCTGCACTCGGTCTTATTTCAGCAGTGGGCGGCGCTGAAAATTTGCAGGAAACGAGGAAGCTTTTGAGCGTTCTTATCTCTTTTGGCTGTGCAATCGGCTTGGGCGTAATTTCACTTCTTGCGTTTTTGGGCGGCTTTGAGCAGCTCGGAGCAATAAGAGTGGTCGCTTTTCAGATTGTGTGGTGCATTTTTGTAACACTCTTTGCAAAGCTTAAAACGATGAGTGTTTGATTTATAATTTAGAAGGCGAACGTAGTTCGCCCCTACGGTGTTTTTCTGATTTAGATAATCTAAAATGATAAGATTTTCGTAGGGGGGCAACCTGTGGTTGCCTTTATAATGTGCATTTTTGCACTGAAAATGTGCGTTTTTGCAATAAACACTTTTATCGTTTTACTTTGATGTATAATTAATTATTATTTTAAAACCGGATGGAAAATTATGAAAATAGTAATTTGCGATGATGAACCAAAGTGTATATACGACATCAAAAAGTGCCTGAATGATTACAGCAAGGAAAAAAATATCCTGTTTGATATTTTTGAGTTTACTTCAGGTGAAGAACTTATTGAATTCGGCGATGTGTTTGATATTGCATTTTTGGATATTGAAATGCAAAATATCGACGGCATCAAAGTCGGCAGGAAGCTTAAAGAAAAGAATCAGGATATAGTAATCATTTGCGTTACTGCGTATAATCATTATCTTGACGACGCACTCGATTTGGGAATACTTCGCTTTTTTGACAAGCCAATCAATCGTGACAGGTTTATGAAAGGTATTGATAAAGCCGTTTCAATGGTGGACGAGGCGGAAGTCGGTTTTAGGCTCAAGGATGAGGATAACAATATTTTTGTTATTAAAAGGCGAGATATAATTTTTGTTGAAATAACGGGCAGAACCACAGCCGTCCACACAAAAACGAAGGTGTACAAAAGCTTTGACACAATAAAAGAATGGGAAAGAAAAATTAACCGCGATTATTTTTTATCCCCTCACAAAAGCTATTTAATCAATGCAAACTATATAACTTATTATTGCCGTGAATATGTAGTGCTTTGCGGCGAGTACCAAATTCCCGTTGCTTATCACAAAAGGTCGCAGTTTAGGCAGGAAGTTATGAAAATTATGGAGAAT
Source organism: bacterium (assembly GCA_963657005.1). Taxonomy (GTDB): domain Bacteria; phylum Bacillota; class Clostridia; order Oscillospirales; family Acutalibacteraceae; genus Eubacterium_R. The sequence continues at coordinate 94,162 of CAVKLC010000001.1, read as the reverse complement.
TATTGATGAAATTAGGCGCAAACTCGTTAATTACTATTTGCTACGCTTTGGTTTATGTTTTTGAAGCATTTATCAACTACATATATTTCAGCGATATTTTTGAAAAAAGATATAACAAAACAATAACGATTTTTTCTATGGTCGGCATATCGCTTTTGGGTGATGTTTTTAATATTTTGTTTAACACAAATATGTTTATAAACACGGCTGTTTACCTTGTGCTTGTTTATATAAGCTGTATGATTTTCTTCAAGGCTAAATGGACAACGGGTCTTTTTTATTCTGCTTTATCAACAGCCATTATGGACTCGACCGAAATGATAGGCTTTATAATTGTGCCCGACGGAACCAGAGTGCTCGGAGACGGTGTTGATATAAAAATCAAAGCTTATAATGTTTTGATTATGAGTATTATTTCAAAAATTTTATATCTCGTTATGGCAAAGCTGTTTTCATTATTAATTGCGAAAAAAAAGAAAGATGAGGCGCAAAATTTAAAAAGAAACATAGTTTTTCTTATTGTTCCTGTTTTTGTTACATTACTTTTTATATCGTCATTTGTTCCTTACGCTCATGAAAAAACACTTGCAAATTACCGATTCCTTTATTTGGCTATGAGCATTGTCGGTACTGCTTTTTGTTGTTTCATCTTCATTTATAACGAGCATATAAATGAGCAGGAAAATGAACTTTCGCTTCTTCGCAGTGAAAAGCAGAAAAATGAAATTAATACTACTTTTTATGAACTTCTTGAAAAGAAAAATGAAGACGAGCGAGTTCTTATTCACGATATTAAACATCATTTTGCCGCAATAAATTCTATGGAAAATATTGACGATGTTAAAAATTATATAGCCGATGTTCAAGGCGAATTTGACGAGTATCAATTTATCGGCAAAACGAAAAATAAAATGTTTGACTTGATTTTAAGCAAGTATTCTCACATTTGCAAAAAAAATGACATCAGATTTGACGTTGAGGTAAGAGCGGCAAACTTAGCTTTTATTGAAGACAGCGATTTGGTGTCGCTTTTGTCCAATCTTCTTGACAATGCGCTTGAAGCTTCAATCGGTTCAAAAAATGCTTTTGTAAGCCTTGAAACAAAAGTTAATAACACAATTACTGTTTTAAGCGTTATTAATTCAACTTCGCATAACCCGCAAAGCGACGGCGGCAAGCTTCTTACCACCAAAAGTGACAAGGCTTTTCACGGCTTCGGCACAAAGAGTATTGAAAGAGTTGCGAAAAAATACGAAGGCGAGAGCGAATGGTATTTTGACAAGAGTAAATCTGAATTTCATTATAATATTTTGTTTAATTAAACACTTATTGATAAAAAACTACGGCTGTCGGTTTTAACTGACAGCTTTTTCTTTTTTCCTTTTTACAGAATTTTTAATCTCTTTAATTTATAATGCACTGTGGGAAGTGTAAAAATGACTGTAAAAGATAAAATAAAAATACCTAAAAAAGAGATAAAAAATATATCAAAATGGGCAAGGCGCACGCTTTGGGGCTTGGTCGCATTTTTCCTCTGCCGCTCAAGTGTTGTTGGCGGATGCGCACCTTTTGCCGTTTCGCTAATCGCAGTGTCGAGCAAAACGAATTTGCTTTTCGCAACTGTCGGTTCTGCGCTCGGATATATTGTTTTTTGCCCCGAGAGTGACGCAGTTAGGTACATAAGCTCCGTTTTTATTTGTACACTCGGCACATTTGCATTAATATTTTTTAAGGTTAAAAGAGAAACTTTTTTAACTATGCTCATTTCCTGCCTGAGCGTTTTTTCAACAGGAATTGTTATGAATGTAAGGAGCAGGGCGATTTTTGACGAATATGCGGTTACTCTCGGCGAAGCGATACTTGCGCTCGGCTGTACTTTCTTCTTTTACCGCGCGGCTAATTGCAGTTTAAAAAGGCTCAAGCTAAAGGCTCTGCCCGTAACAGATTTAACCTGCGTTTTGGCTTCGGCTTCAATAGTTTTATCTTCTCTTTCTTTTATTGAAGTCGGTGGCATATCTTTTGCAAGAATTGTGGCTGTGCTCGTCATTTTGAGCACCGTTCGATTCGGCTCTCAGCGTTTTGCTCTTATAATTTCGCTTTGCCTCGGTTTTGCACTCGGGATAACAAAGGAAAACGGACTTTTCCTCCTCGGCGCTTATGCGTTTTCTTCGCTTCTATGCAGTTTGTTCACTTCGTTTTCAAGCCTTGCAATTTCGCTTGCGTTCACTCTTTCTATGGCATTTTTCGCCGTTTCGGCAGACCTCGGCGCTTTTTCCGTTTGCTCTGTTGCCGAAAGTTTTATTGCGGGCATAATTCTTTGCCTGCTTCCGAATGTTGTCACTTCAAAGATGACAGATTTGTGGGAAAGCGGAGCGGATATTGCGCCTGAGGGCAGTTTAAGGCAGAGCCTTGTTGTGCGCCTGCGTTTTGCTTCCTCGGCTTTGGCACAGGTCAGCGAAAGCGTCAGGGATGTGAGGGAAAAGATTAATTCTCTGTCGGTTGTTGACCCAAATGAAAGCGAAATACGAATGGTGGCATCTGACCAATTCTTTTCTATTTCCGATATGCTTTCCGATTTGGCATTTGAATTTGACGAGGCGGAAAGTTTTGATTTTAAATCGGCAGGTAAGATTAGGCGTATACTCGGCGAATACGATATTTTTCCCGAAAATATTTCCGTGGTGGTGGACAAGTATGACCGCACGAGGATAGAAATTCTCGCTCCGAGCGACACAAAAGGGCTTGATAATCCTCGCCTTACAAACGAAATGTGCAAAATTTGCAAGCGTGAATTTGAACGCGGCAAAATAAATATTTCTTCTGCCGGCACAATGATTTCCTTTATGGAAAAACCTAATTTCAAAATGTGCGTCGGCTTTTCCCAATACTGCGCCGAGGGTAATTTGTGCGGCGATACGATAAAAACGATTAATGACTCCCGTGGTCATATGATTTTTATTATCAGCGACGGAATGGGTAAGGGTAGCAGGGCGGCGCTTGACGGAGCAATGGGCGCAGGTCTTTTGTCAAAGCTTCTTTGTGCAGGTTTCGGCTTTGATTCGTCGCTAAAGGTTGTCAACAGTGCACTCCTTGTCAAAAGCCACGAGGAAAGCCTTGCTACCCTTGACTGCGTTCGTGTTGACCTTTTCAGCGGTAAGTGCGAGTTCTACAAAGCCGGTGCGCCACGCTCCTATATTGTTAAAAACAATAGGGTCACAAAGTGTGAACTTACTTCTATGCCGGCAGGCATTTTGCGTGGGGTCGAGTTTGCGAAGCGTACAACGGTGCTAAATACGGGCGACGAAATCATTATGATGAGCGACGGCATAACCGACACGAGTGAAACTTGGCTTGAAGAATTTTTGAGCCTTGATACCGACCTTGACCCGACCGATAAGGCAAAGGCGATTTTGCAAATTGCATTAGACAAAAGCGACGAAAAGCACCGCGATGATATGTCGGTTATAGTTGCAAGAATGATTGAAAGGTAATATATTAAAATAAAAAGGAGAACCGTTTAATGGTTCTCCTTTTGTGCTATTTGATTTTAATTGTTTTTGCCTTTGACCAAGATGAGTATATTTTCTTGCCGTTTGAAGTTTTATATGTACGAATTCTTACATAATATTTTTTCTTGGATTTAAGCTTTTTTATTGTTGTTTTTGTGTTTTTTTGCTTTTTTACTGTAACGGTTTTCTTGTTTTTCTTAAATTTTTTGTCAGTGGCAACTTGAATTTGATAACCTTTGACACCGCTTACTTTAGACCATGTGATTGTAAGATTTGCTTTTTTAGAAGTTAATTTCTTGATTTTGGTGTTTTTAGGCTTTTTAACAGTTTTATTTGCTTTTTTTGTTGTGGTTTGTTTCTTTGTTGTGATTGAATTTTTAGTGGTTTGTGTTGCTGAGGCAGATGTTTGAGGCTCGGTGCTTGCCGCGGTTGTGGCAGTAGGTGCAGTGGTTGTAACAGGTTCACTGCTTGGTGCCACGGTTGTTGAAATTGCGGTTGCAGCCGTGGTTGTTTCACTTGTGGGTGTCTGAGTTGTTGAAACGGCAGTGCTTGGCTGTGTTACGGTAGTTGAGGTTGTTGGCTCTGTTTCAGAGGTCGGTTCGGTTGTAGTTGTCGGCTTAGTATTTTTCTCATTGCAATTTTTACAATATTCAAGCTCATTATTATCGCCGAAATCGTGACCCTTTGCAGGGATAATTGTTGTTTTAACCACTCTGCCGCATAAAGCACAAATTTCTTCTCTTTTACCGTCTTCGGTGCAGGTCGCTTCCGTAATCGTAGGCTCAGGTTTTAAATTATCTTCACATTTTGCATTGTTGACAATTTCCTGAGTGTATGAAGAAATTTTTGAATCTTTAGGAGCGACAACATCAGGCTTCCACTTGCAATAAGTGTCATAACCTGTGTCACTGTGTATTACATCTGTAAATGTAAATTTAGGTGCTTCTTTAAGCAAGTCGTCAACCGAATAATCTTCCAAAGCGTTTACTACTGTTGTGGTTGTGAATATTGTAAATGAAATGAAATAGATGTGCAAAAATTTATATTCGTGTTGATTTGCATGAGTTTGAGCAGTGGAGTTGTCGGTAGAATAAATTGTCACATCAGCGCCTTTTTTTAATACACCGTTATTGTTAAAAACACAGTCAGGGTTTAAAACAACGAGCTTTTTAAGCGAAGAAAGGGAAGCAAATGCGCCGAGATCGAGCTCTGTAACATTCTTTTGCACATTTACTCTTTCAATTTCATCCGTGTATTCAAGCTCGTCAATCTGAGCCTGATACACAGTGCCTTTAACATCTACTGTTAATGTTTTTGTTGCTTCGTCATATGTAAATACTTCGTCGTCAGCCGAAGCGGTGAAGCTAAAACAAAATGTTGATGTTACGATTAATATAAACGATAAAAGAACAGATATAGTTTTTTTCATACAAACCACCTTAATAATTAATTTATTATATTATAACAAATATATTATATTGAAACAATATGTAATATTTATCTAATTTGTAAATAAAAACCACCGACCAAAACAGTCGGTGGAAAATCAGATGTATAAGCCTTTCTATTAGGAAAAGCCGTGCGATGTAAATTTGCTTATTTCTTCCTGCTCTCGGCTTTAAGTCTGAGAGATTTATCAAGAATGGTTTTTCTCAAACGAATTGATTTTGGTGTAACTTCCAAAAGTTCGTCGTCTGCAAGGAATTCCATACTCTGTTCAAGTGAAAGTGTGGTAGGAGGAACGAGCTTGAGCGCTTCGTCTGAACCGCTTGCACGAGTGTTTGTAACATGCTTTTTCTTACAAACATTGCAAACGATGTCTTCGTCCTTAGCACATTCGCCTACAATCATACCCTCGTAAACTTCAACACCCGGACCTACGAAAAGACGACCTCTGTCTTGAGTGTTCCAAAGACCGTAGCCGGTGGTTGTACCTGTTTCGTGAACTACGATAGAACCTCTGTCCCTTGTTTCAATTTCACCCTTATATTCCTCGTATCCGGCAAAGAGCTGGTTCATAATACCGTTGCCGTTGGTGTCTGTCAAAAACTCGGAACGGTAGCCGATAAGACCTCTTGACGGAATTTTAATTTCAAGGTGTGTCATACCGGTTGAACGGGTGTCCATATTTTCAATTTCACCCTTACGAGAGCAAAGCTTTTGCATAACATTGCCGACATATTCCTCCGGCACTTCAATAATGGCAAGCTCCATAGGTTCAAGGGTTCTGCCGTTTTCATCCTTTTTAAGGATAACCTGCGGGCGTGAAACTTGGAATTCATAGTTTTCACGGCGCATAGTTTCAATAAGAATTGAAAGGTGAAGTTCACCTCTGCCCGATACCTTGAATGTGTCCATAGAATCTGTTTCTTCAACTCTCATAGATACATTGGTTTCAACTTCTTTAAACAAACGGTCACGAAGATTACGGGAGGTAACATACTTGCCCTCTTTGCCTGCAAACGGTGAATCGTTAACCATAAAGTTCATAGAAATTGTAGGCTCGTCAATTTTTACGAAAGGAAGCGGCTCGATGCAGTCAGGGTCGCAAGCTGTTTCACCGATGTTAAGGTCTGCAATACCCGCAACGCAGATGATGTCGCCGAATTCAGCCTCGTTGCAGTCAACTCTTTTAAGACCCTCAAACTGATAAATTTTAGAAAACTTTACATTTTTCTGAGTTCCGTCCTGCCTGCAAAGAACATAAGGAGAGTTAACTTTAACCGTACCTCTCTCAACTCTGCCGACACCGATTCTGCCAACATAATCGTCATACTCAAGCGATGAGAAAAGAATTTGAGCAGGACCGTCAGGGTCGCCGGTAGGGGATGGTATGTATTCAAGAATAGCGTCAAGAAGCGGACGCATATCGCCCTCTCTTACATCAGGGTCAAGGCTTGAATAACCGTCCCTTGCAGAAGCGTAAACAACAGGGAAATCAATCTGGTCATCGTCAGCGCCAAGCTCAATGAAAAGGTCAAGCACTTCGTCGATAACTTCCTTAGGTCTTGCGCCGTCACGGTCAATCTTGTTAACAACAACAAGGGGAGTCTTTTTAAGACCCAATGCCTTTTTAAGCACAAAACGGGTCTGAGGCATACAACCCTCAAATGCGTCAACAACAAGAAGTACGCCGTCAACCATAGTGAGTATACGCTCAACTTCGCCGCCGAAATCGGCGTGACCCGGAGTGTCAACGATGTTGATTTTTGTGTCTTTATAGTGGATAGATGTGTTTTTTGAAAGAATTGTAATGCCGCGCTCCTTTTCAAGGTCGTTGGAGTCCATTACTCTTTCCTGCACTGCCTCGTTGTCACGAAAGATACCGCTTTGATGAAGCATCTCGTCAACAAGAGTGGTCTTGCCGTGGTCAACATGGGCAATGATTGCTATATTTTTTATGTCTTTTCTTGTACTCAATTAAATCACCTTACTAATAAATTTCGTGCGTTATTTTGTAATTTTAAAACTGTCACGCAGTGCAACTGTTCTGTTAAATACAGGCTTATCGTCTGTTGAATCTTTATCCTTGCAGAAGTAGCCGTTTCTCATAAACTGGTACTTGGCGCCGACTTCACATTTTTCGAGCGCCTTTTCAACATAACAGCTTACAACTTTGAGCGAATCAGGGTTGAGGTTGTCCTCAAATGAGCTTACGCCCTCCTCGTCGCTCGGGTTAGGAACATTGAAAAGTCTTTCATAAAGACGAACTTCGCAAGGTACATTTTCCTTAGCCGATACCCAGTGAATAGTACCTTTAACTTTTCTTCCGTCAGGTGAGTCACCGCCGAAAGTTTCAGGGTCGTATGTTGCGTGAACACAGCAAACTTCACCGTTTTCGTCAAGGTCATAGCCAGTGCAGGTTACATAATATGCTTTGTAAAGCCTTACTTCATTGCCTACATAAAGTCTTCTGTACTTCTTAATCGGCTCAACCATAAAGTCGTTTTTCTCTATCCAAAGTTCCTTGCTAAACGGAATAGTCCTCTTGCCGTATTCAGGGTGGTCAGGATGATATTCACATTCAATTTCTTCAATCTTATCTTCAGGGTAATTGTCAATAACAAGCTTAACAGGGTCAATAACTGCCATAGCTCTCGGTGAGTTAGCACCGAGATTATCCCTTACGCAAGCTTCAAGAAGCGCAAAGTCAATAACGCTGTATGCCTTTGACACACCGATTCTTTCGCAAAAATCGCGGATAGCCGCAGCAGGATAACCCCTTCTTCTCATACCGCTGATAGTTGCCATTCTTGGGTCGTCCCAGCCGGATACGATATTGTCCTGAACAAGCTTTAAGCACTTTCGCTTAGATGTGAGAGTGTAGTTGAGGTTCATTCTTGCAAATTCAATCTGCCTTGGCTTTTCACCCTCAATAAGTTCATCAACAAACCAATTGTAAAGCGGTCTGTGATTTTCAAATTCAAGCGAGCAAAGCGAATGGGTTACACCCTCGTAAGCGTCGGAAAGAGGATGAGCAAAGTCGTACATCGGATATACGCACCATTTGTCGCCCGTTCTGTGGTGGTGAGCAAACATAATTCTGTAAATGATAGGGTCACGCATATTTATGTTAGATGATGCCATATCAATCTTTGCACGAAGTACCATTTTGCCCTCTTCAAATTCACCCTTTGTCATTCTGTCAAAAAGGTCAAGGTTTTCCTCAATACTTCTGTCACGGTATGGCGAATTCTTACCCGGCTCGGTAAGAGTGCCGCGGTACTCTCTCATTTGCTCAGGTGTAAGCTCGCAAACATAAGCTTTGCCCTTTTTGATAAGCTTAATTGCACATTCATATAAGAAGTCAAAATAATCTGACGCATAGTAAACATTGTCCCAGTCAAAGCCGAGCCACTTAATGTCCTCCATAATAGCGTCAACATATTCGGTGTCTTCCTTAATAGGGTTTGTGTCGTCAAGTCTGAGGTTGCAAATGCCGTTATACTTTTGCTTAACGCCGAAATTAATGCATATAGCCTTTGCGTGACCTATATGAAGATAACCGTTTGGCTCAGGAGGGAAACGGGTTTGAATCTTGCTGTACTTTCCCTGCGCTAAATCTTCGTCAATAAAATCGTGAATGAAATTTGACGGTGCTTTTATTTCTTCGTTGTTTTCAATTTCAGCCATTATTTATTCTCCTTATAATATTCAAGTGCTTTGTTAAGCCTGTTTTTAACTCTTTCTTCACCCAAAAGTGCGGTGATAGAATAAAGGTCCGGTGTGTTTGTCCTGCCTGTAAGCGCAACACGGATAATTGTTGACACATCACCCACATGACCCTTAAAGTTTTCAGGGTTTTGCTTATATTCCTTAACATTAGGTGTACATCCGCAAGGAGCGCAGATATCTTTAATTCTCGCAAACCAAGTGTCCTTGTCATCATCTAAGTTAACAACATCTGTATATTTTTCTAAAACATCAACTGCAAGTTCGTTTGTCGCATTGCCGCAAAGGTCATAGCAAGGAGTAAATGTTTCGTCGTACATATAGCTGATGTAATCGGGAATGTCCGACCATTTTGCAATATCTTTTCTCGGCTTCTTGTTTTCACGGTCAATGTTAAGAATGTCGGCAGCATACTTTTCATCCTCAGCATAAAGGCCTGCAAGCTTTTCATTATATTCCTTTGCCCATTCGTTTGAAAGGGTAAATACTTTTTCGGCTTTCATCTTGCTGATAACATTTTTTGAAATGTCGGTAAGCTTAACTATATCAAAAAGAGCACCCGACGCACTCATCTTTTTAAGATTAAACGAAAAATCGGTAACCTTTGCGTCAGTGTTCGCTCTCCTCCAATCTTCAAAATTAGAGTTTAAAATAGTCATCATATATTCGTTAACCGAATCGGCAGGGAAGCCAACCTCAGAATAATATGAAACTGCCGCTTCAGGGTCTTTACGCTTTGAAAGCTTGCGCTTGCCGCCGTTTTCCTCTTTCATAATAGGGGCAACATGAGCATACTTAACCGGTTTAAAACCGAGAACCTTGAAAAGCTGAAGATGAAGCGGAACGGAAGCTATCCATTCGTCACCTCTCGTAACATGAGTTGTTCTCATAAGATGGTCGTCAACAGCGTGTGCAAAGTGGTAAGTCGGGATGCCGTCCGTTTTTAAAAGGACTACATCAATCACATTTTCAGGCATTTCAATCTTGCCTTTAATCATATCGTCAAAGTAGCATTTCTTTTCGATATCGCCCGGCGCTTTGAGCCTTAATGTCCACGGCATACCTTTTTCAATATTAGCCTTTATTTCGTCAAAACTGAGGTCGCGGCACTTAGCGTATTTGCCCCAGTAGCCTTTTATGTCCTCGTGTTCCTGCTGTGCTCTGATTTCGTCAATCTCCTCGGCAGTGCAGAAGCAAGGGTAAGCAAGACCGTCTTTTACAAGCTTTTTGGCATATGTTTGGTAAATTTCTTTTCTTGCGCTTTGGTAGTAAGGACCGTATTCGCCGATTTCTTCGCCCTCGGCAATTACACCCTCGTCAGCTTTGATACCGTAAACTTCAAGACCTTTGAGCATTGCGTTAACTGCGCCGTCAACTTTTCTCTTTTGGTCGGTATCTTCAACTCTTACAAAAAATACACCGTCTGTATTCTTTGCAGTCAAGTATGAAGCAAAGCAGGTATAAAGATTACCAAAGTGAAGATATCCCGTAGGACTTGGTGCAAAACGGGTAACCCTCGCACCCTCTTTAAGATTCCTCGGCGGATATTTTTCTTCGTAATATTCAGGTGTTTTGTCTATATTTGGAAAAAGTAAACTTGCAAGTTCGTCAAAATTCATCATTTTTTCACCCTTTTCACCTATATGTATAAGATTCCATATTAAAAATACATTTTATTATTACATAATTTTAAAAAATATTCAATATAAAATCATATATTTAAAATATAATTATTGAAAATAGACATATTATGTGCTAAATTAATTTATATATTAGATACTATTTTTGTTTTTGGGGTTTAAAATGGGTAAAAGAATTTCACTTTGGGATAATTTAAAGCTTTTTTTGATATTTTTGGTTGTGCTCGGTCATCTTACTTTGCAGTATTTTGATTCAAGCAGGATGTTTTGCACAATGACAATGGTTATTTACACATTCCATATGCCGGCATTTGTTTTTGTCAGCGGCCTTTTTTCAAAACATTCAATAAACAGCGAAAAAGTGCCGATAAAAAAATCATTTTCTTTTTTAATGCTTTATTTCTTTTTGAGAATACTGAATTATTTTTCAAATATAATATTCGGCGTTCATTCGTATTTTGACATTTTTTCGGCAAAAGATGTGCCGTGGTATATGATGGCAATGGCGCTTTGGTATCTTATCGTTTGGGCGCTTCGCAAGGTCGATACAAAATATGTTTTTATCACAAGCGTTGTCATCGCCTGCTTTGCAGGATATATGAGGGGTGATACAGATTTTCTTTGTATTCTCCGCCTTGTTACATTTTTCCCGTTTTTCTATGTCGGCTATGTGCTTGATGCCGATAAAGTTAATGAAGTAACTTCAAAAAAGAGCGCAAAGATTTTTTCAGCCGTTTATTTTGCACTTTTTGTTTTAATCGTTACATTAACTGTTAGCGATAACAAAAATCTTTTCCCGCTCCTTAGCGGAAGAAGAAAGTATTTTGCACTTGATGACAGTATTGAAGATTTCGGCGCACTGCTTCGCCTTGCTTATTTTGTCATCGTTTCGCTTCTTGTTTTTTCAATCATTTCTCTTTGCCCAAGGAAAGAGATTAAAATAACAAAGTACGGCTCAAAAACGCTTCAAATTTATGTCTATCACCGACCGATTCTTTATATTATGGAAAATGCGGGTTTGTTTTATCTCATTCGCAAAATCGGACTGGGCTGGGAATGGGTTGCGCTTGCGCTCGTGTTCCTGATCACCGCTTTGCTGTGCTTAGATTTTTGGCAAAAGCCGCTTGATTATATTATGAACCCAAAATTGAAAGGAGAAAATTATGCCGCTTCCAAATGACCCTGTTATGCTTATGAGTGTTATTAATCTTAAACTTCGCGATTTTTATCCGAGCCTTGACGCTTTGTGCGATGATATGGATATTGATAAAATCGACCTTGTTGAAAAACTCAAAGCAGCAGGTTTTGAGTATGACACCGAGCAGAATATGTTTTGGTAAAACCGGTTGACTGTTATTGTGGCTTCCCCTTGAGGGGAAGGCTTAATTGGTTTGAATATAATTTACTTAGGCGGACTTTGTTCGCCTTATTTTTTTTATCTTTTTTTTCAAAAAAAGTGTTGACAAATTGAAAAATATGTGTATAATCTAAATTGTAATCGATACAAGCTAGTAACTATTACAAATTAGCGAAAGGAAGTGAGTCAATGCAAACAAAAGAAATTACAGAGCTTTTTAAGCAAAAGGGTATTAAAGCTACTGCTCAAAGAATTGCTGTTTATAAGTTTCTTTATGAAAACAGAATTCACCCCGATGTTGACACGGTGTATAAAAATTTGGTTGAGGAAAATCCGTCGTTTTCAAAAACTACTGTATATAACTGCTTGCAAACTCTTTCCGAATGCGGTTTGATAATGCCCGTCGTTATTGAGAGTGAAAAAATCAGATATGACGCAAACCCTGATTTTCACGCTCATTTTAAATGCAGGTGTTGCGGTGGAATTTTTGATTTTACTTGCAATGTAAGCGGTGAAAACGGCATTGACGGTTTTGATATCGAGCACAGAGATGTATATTACAGCGGAATTTGTAAAGGCTGTAAAAGTAAAAACTAAAATAATTTTATTTAAAAGGAGTAATTTATTATGGCTAAGAAGTATTATTGTCCGGTATGCGGTTATGAAAGTGACGAACCTATTGATGTTTGCCCTGTTTGCGGTGCAAAGATGGCTGTTCGCGAAGAAGGCGAAACAACTTGGGCTGCTGAGCACAAGGTTGGTATCATCGACGGTGTAAGCGAAGAAATCGTTCAGGGTCTTCGTGACAACTTCAACGGTGAATGCAGTGAGGTTGGTATGTACCTCGCAATGGCAAGAGTTGCTTTCAGAGAGGGTTATCCTGAAATCGGTCTTTATTGGGAAAAGGCTGCTTATGAAGAAGCAGACCACGCTTCAAGATTTGCTGAAATGCTCGGCGAAGTTGTAACAGATTCAACAAAGAAAAACCTTGAAATGCGTGCTGCTGCCGAAAACGGTGCAACACTCGGCAAAACCCAGCTTGCAAAGCTTGCTAAGAAACAGGGTCTTGATGCTATCCACGATGCTGTGCATGAGATGGCAAGGGATGAAGCAAGACACGGTAAGGCATTTGAGGGTCTTCTTCAAAGATATTTTGGCTAAATTTTAGCTAACTAAGATAAAGAAAAATCATAGACGAGAGTTGAGTAATCGGCTCTCGTTTTTGATTTTTAGTTAAAATATTTGACATTTTGATTGTTTTGTATTATTATTGCTGTAAAATATGACATTTACGAGGCGAATTTGATGGAAACTGTATTTACTAATGCAGATTTTATTTCTCTTGATGAACATAACAGTACTTACTCCGTTATGGTAGTTAAGGGCAAAAATATTGTTTATATGGGTTATAGTATACCGCTTGCTTATGACGAAGCAAAGGTTATTGATTTGCAGGGCAGGGCAGTTGTTCCGCTTGTTAATGACAAAATGTGTTTAACTTATAGGAATAATGCAGAGTGTACTAAACTTGCACCGGGTGAATATGCCGATTTTGCAGTGGTGGATAAAAATATATTAAAAGATGACCACGATTTAAAAGTGCTAAGCGTTTATATTCACGGCAAGAAAAAAGATTAATAAAAATTAATAAGGTTAAACAAAAAGGATGCCGAGCAGCATCCTTTTTTGTTTTGGTTAATTTGAATTAAAGAATTGTAGCGGTGAACATTGTTCGCCTTAATTTACTCTGTTTTTAAGCTCTTTTTGATAAACAATATTTTGCATATTTTCATAAATATTTTTATAAATTCTTTCAACTGTCAGGCTTGTTATTCCTGCAATATGAGGGGTTAAAATAAGTTTATCTTTGAGCCTTTCATCAAGCAAAATATTATCTTTTTCAAGCGGTTCGGGAGTGTAAACATCAAGTCCTGCGCCTGCAATTTCGCCATTTAAAAGTGCGCCTTTGAGCGCCTCGTTATCTACCAAATCTCCGCGTGCGGTGTTGATTAAAAATGCGTCATTTTTCATTTTTGCGAAAAATTTGTCGCTTGCAAAATTCGCCGTTTGCGGTGTAACAGCAAGGTGGAGCGAAACAATGTCGCTTTTCTTTAAAAGTTCGTCAAGAGCTAAGTAAGTTACATTGTATTTTTGCTCAAGTTCTTCATACCTCGTGCGGTTTGTGTATACTACTTTTGCACCCAAAGCAGTGCAGAATTCAGCCGTTTTCCTCGCAATATCGCCAAAACCGATTAAACCGACGGTGCACTGGCTGAGCTCTTTTTTTGCGCCGAACGACGCTTTTTTAAACTCGATTTGCCTGCCGTTGTAAATTTCCTCAACGCCTTTTGAAAAGCTTCTTAAACAGCCGAACATAAGAAACAGCGCAACCTCGCTTACACCCGTGTCGTTAACGCCCTTGTTGTTGCAAACGGGTATTCCTTTTTCGCTTGCATAAGCCACATCAACGCCTTGATATCCAACACCCTCCGACATAATCAATTTTAAATTCGGCATGGAATCAATAAGTTCTTTGTCCAAAACGCCCATAGCGTCAATGAATAAAAGCTCGGTGTTGTTTGCTTCATTTAAAAGCTTTTCTCTTTCGCTAAGCTTGAAAAATCTTGTGTTATGTTCTTTAAATTCGGGTATGTAGCCAAACACTTTTTCTTTTGTTGATACGCTTGAATAAAATGTAATGTTCATATTAGTCTTTCTTCTTCTTTTTTATAATTTTTGTTATTACAAGGCCTGCTAAAATTATTACAGCCGCGCCGCCGATAGCGCATGGAACTGCGATTTTAACAACCGGCGGAGTATAATTTTTAACGCTTGTTGTCATAGTGGAAATATTATTAGGAAGCGAATAAAGCGAAGCGCCGTCATTTTTGCCGTAAGCAATTCTGAGCACGGTGACATCATATTTGCCCATATCAACACTGATATTTTCACTGCTTTCTAAGTCATATTCACTCGGATAAGTTGTAAGGCTTCCAACCTCGTTGCAAGCGGCTTTGTAACTTCCTTTGATAGATTGAGCCGATACTTTGTTGATATTTCCGAAATCACTCAGTTTAATATCAACGCTTTGTTTTTTGCCTGTTGTGTTAACAAGCTTAACAAAGAGCGTTTCACTGTCACGGTCAACGGTAACCGATTCGTAAAGTCCGTCTTTTACCGTTTTACCGTTGTCAAAATTCGATTTGATATATTCGCTTCCGTAGTTATTTGAAAACAGCATTTGAACATAATAACTCGGCGTAAGCACAACCTCCTGCGAGTTAAACCAAATAAGGTTAACATTCCAGCATTGCGCATTAACTTTGGCAAAAGTAGGAGCGTAGGAAGCCATATCAACAATGTCGCCGTTGCGTTCAATTCCTGTCAAATAGCTTGCTTCTTCAACCGCTTCGTTCATATTAGATTTTGTTTGAATAGTGCCGATACCCGATGAAGTAGCCGCATATTCGCCGATAAATACATGAGCGCCGTTGCGGTCAAAATTGTCATATCTGTCGTTGTGGTCAAAAAGGTAACCGTCGTTTGTGTAGTAATGCTCGTCAATAACCGTGTCGGTATAATCTTTGTTTATCCAGCTCCAGTTGTAGTCGTAAGCGTCACCTTCAAGATATGTTCCGCTTGAAGAAATGACGGTAATATCGGGATATGCCTTTTTAACTTCCTTGTAAAGCGCTTCAAAATTGCACTTGTATATTTCGCCCCAATTTTCATTGCCGAGACCGATATATTTAAGGTTAAACGGTTTCTTGCTTCCGTTAGCGGCTCTGAGCGCACCCCAATAAGTATTTGTTGCATCACCGTTTGCATATTCGATTAAATCAAGAATGTCCTGCACATATGCATCCCATTCCTTTGTACCCGGTTTGAGCGCAATAGTGTCAAGGTACTTGTCAAAATCAGCCTGACTTTTAATGTTAAGGTTTTCGATATGCTCGGTGTAACCATTTCTGTTTTCCTCATCGTCAGGGTCAATGTGAATTTCATCTGTCAAAAGCTTTTCCCATTCTTCATCGGTCATATCAAGCTTTCTCAGCGCATTTACATAAGCGTCGTAATCGGCTCTGCCCTGGCAGGTTAAACCTACATTGAGTATAGGAAGCGGCTCGGCATTAAGGTCGGCGCAAAGCTGGAAATATTCGTGGTAACCCATAGCGTTTGTGTTGATGTAATCTCTGCCTACATCGTCTCGCCAAAGGTTGTAAAACTGAACTCTCTCCTCAAGCGGACCTATTGTTTCTTTCCAATCATAAAGATTTGCAAGGCTGTCACTCTCCGCAAGGCAACCGCCCGGGAAACGGACAAATTTAGGCGAAAGCTGTTTGAGCGCAGTGTAAAGGTCATCTCTGAGCGTTACATATTTCCACTCATTTGTGCCGTAGCCGTAACTGCTTTTTGGCACCAATGTTACAAAGTCAATGTTAATTTTGCCTTTTCCGTCAAATTCGATTGCAAGCCCGCCGTCTTCATCAGTATTCGATTTTAATGTTGCGGTAAGCTTAGTCCAAATGCCGTCAGTTTTTGATATGTCAAGGCTTACAATATTGTTTTTGTTACTCTTTGAATCAAGGTAAACATTAACATCGCCCTTAAAACTTTCATTTTTTATGTAACAACCAAATTCGTATTCTCCGCACTTTTTAAAGCCCATATCACTTTGCTTTGCTTTCTTCTCGTCACGGTCGTATGACTTGTACTTGTACATTTCTGTATAACCCGTGTTTTTTAGCGTGCCTTTGCCGTTTGCACTTATTTGTGCATAAGTAGGGTTGTTTTTATTAAGCGGTTTTTCGGTATTTGTGCCAAGCTCTAAGCCGTCAGCTACCCAAGCAGTAGTGTTGTTAAACTTGTATTCAAATGAATCATTGTTAACAAGATTTGACACAAGACCTCCGTCGCACGCATACGAAATATCTTCAATAAACGAACCGTAAAGCTTGTCGGATATTTTGTACGATTCAGCCGTGTTTGATATTTCAAGCGCTGTGCTTTCACTCGCAAACGCAGGAACTGTTCCCACTGTTAGCGTTAATATAAACGCCAAGACGATTGATAATTTCTTTTTCATATGTTACCCCCTTCTTTAGACTTTTTAAAGTCAGTAATACTAATTTATTATAACATTATATATAAAGCGTGTCAAAGTCATCTTTTGTAATAAAATGTAACTTGTAATAATTTGTTAATATATGGTAAAATAATTAAATGTTGATGTGTAGTAGTATTAACATTATTTAAGGAGAAAACAAATGAAAAGTATTGCAAAAAAGATTTTAGCAGTCTTTCTTGCGGTTATGATGGTATTGCCGTCTGCTTATGTGCTTGATAACATCGGTGTTACTCAGGCTATAACAGCTCAGGCAGCTACCAAAAAAACTGCAAAAACCGCAAAGAAGACAAGCAAAAAAGCCACTAAAAAATCAAAGAAGTCTACTAAAAAGTCTTCCAAGAAAACCACTAAGAAGTCTACTAAAAAGAAAGCTGAGTTTACAGCACCTAAAAATCTTAAACTTAAAGTGAAGGCTTCAAATTCTTTCGATGTTTCGTTTAGTAAAGTTAACGGCGCAAACGGCTATGTTATCTATTACTCAACATCAAAGAAGTTTACCAAGAAAACAACCAAAAAGGTTAAAGTTAAGGTAACAAAGAAAAATAAGAAAAAAAAGACAATTACAAAGAGAATTAAAAAGCTCAAGAATAAGAAGAAGTATTATGTAAGAGTTAAGGCTTACAAAACAGTCAAGAAAAAGACTACTTACACCAAGTACTCTTCGGTAAAGTCTATCAAGACTAAAAAAGTTAAGGCAGCAACACCTACTACAACTACTACAACAACTACTACTACAACTACAACTACAACAACTACAACAACTATAACTACTACACCTGTCGAAGCAACAACATCAGTTCCAACCACGGCTGCGCCTACTACAACTCAACCGGCAAACCAACCGGCAGATTTAAAAATGGAAATGCCAACCAATGTAACAGTTGTTAACGGCTCAATTCCTGAAAATGATGCAGACAAACCGGTTTCATATGACGAAGACAATTCAACAATTTTCACAAGAGAAGAGTGGCTCAAGGTTCTCGCCGAAAAGGCAGGCTTTGTAAACAGTACCGTTGATCACAGTGCGGGTTATTCTTTTTCTGACAGTGATGATTGTGAAAATGCAGAACTTGTAGAGTATGCATTACAAGCTAAAATTCTTCCTGAAGCAGCCGCTCTTGATTACGATGCTGAAAATGATGTTCCTACATTTGATCCAAATGGTATTGCAACAAGAGAGTTTGCAGCTTATACAGCAGTTGCTGCTATGGGTTACGACCTTAGTCAGAATAAAACACTTAATTGTGGCGACGCGAGTCAAGTGACATATAAAACTGCTGTTTG
Source organism: bacterium (assembly GCA_963657005.1). GTDB lineage: Bacteria > Bacillota > Clostridia > Oscillospirales > Acutalibacteraceae > Eubacterium_R. Next base: position 76,072 of record CAVKLC010000001.1, on the reverse strand, counting down.
CATTGCTGTAGAAAATGACTTTTTAAGTCTTGATTCTAACGGCAATTTCAACCCCACCGCTCCTATGACCGGAACAGATAAGAATCACATTATCGGTAAAATTGCGAATCTTCAAAAGTCACAAAATATTGACAGAAATACAATTTATCAAAATGTACAGTATAACAGCAAAGTTGAGGGCTCATCTTCAACATCATATACAGTTACCGATTTAGGCAACGATGCTTATACGGTATCAATTCCTTACACATCAGGCAGCTACTCAGTTGGTGATGTTGTCGTTCTTCCGGCAAATAATGAACATATTGCAGGTTTCCCGATTAAAGTTCAAAGCGTAAGCGTTGCAAATGGAATGTACACAATTCAAGCAGTGAAACCGGAAATTGAGGAAGTGTATTCTGATCTTCAGTTTGAGGGTTATGCAGCTGCAGATGTTAATAATGCTCAGCTTTCAGACGGTGCTCAAATTGAACAAGCTTCTGAAAATGGGGACGCATTCAATTTTAATGAAGAGTATTCAACGGCCATTGATAAAAAGTTAACAAAAAAACTTGATACTCAGCTTAAAAACGGTGTAAAGCTTAAAGGTAAAATTGAATTATCAATACCTGAAATTAAAGCAAGAGTTGATGCAAATCTTGGTTGGACCGGTTTCAAACTTAATGATTTTCTTATTTCTGCAACTGAAAAACTTTATGTTAACGGTAATATATCCTACAGCAATTCAGGTTCTACAACTTATGAACTTATAGACCAAACCGGTCAGCTTATTGACAAAGCGAGTGCTTCCGGTATTGAAATCGGTCGAATTCCTTTTGCACTCGGTACAACTGGTCTTTCCGTTGATATCGTTTTTTATTTGACAGTTTCAGTTAACGGCGAAATTGATGTAACATATACTTTGACTGCAATGCAGGGTATTCAATACACCAATAATGAAATCAGAACAATTAAAGAAATAACAAAGAATTCCATCGATGCAAATGCAAATGCAAGTGCAAAACTCGGCGGTAAACTCAGTATCGGCTTGTGGGCACTTGAAACATTTAATATTATTGCTTTTGCCTGCAATATCGGTATTGCCGGTGATATTGCTTATGTTGCACATACTGATTGCAGTCCTGTATTGCATTGCGGTGATTTAGGATATTATCTATACCTTGATTTAAGTGTTGACGGCGATTGCCTTGCTTCTAAAGCAATAAAAAAGATTAAAAATGATATTAATCTTACTTGGGAAATTTGGACTAAGAAGAACAGTCCGTTTAAGGGTCAAATGCATCTTGAAAACGGACACAAAGTTGACAAGTGTGCATATGGCGTCGGTACTTTTAGCGGACGAATATTAAAAAGTAATCACGAGGGTATATCTCGTGCAAATATTAAAGTGTATTCCGGAAATGTTTTGGTAGCAACAACATATACGGAATCTGACGGAACATTCAAAACTCTCCAGTCACTCGGAAAGAACAATTACAGAATAGAGGTTTCTGCTTCGGGTTACAAGCGATATACTTCAAATGAAAAAATTGAACACGAGGGTGAAAACCAACTTCAAGACTATATAATGATTCGTAAAGATTCACAGGGCACCGGTACCCTTGAGTGTGTTGTTTTAAATGCTGTTAACGGAAACAGAATTCCAAATGCACAATATAGTATTTATAACGGATACAATAATACCGCAGGCAATACTGTAGCAACCGGTAATGCAGATAATGACGGAAGTATTTCTAATGAACTTCCTGTAGGTAACTATACAATAGTTGTTGGTGCTGACGGCTATTCAAAAACGATTTCAAGTTTTGCTATAGAAGATGACGAAACAACATTTATAAGCGTTACCCTTAATGTTTATGATGCATCTCTTGAAGGAACAATGAGAATTATTCTTACTTGGGGTGAATATCCAAGCGATTTAGATTCTCATTTATACGGTGGAGTAAACGGTAACAACAGCACTTATCATGTTTATTACAGTGACAAGTACCCAACAAACAACGACAATTCAAATCTTGATGTAGATGATACTACAAGTTACGGTCCGGAAACAATCACTATTAATGGTTTTAACACCGGTGGTAAATATCAATACTTTGTTCACGACTATTCAAACAAATCCAGTTCGTCATCAACAGTCCTTTCAAACAGTGGAGCAACTGTAAGAGTATATAAGGGCAATGATCTTATTGCAACATATCGTGTACCTACAAATAGAATCGGAACTGTTTGGCATGTATTTGATTATGATCCTGTAACTGATACATTTACAAATACATTTACAGATGAAAACGGTAACAATATCAATATGTATAACCAAAGTTCTCCGGAATATGTAAATATCAGATAAAATAATGACATATTAGCAGCCTTTTTGGTTGCTAATATGTTTTTTATTAGGTGAATATTATTATGAAAAAATCATTTGCTTTATTTTTTTGCATATTATTTATATTATTTAGTGTTACGGCTTGCAGTAATACTTTAAAATCTTCTGATATTCAAGTTGGCGACAATGTTGAATACAGCAAAGATTACGGTGTAAAAGATAAAAAAACAGCATATGAATTTTTATTTTACGATTATTCTTTCGCCAAAATGAACTATACTGTGCAAGATTTGCAAAAAGATAAATTTTATGAAATATCTGCATATATCTGCTCAAGCGAACTTAATTGCAACAATGCAGATGACGGCGTTAAAATAAAATATAATAACGAAAGTGATATGACATCTTCTTTTATTTTTTCAAATTATATCAATTCGTCTACAGATAACGGTGATGAACTTGCTTGGAAAAAGATATCAAGAATTGTTTATTGTTATGACGGCAAGATTGATTTTTCTATTCTTTTAGGTAGTGAAGAAGCTAAGCTGAAAGGCGATGTTTCAGTTGATGAGATTAGCGTAAAACCAGTGGAAGAAGTGGATGAATGTTGCATTTTTTCGTCTGATGATAAATGCATAAATGCAGTGTTTTTAAAAACCGATATTCAAAAATCAAAAGCAAAAGATACAGATATAGTATCATATTTGAACTTTCTGTCAAAATGTAGAAAATCACTTAAAGAATTGGTAGGTAATGATTATACTTACGGCAAAACAAATTTTGTTTTAACTTCTCAAAAGGCAGATTTCGGCAACGCCGGATACCCTGTTTATATAGATGAAAGCCAAGTTTTAAATGTACTGAATAATGTTTCAAAGTTTAATGAAAGTAAAGTTTGTAATATTGAAACATTTGCGCTTATTCACGAAATGAGCCATACTTTTGACAGAATTTGCGGAGAATATGATGATAGGATATGGCAGTTCGATTCTGAATTTTGGGCGAATTTAAAAACATTTTATGTGTTAGACAGTTTAGATATTACTCAGGGTGACGATGTGAAAGAGCGTTTTAACACAGGATACACCAAAAATAACAATGTCTACAGCAGTGATGATTTTGCTAATAGATTTTTTGAAATAAGCAAAAAAGATGATTTTAAAACGCTCAAGAAAGTTTTTGAAAAGTATGACAGTGTTGACACTTCAAGCATGAATTCCGATTACGATAAATTTAAAAAATTTGAAGAAATTTATAACGAAGTATCAAGTGAAAAATTAAAAGATGAATTTTCAAAAAATGAGTGGAAAACTATTGAAAATCATTTTGAATTAAACAATTAAATAACCTTTAAAAGCGTGCCGCATATAATAATCACGAGGTGATTTTATGTGCGGCATTGCCGGTTTACTCAGCAGTAACATTGATTTAAGAGGTGAAAGATTACTTATTCAAAACATCAGCAAAACGCTTGAAAACAGAGGTCCCGATTCTGCGGGCGCTTATATAACGCCGAGCACGGCGCTTATTCACAGGCGACTTGCTGTTATTGATGTTGAAAACGGTGCTCAGCCTATGCATTTCGGCAAGTATGTTATTGTTTATAACGGAGAGTTATATAATACAGACGAAGTTAGGAAAGAGCTTGAAAGCTATGGCTACAAATTTGATACCCATTGCGACACCGAGGTTGTGCTGAAAGCGTATGACAAATGGCAAGAGGAGAGCGTTAAAAAGTTTAACGGTATTTTTGCCTATGCTATTTATGATAAAAAAGAAAATTCACTTTTTGCCACCCGTGACAGAATAGGCGTAAAGCCGTTCTACTTTACAAAAACAAAATCATATTTTGCCTTTGCTAGCAAGATTGAAAGCCTTTTGTGCATAAGCGAAGTTAAGCCGATTGTTGATGAAGAAGGACTTAACGAGATATTTATGCTCGGTCCTGCAAAAACAATGGGCAAGGCGATTTTTAAAGATATTGAGGAGCTTTTACCTGCACATTTTTTGACTTATAAAGACGGAAAAATCAATACATTTTCATATTGGAAACTTGAAGCGAAAGAAAACAGCGAGAGCGAGGATGAAGCGATAGAGCACACATATGAACTCGTTAAAGATTCGATAAAGCGCCAGCTTGTCAGCGATGTTCCGCTTTCAACTTTTCTTTCGGGCGGGCTTGATTCGTCAATCATTTCCAAAATTGCGAGCGACGAATACAAAAAGAACGGCAAGGTGCTTCATACTTATTCTGTTGATTATACCGATAACGACAAATATTTTAAAAAGAGCCTTTTTCAGCCGAATAAAGATTCAGACTATATCGACATAATTTCAAGCTATATAGGGTCTTATCATCATAATGTTGTGCTTGATAACAGAGATGTTGCAAATGCACTTGAAAAAGCGACGATAGCAAGGGGTGTTCCCGGTTTTGTCGATATTGATTCATCCCTTATGCTCTTTTGCAAAGAGGTAAAGAAAGATTTTACAGTTTGTCTTTCCGGCGAATGTGCCGACGAAATTTTTGCAGGCTACCCGTGGTATCACAGAAAAGAAGTGCTTTTTGAAGATTCATTCCCGTGGGCACGAAGCACGAAGCTTAGGCAAAGCATACTTAAAGACGGCTTTTTACCTTACGGCGAAGATTATTTGAGAAATGCTTATTTGAATACGCTCAAAGATGTGTCGTATCTTGAAACCGATACAAAAACAGACAGGCGAATGAGAGAAATGTTTAAACTCAATCTCGACTGGTTTATGCAAACGCTCCTTGCCCGCAAAGATGTTATGAGTATGGAATCTTCACTTGAAGTGAGAGTTCCGTTTTGCGACTATAGGCTTGTTGAGTATACCTATAATCTTCCGTGGAATATTAAAGCGCTTGACGGCAGGGAAAAGGGAATTTTGCGAAAAGCGTTTGAAAATGACCTGCCAAAGGAAATTGCTTGGCGAAAGAAAAGCCCTTATCCAAAAACTCATAACCCTGTTTATTTTGCAAGGGTTAAAGAACTTCTTTATGACGCTCTTACCGACAGTTCAACTCCGCTTAGAGATTGGATAAATGCCGATAATTTGTATGAAATTATGCAAAATCCCGATTCTCTCCCTGAGCCGTGGTACGGTCAACTTATGGGTGTGCCGCAAATTGGAGCGTATATTTACCAAATTTATGCATGGATAAAGCATTACAATGTTGAGTTTGATATTTGAATATGGTATAATTACTATATAATTTTAAAAGATATAGGAATTTTATATTATGACAAATGAAGAATATATCAAAGCAATAGACCTCAGAACATCAAGAAGAAGTTACAAAACAAGAGCACTGCCTAAAGAAATTCTTGATGTTCTCAGAAATATGGTTGATGCTGTTAATGATGCGAGCGGGCTTGAATTTCAGCTTGTTGAGGACGGCACTCCTGCGTTCAAGATTTTTTCCGGTAAGTTTTCATACATCGCTGTTTGCGGCGAGGACACGGAAAAGGCGAGAATTATGAGTGGCTATTGGGGCGAGTCAATCGTGCTTCAATGCGTTTATCATGGGCTCGGTACTTGCTGGGTTTCTGGCACTTATGATGAAAATAAGGTGTATGAAGCCATTGATTTGCCAAAAAAGCATAGGCTTTATGCCGTAATTGTGGTGGGTTATGTTAAAGATAAACTCAGCACAAAAGAAAAGCTTATGTATAACGCAACGCATAAAAACAATAAGCCCTATCAAAAAATGATTGAGGTTTGCGACGAAAAGCTTCCGGCTTATTATGAATACGCATTCAAGCTTGTTGAAAAAGCACCGTCTGCCACTAACAGGCGACCGGTTCATTTTAAGTATGAAAACGGAGTTATCAGCGGCTATGTTGACGAACCGTATTCTGATAAAAGTCTTGATTTCGGCATTGCTCAGCTTCATTTTCAGCTTGGCGCTGCCGCTAAAGGAATGAAAGGTGAATGGGATATTAAGGGCAGATTTTGCACAGAAAACAGCAAAGTAATCAAATTCCCTGAGCAAAATAATGACGCAAAAAAAGAAACGGAGGATAATAAAAATGAGTGAAGAAAATAAAGTTGAAGTAATTGAAACAGAAGAAATTAATCAAAACGACGACAATAAAAAAGAAAAGAAAAAATGGTCTAAAAAGAAAAAGACTATAGTTCTTGTTATTGTTTGCGTGCTTGCATTTCTTATTGTCGCTACCGTTGTTGCAGGCGTTTGCGTGCTCCATTGGTACTGCGAAACAAAAGATTATACCGTTGTTTCAACTACGGATGATGTAACCCTCGTTGCTCACAGAGGTATGCGAAGCGTTGCACCTGAAAACACAGTTGCATCGTTTGAAGCAGCAGGTGAACACGGCTATTGGGGCGCCGAGTGCGATATTTACAGAACTAAGGACGGCGTTTGGGTCGTTTCCCACGATACAAATACTTACCGTATGATGGATAAAACCGCCTGGGTTGAAAAGAAAACATATGACGAGCTTAAAGCGATGAAGGTTGATAACGGTGTCAACATTGCCGATTATCCTAACCTTACAATTTGCTCGCTTGAAGAATATCTTGAAATTTGTCAAAAATACAATATGACCCCTGTTATCGAGCTTAAAGGTAAAAATAATACCGAGCATTATAACGAAGTTGTTGAGCTTGTAAATGAATATAAGCTTTCTGCAGTTTATATTTCGTTCCACCTTGAAAATTTGCAAAAAATTCGTGCCCTCACGCTTGATAAAACATATTATCTCGTTCAGGAAATTACCGAAGATGATATCAAAAACGCAAGAAATATTCTCGATTGCGGTATCGACTTCAACGGTAATAAGGAAAAGAATTTTGAAAACAATATTCTTCAAAAGTGCAAGGACGAGGGTCTTGACCTCGGTGCGTGGACCATTAATGACCCATCAGTTATGAAAAAGCTTGAAGATAACGGCGTAACCCTCATTACAACCGATTGCATTGATTATCAAAAATAATAAGTAAATTATAGTTTATGGTTCCCTTGCAAAGGGAGCTGTCAACTTGTTTGACTGAGGGATTGGTTGGCGAACAGTGTTCGCCTTATGTTTATTAAAATATTATAATACACTTTGTATTCGGCAGGAGAGATTGTAACTTTTCTGCCGATTTTTTATCATTTAATCTGTATTAAAACAGACAAAAGTCTAATAAGTCACGCTTTTTTGTCAATGATTTTGACGAAAGTTTGGCTAATCGGTATATTTATTACAAAATAGTTACAAAATACTTGTTGCTTTTTGCTATAGATTACAAATTGTAAATTATGCTAAAATGTTTGCGTCGCTTGAAAAGGAGGCGTTATTTTGGCAAAGATACTGAAAAAAGGAATAGTTATGGTTATTATAACAGTGCTTATTTTAACCCTTACCCCTTGCACAGCTCTTGCAAAAGAATTTGAACCGAGGCTTACAAGCCCAAACGGTGAACCTTACTACACCCGTAAACTCAATGTTTATGCCAAGCAGGGCTACGGTATGCCTAATTGCGTTGCATACGCTTACGGCAGGCTCTACGAGCTCAACGGCGAAGCACCGAAACTTAACCGCGGCGATGCAGGTCAATGGTGGTCTATAAACAAAAGAAACGGCTATTACGAATATGGCGATGTTGCCGAGCGCGGCGCAGTTGCCTGCTGGTCAAACCATGTTGCAATAGTTGAAGAAATAAATAATGACGGCAGTATTACCGTGTCGGAGTCGCACTGGGGCGGCAAATATTTTAATACAAAAACTTATTACAATATGTCGCGCCACTACGGTCAAAAGTTTTACGGCTACATTTATGCTTATACCCCGTCAAATGATGAGGAAGAAGCGCAGGAAACAACAGAAACGCAAACTCAGGAAAAAAGCTACACTATGCAAGATTCACACTTTGAACTTCAGGAAAAAACAGCATTTTCATCCCTTGAGTTTAAAATGAGCAATAACAATATTATGAACCCGCAAAACAGCTTTATTTTGAATTGATTTTTTTATTTTATTAAAAGGATGCCAAAAACGGCATCCTTTATTTTTATGCGTTTTGTTGTATTGAATATGATTTTGGGGTGTGATATAATTACATTGCTAAATGTTTTTTTTATTTCAAAGGAGAGATTCGATGAAAAAAGTAATTAGTTTATTGATGTCACTCGTTATGATTCTTAGCATAACTGCCGGACTGAACCTAACTGCAAGTGCAGAAACAGACGGTGATTTTTCGTATTACATCAATTCTGATAATACTGTAACAATTACCAAGTATACCGGCTCTGAAACAAATCTTGATATCCCGTCAACTATCGCTGGTAAGTCAGTAACAAGTATTGGCGATGAGGCATTTTATAATTGCACAAGCTTAACAAGCGTAACAATACCAAATAGCGTAACAAGTATTGATGATTATGCATTTTTATATTGTACAAGTTTGACAAGCATAACAATACCGAATAGCGTAACAAGTATTGGTGATAGGGCATTTTATAATTGCACAAGTTTAACAAGCGTAACAATACCAAACAGCGTAACAAGTATTGGTCAAATTGCATTTGGAGATTGCGAAAGCTTAACAAGCATAACAATACCTGACAGCGTAACAAGTATTGGCAATTATGCATTTAATTTTTGCACAAGTTTAACAAGCGTAACAATACCTGACAGCGTAACTAGTATTGGTTGGTGTGCATTTTATGATTGCACAAGCTTAAAAGATGTTTACTATTCAGGTATCGAAAGTGAATGGAATAGTATTACTGTCGGAGATGGAAATGATTGCTTGTTAAATGCAACAATTCATTATAGCAGTGAACCGAGCGTTGACCCGACACCAACACCTGAACCGAGCACAACAACTACACAGCCTGCTCCTCAGCCTACAACTGTTACAACTCAACCTCAGCCGACAAGTGTACCTACTACAGTTGCTCCTGCCCCGGCTCCTACAGAACCGACAACGGTTACTACGACAGCACCTATTGTTGCTGCAACTACAACAACTCAGCAAGCAACAACACAGCCTGCAACTCAAACCACAACAAAAGCAGTTGCTAAGCCTAAGGGTGCGAAGTTTAAAAAAGTGAAAGGCTCAAAGAAAGCAATCGCCCTCACTTGGACAAAGGTTAAGGGTGTAAAGGGTTATCAAATTCAACTTGCTACGGATAAAAAGTTTAAGAAAAACAAGAAAACCGTAACAATCAAGAAGCAGAAAACAACCAAAACCACCGTTAAAAAGCTCAAGGCAAAGAAGAAGTATTATGTTCGTATTCGTACATATAAAACAGTGAACGGCAAAAAAGTTTACTCCTCTTGGTCAAAGGCTAAGACAGTTAAAACTAAATAAGTAAAAGAAAGGGAGAACCGAAAGGTTCTCCTTTTCGTTGCGTAAATTATAGTTTAGCGGGCGAATGGTATTCGCCCCTACGATATTCATTTCATATTAGGATATCTAAATTAAAAAGACAACCGTAGGGGCGGATATTATCCGCCCGCAATAAACTACTCATTACGAAAAAGTTCCCCGAACTGTTTCTCCCAAATTTGTTGCTCCTTGAGGTCGCCAAATTTGGAGTCTCGTGTCTCTTGTGCTTGCGCACAATTACTCGTAGCCGTCAACCGATTATAATATAATTTATATTAATAACAAAAAGCCTACTGTATGATTACAGCAGGCTTGATTTATTTATTGAGTTATCATTCTTCCCATTTCATAATGGTTTTGCCGAATGATTTTTGAGTATCTTTTTCAAATGCATTTTTGATATCCGTTGTTGTACGAACAGTGTTAACCGAGCTGATAAGGTTACCGAGGTAATCGATAATTTCAGGGTGCTTTTCGTACATATCAACTGTTTTTGCAAAGTCCTTAACGCCGCTTCTGGAAGAACCGAACATACGAAGACCTTTTTCAAGAATCATACGAGTGTTGATAGGAACGGGGTATTCGCTTACGCCCAAGATTGAAATTGTACCCTCCGGCTTAATAAGACCGATAATTTGCTCGATGGCAATAGGACTTCCGTTGCCGCCGACACATTCAAATGCGTGGTCCATAGTGAAACCGTCGGGAACTTTGTTAACAAGGTGGGTTTCGTCTGCAAAAGTGAAATCTGCAAGCTTGTCCGCAACTGTGCCGAAAACGACAATTTTAGACTGCGGGAAATGATATTTGAGGAAAAGGGAGGTGATATAGCCGAGGTTGCCGTCGCCCCAAACAGCTATAGTTTCTCTGCGGTCGTGCGCAATTTTGTCAAAACGGGAAATGGCGTGAACGGAAACGGAAACAATCTCGGTAAATGCCGCAACTCTCATATCAATATCATCCGGAAGCTTAACAAGCCTTTTAGGTGAAATTTCAACAAATTCCTGCAAAAAGCCGTCCATAGAAGAACCGCAGAATTTTGAAGAACGAAGATAGTTTTCTGCAATGTAGTCGTCGGTTTCGCAAGGTGCGTTAGGGACCATAACAACCTTGTCACCCGGCTTGAATGTGCCCGACGGGTCGTGTACAACTTCACCGACACCCTCGTGAATAAGCGCCATAGGAAGCTTTTCGGCAAGCACTTTGGCGTCACGGGTACCGAGATAATACCTCATATCGGCATTGCAAATTGAAAGATATGTAGGTCTGACTATTGCATTTTCGCCAAAAAGATTAATGTCCTCAAATGCAATTTCAAATCTCCTCGGCGCAACGAGCCTGTAAACTGTATTAATCATTATTTTCGTCCTCCAACAAAGACTTTGCCACTCTGAGGTCATAAGGATATGTTATTTTCATATTGAATGTTTCACCCTCAACGAGCGCAACTTTTTCACTCTTGATAACAAAAATCTTTGCAGCGTCGGTAAGTATGTCTTTTTCCTCGTCGGTCAATGCGCCGTAAATGTTTTTAAGCTTGAGCGCATTGAAAGATTGCGGAGTTTGACCCTGATACATCTTGCTTCTGTCAGGAATAGAACTGATAATTGTATTGTCGAGCGCTTCAACAATGGTATCTGTAGCAGGTACAACAGTGTCGCAAGCACCGTACTGCTTTGCAAATTCAATATTTTCTTCGATAATTCTTTTTGTAACAAAAGGTCTTACACTGTCGTGAGTAACGATAATAGTGTCGTCGTTAAGCTGACCCTCTTGCTCGATATATGAAATTGCGTTCATTATAGTTTCATTTCTTGTGTCGCCGCCTTCAATAACTGCTATTGAATCTTTAGCCGGAGCAATATGCTTTTCGATAAGATTTTTTGTGTGCTCAACCCACTGCTTAGGGCAAAGAATAATAATCTTTTCAAACTGAGGAACGGCAATGAATTTTTCAATAGTGTAAATAATGATAGGCTTATCCTTAACTGTAAGGTACTGCTTTGGCTTGTCGCCGCCCATTCTTGAGCCGACGCCGCCTGCTAATATTACTGCGTAAACCATAAATTTAAACTCCTTATATATAATTGGTTTTATATTTATATTATATATCTAAATTTTCTAAAATCAAGTGTGCAACTCGGTCGCTTGATTTACCGTCAAGGTCGTCAAAGAACTTGTTTTTAAAGCCGTTAACTTTTTCCTGCTCAAAATCATTATTGTTAATGCAGTTGATTAGTTCGTTTTCGCTGAATACGATTTTGCCCGGAACGAAGCTTTCAAAATCATAATAAAAATCTCTGCTTGAAATGTAATCGTATAAGTCAAAAGCGTAAAACATCATAGGGATATTGCGAAGCGAAGCTTCAAAAATAACGCTTGAATAGTCGGTAACAAGCAAATCGGTAACGAAAAGAAGGTCGTTAAGCTCGTCCTCCTCACTCATATCAATTATGAAGTCACTGTATTTTTCAGGTATTTCAAATCTTTCCTGACAAAACGGGTGAAGCTTAATAAGTATAGCATATTCGCCGCCAAGACCTTCGTACGCTTTTTCCACATCAAATGCGTCAAGCGGGTAATAAGCACTCATTTGACCGTTGCCCCTGAATGTAGGAGCAAAAAGCATAATTTTTTTGCTTTTAAGCTGAGGATACCTTTCATAAAATGAAGTTTGAATGGTTTTTTCGTATTCCTTGTCCATAAAAATATCGGTTCTCGGAATACCTGTTGCAACAACATTTTCGTCGCTCAAACCAAAGCCCTCGGCATAATGCTTCGCAATCTCTTTTGAACTTACTATTGCGTAGTCATACATTCTGTGGTTAGGGTCGGTTTGCTTAGGGCCGCCCTTTTTGCCAAGCCTTGTAAAACCGAAAGTCTTAAACGCGCCGCAAGCGTGCCAAAGTTGGAAAAGCTTGACATCATCTCGCTTTGTAACCAAGTTAAGAAGCCTGAAATAGTCGTCAACAATAACAACTTTAGATGTGGCATAAAGCTTTAAAAACTTGACGATATTCTTAATTCTCCTGTGACCGGCAGGGTCGGAGAACATAAGAAATTTAAACTCAATGTCGTCACGGTCCTTAATAAGGTTGTAAACATACTCCGGGTTGCCGCCGATTTCGTCACGCCTGCCCGACATAAATGCAATTTGATTTTTAACGATAGGCTTTTTAGAAAGGTGTTTATAATAAATCTTTGCAAGAAAATAAAGCGGCTTTCGTATGTTTTCAAGAAAATTATTCTTTTTAAAACTTGTTTTCATAAAAGATGAAATGTTAATTTTAATTTGAACAAATATATTTTTTAAAACGGAATCGATTTTCTGCGTTTTGCGCCTCGGCAGTATGTCGAGTGCAGCCAAGAAGCCGTCAATAACAAAATAAGGCAAAAGAACAATGCTGAGCGCTAATCTTAAAATAAAGAATAAAAGTCTTATAACCGCAACGATAAGCACGCTCTTTTGAACGAAACTTTCATTTTGCCTGTTTTCGGGGAATTGATGAATAACAAATTTGTTGTTATCGCAGTCGAAGTCGAATGAATATGTGTTTTTTGTTTTTTTTCTGTCGTCGATAAATTCACCCTCGTCAGAAAAAACGGTAACGCCGTCAAAACACTCGTATTCAATATATTTTTCGTCAAGTTCGATATTTTGATTTTCAGTCAAAACATTGGTCGAAACGGTAAACGGTACACCGATTACTTCATTTTCGCCGTAATAAAAATCAATTCTTACATTGATATCATCATCGCAGGTGTAGTTATAATATAAGTTGTCAAGTAAAAATGAATAAGAGCAAACAACAATACAAGAGCTGCTTTGTTTTTGCCTAAAATAATTGGTAACCAAAAACGGAAGCCGCCTTGTTTTTTCACCGCATTTAAAAACGATTTTTGCCTTTGGAGAAGTGACATCAATATCAAACGGGCAACTGAATGAAACGGATATTTTAAGCTTATTTCTGTCTATATTCATTTTGTTGATTATCATTTTGCAATCAAACATTATTCTTTTAAAAGCTCCTTTGTAAATTCAACAACATTTTTGGTTGCGTTTCCGGTGGTTTCGCCGAAATACCTTTGCCTAAACGGTTTAACAAGTTCCTTTTTAAAATCGTTATTGTTTATCGAATCAATCATTTCATCGGTATTAAGCACAATTTTACCCGGAACGAATGAAGCAAAGTTGCAATAAAAATCTCTGTCACGGCTGTATTCGTTAAGGTCAAATGCGAAAAACAACATAGGAATATCAACTATAGAAGCCTCAAAAATAACACTTGAATAGTCGGTTATAAGCAAGTCGGTAACAAGAAGCAAATCATTAACATCGTATTTTGAGGTGAAGTCAATCATTCTGCCTTGATACTTAGGTGAGCATACCGGTCTTTCTTTAAGGTAAGGATGCATTTTGACAAGTATTACCCAGTCATCGCTTATGTTTTCAAATATTTTATCGGTTTCAAACTTTTCAACCGGATAACGGCAGTTGCCCATACCGCCGCCGCGGAAAGTAGGAGCAAAGAGCATAATCTTTTTGCCCTTGAGCTGCTCGTTTTCCTTGTAAAACTTTTTGCGAAAACGCTTTTTGTAATCTTCTTTTTCAAGCACGTCGCACCTCGGCGAGCCGAGCGCAATTACTTTATTCATAGCAACGCCGAAGCCCTCCGCATAGTACGGAATAACCTCGTTTGAGCTTACAACAACATAGTCGTATTGCCTGTGGTTAGGCGAACTCTGCCTTAAATAGCTGTCACGGCCGAGCCTTGAAAAGCCGAATGTTTTAAACGCGCCGCAGGCGTGCCAAAGCTGAATGAGCCTTACATCATCCTTTTTCTTTAAATAAGAAAGGAAATGATAGTAATCGTCAACAAATACAACCGAACTTGTTGAATAAAGCTTTAAGAATTTAAAAAGATTCGGCAAATTTTCTTTAAGTCCGCCTCTTTTGCAAAGAACATTGATTTCAATGCCGTCAATTTTTGTCATTTCAAAAAAGACCGATTTAATATTTCCGGTTAATCTGTCGGCACGGTTTGACAAAAAAGTGACCTTGTTAGGCTGAACTTTCATCCTTTTATACGGCAAAAAGAGTACACTCATTAAAATTGAGAAAAGCATTTTTGTTTTTTCTCTTTTACTGCTTGAAAAGAAATGCGATAACTTGCTCTTTTTCTTAACGGGAATGATAATTTTCTTTTCCGGCTTGACTATTAAATTGTTGCCGGTGCCGTCACTGAACAAAAAGTCAACTTTAACATTTTGATTTTTGTTATTGTTATAAAAAAGAAAAGGTGCGTCAAATATACCTATCGCAACAGCTTTGTTGCCGTTACACGATTTTAAGTCCATAGGCAAAATACGGTTGTCGTTATCACTGTAAAAGCAAGCCGAAATTCTCGGATAGTAAAGCTCCTTTTCCCCGGTAAGTTCAACTGTCATTTCAACATAATTGTTAGTAATATTTAAATTGACTACTTCTATTTTATAGTCGTTCATATGAAACCCTCGTAACCCTAAAAAATAGCTGTGTTGCCGCAAAGCGCAATACCACAGCATATATCCTATATATAATATCATAATTTTTTGTAATTGTCTATGATATAAATATTATAATTTTATTACATTTATGCAAATGTGCAAAAAAACAAAACCACCCCTAAAGGTGGTTTTAAAAATCATATTAAGTTAAGTTTCAAAAAAGACTGTCATATCTCATTCTTTCACTGTTTTTCTTCATAGTGCTTAAAACTTTGACAAAAGTTTTTACTTCGTCGTCGCTCAAATCACTTGCAAGGTCATAGAAAAAATGATTAATCTCTTTTTTACAGGCGTCATTTATAATTTTTGCCGCAGGGGTTACTACTACTTTTTTAAGCCTGCCGTCACTTGTTACGCTCTTTCGCTCAATAAGATTGTATTTTTCAAATTCGTTAAGTATAGCCGATACACTTGAACGCCCGATATCAAACTCTTTTTCAATATCTTTTTGAAAAATATCCTTGTCCTCGTTTTCGCAAAGAAAAGAAAGAATATATCCGTTTGAAGCCGAAAGCCTGCTTGGATAAATTTTCTTTTGAATGTCGGTTGCGCTGTGCTTGAAAAAGTTTGCTACAGCGGTTAAGTAGTATCCTATTTTATTTGTGCCAAATTCATCCATAAATTACTTCCTCCGAAATATTTTACATTTATATTTTAAAATAATGAAGCAAATTTATCAAGAAAAATAATATAAACTTTTGCTAAAATTTTGTTAAACTACTAATTTATTCGCATTGACAAGTTCAATTATTGTTGGTATACTTATTGAGTAGAAATATGTCGATTTAATTGAAGGTGCTAATTATGAATAAAAACAAAGTACATGTAAAAATCGGTGGCGCAAGCTATACAATAGTTACCGAAGATGAACCGGAATATGTTGAAACTCTTGCTGACGAAATCAGCGAAAATATGAGGGCGATTATTAACGCTAATCCGTCACTTTCGGTGACACAGGCGGCTGTGCTCGTTGCACTTGACAATGCCGACGCAAGCAAAAAGGCTACTGCTTCCGCCGATAATCTTCGCGCTCAAATTAAAGATTATCTTGAGGACAGCGCAAGGGCAAGAATGGAAGTTGATGTTGCAAGGCGCGAGGTTGAAAGGCTTAATCGTGAGATAAGCGACCTTAGGGACAAGCTTGCTGCAAACAAGTAATTTCAGTCGAAAGAGAAACAGTATGAAATTTGAAATTTTGGCTCCTGCGGGAAGTATGGAGTCACTTGTTGCCGGTGTGCGTAGCGGTGCAAATGCGATTTATCTTGGCGGTAAGTCGTTTAATGCCCGTCGCAACGCCGGCAATTTTGATAATGATGAAATGAAAAGGGCAGTCGAGTATTGCCACAAAAGGGGTGTTAAGGTTTACTTAACGCTCAATATTGTTGTGTCCGATGACGAAATGAGAGAGGCATATAATGCGGTCAAAGACGCTCTTTCAAACGGAATCGACGCATTTATCGTTCAGGATATCGGTGTGGCAAAAATGATTATGGAGCATTTCCCGTCTGTAAGGCTTCACGGTTCAACCCAAATGAGCATTATGTCGCCGTCGGGTGCAAAAGCGGCGGAGCAAATGGGCTTTAAGCGCATAGTTTTGCCGAGAGAGATGAGCCTTGACGAGATTAAAGAAATCAGGGAAAACACTTCGCTTGAACTTGAACTTTTTGTCCACGGCGCGCTTTGTATGTCCGTTTCGGGTCAGTGCTATCTGTCGTCTATGATTGGCTCAAGGAGCGGTAACAGGGGGCTTTGCGCTCAGCCGTGCCGTTTACCATTCACCGCGGGCGGTAATGCGACTCACGCTCTGTCGCTTAAAGATCTGAGCCTTGTCGGTGAGCTTGACAGGCTTGTCGGCATAACAAGCCTTAAAATTGAGGGCAGGATGAAAAGACCGGAATATGTCAGTGCCGCCGTTTCAGCCGTTAAAAAAGCGATAGACGGCAAATATACTGCGTCTGACGAATTTATGCTAAGAAGCGTTTTTTCAAGGAGCGGTTTTACCGACGGATACCTTAACGGCAAGCTTGACAAAAATATGTTTGGCACAAGGCAAAAGGAAGATGTTGTTTCTGCTTCAAACAGTGTGCTTAAAGAAATTGCAAAAAATTATGAAAAAGAAATGCCGCTTCTGCCTGCAAATATCGATTTTGTCTGCAAAAACGGAGAAAATGCAGTGCTTAAAATGACGAGCGGCGGCAAGAGCGTAAAAGTAGTGGGTGATGTGCCTGAAAAAGCAATAAACAAGCCTATGACTGCCGAAAGCTTGACCGAAAGGCTCAGTAAACTCGGCGGTACTCAGTTTTACGCGAATGAGGTTAATATCACTGTTGACGACGGCTTGATTTTACCTGCTTCCAAGATAAATGAAATGAGAAGGGAAGCTGTTGAAAAGCTTAACAAAACGGACAAAATCAGCTTTAAATACAAGGCTTTTGATGTGGTTAGAGCAAAGGCTAAAAACAGCGTTCCTTATGCTACTGCCTCGTTTAAAAGTGCGAGCCAAATACCGGATAAGCATCCGTTTAAAACGGTATTTATTCCTATTGATTCGGCGGTTGAAGATTTTGTTGACAACCGCGCGGGTGTCGTTATGCCGAGGGGGCTTTTCGGCATTGAAAACGAACTTAAAGCGAAGCTTGAAAAGCTCAAAAGGGCAGGGGTCAGCAAGGCACTTTGCGGTAATATCGGCTCTTATCAACTTTGCAAAGATATGGGATTTGAAGTTTGGGGCGATTTCGGCTTGAATGTGTTTAACAGCGTTTCGGCAAATCTTATTGACCGACCGATTTTGTCTTTTGAGCTTACTCAGTCGCAAATTAACAATATTAATGCACCTGATACGGGTATGTTCGTTTATGGATATGCGTCGCTTATGCTCACCCGTAATTGCCCTATAAAAAATGATATCGGCTGTTTTGAATGTAACAAACACGGTCATTTGACAGACAGAAAGGGCATGGAATTCCCTGTTATTTGCAGCGATTTCCCCTGCGTTGAAATGCTTAACTGCGTGCCGACATATATGCTTGACAGGCTTGACGAAATTTACACCGATTTTATCCATTTTGCTTTTACTATTGAAAGTGAAAAGCAGGTGGAAAATATAATTTCACTTTATGAAAGCGGTGCAAAACCCGATTTTAAATATACAAGAGGACTTTACCAAAGAGGTGCACTTTAATGATTATTTTAGCTTCAAAATCGCCGAGGAGAAGGGAACTTCTGTCTTTTATAACAACTGATTTTACGGTTAAAAGCGCCGATGTTGACGAAACTTTGCCGCAGGGCATTACTCCCGATAAAGCTGTCGAATACCTTTCAAAAATTAAAGCCCAGCCGCTTAAAAATGAAACCGATATTGTTATCGGCGCCGATACTGTTGTTGCACTTGACGGCAAAATTTTGGGCAAACCGAGGGATAAAGCCGACGCTTTTGCAACTCTTAGAATGCTCAGCGGCAGGGAACACAGCGTTTTTACCGGCGTAAGCGTTATTAAAGGCGAAAAGATTGAAACTTTCAGCGTCCAAACCAAGGTTAAAATGTTTGAATTGACCGACGAAGAAATTGAAGAATATATTGCAACCGGTGAGCCTTTTGACAAAGCGGGTTCATACGGTATTCAGGGCAAAGGCTCACTTCTTGTGGAAAAAATCGACGGTGATTATTTTAATGTTGTCGGTCTTCCGATAAGCAGGCTCAATCGAGTTTTAAAATTATTTAATCGTTAATAAGCCTATTTGTGTATTTTTTGGCGATTAGGTGTTAAAAAAGAGAATAATTGTCTAAAATAAACTTGAAAAATAATAATAAATATGTTATCCTATATGTTGAGGGACAAACTGCATTTTTACTCTAAGTAAACTACGGGGCTTTAGTAAAAGTGCTAACCCTACTTTATTACTCACCAAATAGCAGTTTAACTGTCTATTTAATCGAAAGGAGATTGTTATGGCAGCAGATTTACATTGTCATACAAAACTTAGCGACGGATCTGTTGGCATTGAAGACCTTATTGTTATCGCTCAAAAAAGCGGTATTGATACTATTGCCATAACAGACCATGACTGCCTTGCAGGCACAGTAAGAGGACAGGTTATCGGTAAGCGTTACGGAGTTAATGTTATACCGGGAGTTGAACTTTCCGCTTTTGATAACGAAGCCGGTAAAAAGGTTCACATTCTCTGTTATCTTGCCGACACACCGGACAGGCTTGAGGGTATTTGCAAGCGTACTTCGGTTGCACGCAAAAGGGCAGGTCAAATTATGATGCTTAAAGTTGCGGCAAGATTTCCTGTTTCAACGGAATTTATCATCAGCCACGCTTCAGGCTCAACAAATTTATTCAAGCAGCATATTATGCACGCTCTTATGGACGCCGGATATACCGACAAAATCTTCGGCGACCTTTATGATGCGCTCTTTTCGCCTGACAGCGAAACAAATC
This sequence comes from bacterium, assembly GCA_963657005.1. Classification (GTDB taxonomy): domain Bacteria; phylum Bacillota; class Clostridia; order Oscillospirales; family Acutalibacteraceae; genus Eubacterium_R. The sequence goes on along the minus strand of CAVKLC010000001.1, from coordinate 56,389 downwards.
TTTTAGCTCCTACCAAGTACCCTGATGTTAAGGAAGTTATTGACGAAATTCACGGTGCAGGCGGTATTGCCGTTCTTGCTCACCCTGCTTTTCTTGATAATTTTGACGAGATTGACGATTATGTTGAGATGGGTCTTGACGGTATTGAGGTTTGGCATCCGTCAGCTTCCGATATGGAGATTGAAATGCTCGGCGGCATTTGTAAAGAAAAGAAGCTTCTTATGACCGGTGGCTCAGATTTCCACGGTATTTACGGTTCTTCAACCGTTACCCTCGGCACTTGCACCACCCCTGACGAACATCTTGACAAGCTTTTAGGTTACAAGGCAAAGAAAAAAAGAGCTCAGCGCAAGGCTGAAAAAGAAGCACTTGCAAAAGCTCAAAATGAATAATATATGACTATCTTTTGTATGGCAAATTGACTTTGGTCAAAGGACATTCCTCCAACACAGTTGGGGGTTTTTGTTTTTTATAGGGAATAGGTTGATGCTATTGTATGCAGGTGGATAATATCCGCCGCTACGATAGTCTTATCATTTTAGACTATTTAAAATAGAAAAATTACCGTAGGGGCTAACATTGTTAACTCGTATGCATTTATTGACACATTTAAATAAAAAGAACAGCGAAATTTTAAATCTTCGTTGTCCTTATTTTGTATTATTATTTAATCCTAACAAATAATCGGCAGAAACATTAAAAAACTTGCAAAAGGAAATTATATCGTCAATGCTTGGCTCATATGTTCCGTTTTCAATATAGGAAATTTTGCGTTGCGTCATATTGACTTTTTTGCCAAGCTCGGTTTGATTAAGGTCTTTGTCTTCCCTTAAATCACGAATTCTTTTGCCGAATTCCTGTTTCATCTTTATCACCGTTGATATTTTAGCATAGATATAAACTATCTATTGACTTATAGACGCAAAACATCTATAATGCTATAATAAGAGGTGATTTTTGTGAAAAGAAAAAGTGATGTAATAATTGAAGGACTTGCTTATTTAATTATTATTTTATCTATTATAGCGTTTATTATTTTAAGTATCACGGCGGCAAATGAAGAAGAATTGTCGTTTTTTATTATCGCTTTAAGTGAGCTGATAGGCAGTTTTATCGTTACTGTTTTTATACTTGGTTTTTCAATGCTGATTGAAAATTCAAATGATATAGCGGAAAACTCTTTTGAAAACTTAGATTATCAACAAAAAATATATGAATATCTTACTTCAAATAACGACAGTCGTAACAGTAAAAAAGAAGTAAAAGTCAAAAAGAAAGTTAAAGAAAACATAGAGAAAAGAGAAAGAAACATAAAATACAACAGTGATGATTTTATTCTTGAATATAATGATGAAATAGTAGACGAAGCTGGTGTTATCGCAGCAGTGACAGAGCATGATATTCAAATATCAGATGATGAAACAGACAATATTTGTGTTGAAATTTATTTAGAATTTGAAATAATAGGTAATGTTAATAATGGTTTAGGCTTATTCACTCCTGTACTTTCTTGCTTTGATAAAGACGATAATTTAATTGGCAATGTGAAGCTGGTTTCTAATATTGCAAGCGGAACGGCTACAGTAAATACTAAAATGACTATTGAAAATAAAAATAAAACCGATAACGAATTAAAGTTTAAATTTGTTATCAGTGGTTAATGAAAATATAATTACATTTCAACGGGCGGATGATATCCGCACCTACGGTAGTCTAAATAATTAGGATTATCGTAGGGGAGAACTGCGTTCTCCTTTCTCTCCTATCGTCAGCGTAGCTGACACTTCACTCATCAGAGGGAAGCAAGCATCAAGGAGTAAGGTTGCGAAGAAGTAGTCAGAATTGGATTTTTAGGGAAGTGTGCTGTACGACGGTACGCCCCTGACCTAAAAGTTCAAAGCACATAACGATACGATTACGGTATCTCGATACCTAAAATCGTATCGTTTTTGCGTTGTTGATATAAATTATTAAATGCTATATATACTTCGTTTAATAAAACTATCTAACTGCTTAAATCAGGTGTGGTTATGGCTGCTTATTCACAGCCGAAAATTATAATTTACTTTTCGCTTGCTTTGTTAATGCAGTTTATCGCATTAAGGCTTCTCGGATAGCCGATATAAGGCACGCACTGGGTAACGACTTTAACTAAAAAGTTCTTATCATTTCCCATATTCATATTGCCCTTTGCGTGAGCGGTAAGCTGTGGCTCGCAACCGCCCTGAGCCGATAAAAAGCAGAAAGTGATAAGCTCTCTTTGCCTTAAATCAAGACCTTTCCTTGTGTAATAATCGCCAAAGCAATTAGCGGCAAGAAAACGGTTGATATGACCTTTTTTGTACGCTTCTTTCATACCGTCACCAAATATTTCAACTTGAGCCGCTACACCTTTTTCAAGCCTGTTTTCAAGCGTTGTTGTGGCTCTGTTGTCATCAATTTCAATGCCGTTTTGCTCAAAATATTTGTTTGCGCATTTTAAAAACGGAAGCATCCTGCCATAGCCTAAATAGTCGGTTGCCTGATAAATAATTTCCTTGACTTTAACTGCGTCAAAGCCGTCTTTCATAGCCTTGTCAAGCATTTCTTCAAATGCGTCAACTCCGCCGCAACCGATAAGCGTTGCAAGAATTGCCATATATCTTGTGTCGTCATCAAGCTGCTGATTTTCTTCGTTAACAACTTCGTCAAAAGCGAAGTGCTCAAAACGGGTTATAAATTCATTGTCAGTATTGTGTAAGTTCATTTTTTTACCCTCTTATAAAGCGTTGTATTCTTCGTCGCTTACTTCTTCGCACCATTCGTTAGACTGATTTTCGCCCGGAACTTCAACCGCAATGTGCGAAAACCAACTGTCAGCCTTTGCACCGTGCCAGTGCTTAACTTCGGCAGGAATTGTGATAACCGTGCCCTCTTTGAGCGAAACAGCTTCATTGCCTTCTTCCTGATACCAACCCTCGCCAGCTGTGCAAATCAAAATCTGACCGCCGCCCTTACTTGCGTGGTGAATGTGCCAGTTGTTTCTGCAACCCGGCTCAAATGTAACATTTGAAATGTGAAGTGAAGTTTTGTTCATATCGGTTAAAGGGTTAAGAAATGAGTTGCCGATAAAGTATTTTGCATAAGTAACATTTGCTTCGCCTGTGCCGAATACATTGGCTTTTTCAAATTCGTTTTTGTCTTGATATTTCATTTTAATCTTCCTTTCAATTTTATTATGTTTTTATTTTATCATCTAAACTTGGCTTTAGGTCAAGCGTTTTTTGAAAAATTTTACAAAAAAATAACGCAACACTTTCGCATTGCGTTAAATATACAGTGTTCTATTTGTCAAAAGATGGGTTGAAAGCGTAGTAATTCTTGCTGTCAAGCTTGTCGGTAACGAGCCTCAAACCCTCACCGAAGCGCTGATAGTGTACTATTTCACGCTCACGCAAAAACTTGATAGGCTCAATAATATCCGGGTCATCAACAAGGCGAAGAATGTTGTCGTATGTCACCCTCGCTTTTTGCTCCGCAGCCAAATCTTCGTTGAGGTCGCCGATTGTGTCACCCGTAACGGCAATGCCGCTTGCATCCCACGGAGTTCCGCTCGCTGCAGTCGGATAAACGCTCGATGTGTGGTCAACGAAATATGCCATAAAATGCGGGTTGTTTTCAATTTGGTCTTCTGTCAAATTTCGTGTAAGCTGGTGCACCATTGTGCCAATCATTTCAAGATGACCGAGTTCTTCCACACCGATGTCGGTGAGCAAACCTTTAAGCTCCGGATACGGCATAGAATACCTTTGCGAAAGATACCTAAGCGACGCTCCTAACTCACCGTGCGGACCACCGTACTGACTTATTATGATACCTGCCGCCTTTGGGTCGGGGTTCTTTATATTAATAGGGTATTGCAATTTTTTTATATAACTAAACAAAAAATCAACTCCTTAATTTACTTTTTTATTCTATGAAAAAGTAGGAGTTTTGTTAATATAAACACTGAGTATCGATTTGATATTCGGTGTTTTATTTTTATAAATTATTCTTTGTTTTAAAATTGTCTATAACAACATAATAGCGTTCATATGCTCTTTTAACTGCGTCGTCCCAGCTGATATAAATATCGCTTTGAGCATTTTTGCCGACGGTTTTAAGAAGCGACTTATTATCCATAATTTTATCAAGAGTTGAGGCGATTGAATGCGCACTTTCCATACAAAGAAAGCCTGTTTTGCCGTCCTCAATACCCTCTGCGGCGCAACTGCCGTGAACCAAAAGGGTCGGTGTGGCACAGGCGGCGGCTTCCCTTACAACAAGACCGTTAGTGTCAAAGGTAGACGGGAAAAGGAGCAAATCGGAGATACCGTAATAGCCTAAAAGCTCATTTCTGTCTAATATCTTACCTGTCCAAATAACATAATCGCTCAAACCGAGCTTGCGAATTTTTTTCTTAATAGCATTCTCATCTGCGCCGAAACCGAGCATAATAAGTTTGAATATTTTGCCGTCGTTTTTAAGCTTTGCACAGGCTTCTAAAATAAGCTCGATATTTTTGTACCAAATCATTCTGCCGGTATAGATGAAAACGGGAATATCGTTTGGAATATTGTGCTTGCGCTTGATAAGTGCAATATCGTCGTCGCTCACATTTGTAATAGGCAAATCGCAACCGTTCGGCATAACCACATAGTCGCCGGTGTATCCGACTTTTCTGAGAGAATCAACAGTGCCCTCGCTTGTTACCCAAACTTCGTCGGCGGCATTGATGTTGTTGAGCAAAAACTTGTATGCAAAATTTCTCGCAGGTTTTGTAGGTACTCGTCTGTCAAAATCATATTCATATTTTGTATGGTATGTAAGGACGGTCGGAATTTTTTTCTTCTCAACCACACGCCTGAAATAGTAGCTTGTTGCAAGAGGTGCGTGAGAGTGAAGCAGGTCAAAATTCATATCAATAATAGCTTGGTGAAGCTCATCTTTAAACGGCCAACCTACGCTGTATCCCTCTTTTGACGGAACCCACCAGCTTTTGTACCTGAATATTTCATAATTGTATCTGTAGTCGAGCTGATTAGGGTTTTTAGGGGTGATAACAACTGCTTCCCCCAAATTTTTGTTAATTATATTTGCGTAGCTTTGAGCCACATTGCTGATGCCGTCCGTAGTAGGCGGAAAAGCGTCCGTGCCGATAGCTACTTTAAGTTTTTTTCTGTTTTCCAAGTCAATTAACCTCAAATTTATTAGATAATTGTTATTTAGTTTATCATAAAAAACAATAATTGTAAATAACAATATATTCTTGTTATACTTTATTTTATATTTATATAAAAATGGCTTGATTAAATAATTAAAATACTTTATAATATTTTAGTATATTGATTTGGAGGAATAGATTATGTCACAAACATATTCTGTTTCGCTTGAAAAAATAATTGATTTTCACAAGCTTGAAACGGTTTTTATGCCAAAATCGGCTGACGAAATTTTGATTACAACAAGCGAAGTAAATCGTCCCGGCATTGTTCTTACGGGTTATACCGACTATTTTGATTCACTTAGAATTCAAATTTTAGGTTGGACGGAAATCGGCTTTATTCGCAGTATGGATGCGAGCGAAAGAGATGAGGCGCTTGATTGCTGGCTTTCCCTTCACCCTGCCGCTGCGGTTGTTACAAGAGGTCTTGAAATACCCGATTATCTTTATGACGCTTGCAAAAAGCACGGCGTTCCGCTTTTAAAAACGCAGGAGGAAACTTCGCCGTTCTTAGCGGCTCTTATTGCGTTTCTTAATTCGGAACTTGCGCCGAGAATTACAAGGCACGGTGTGCTTGTTGAAGTTTACGGTGAGGGTGTGCTTATAACGGGTGAAAGCGGTGCAGGTAAGAGCGAAACCGCTATTGAGCTTATTAAGCGCGGTCACAGACTAATTGCCGACGACGCTGTTGAAATCAGAAAGATTAACGAAAGAATGCTCAGGGGTAACTCGCCGAGTAATATTCGTCATTTTGTCGAGCTTAGAGGTATCGGTATTATCGACGCAAGGCGAATTTTCGGTATGGGTGCCGTTAAGTCGAGTGAAAAGATTGATATGGTTATGCAGCTTGAAGCTTGGGATTCAACTAAAGCGTATGACAGGCTCGGTCTTGATAATGAATATGCAAATATTTTAGGCGTTAAAGTTCCGGCTATTACAGTTCCGGTTACTCCGGGTCGTAACCTTGCCGTTATTGTTGAAACGGCGGCTATGAACAACCGTCAAAAGAAGATGGGTTATAACGCCGCTAAAGATTTAATGCTCAGCCTCGGTATGGACGATGTTCAGCCGGTTGACAGGGAAATTGAAATTTGGCAAAGCTGAGTTTTGATTTTTGATTATGTATAATAAATAAAGGAAATACAGAGGTAAAACAAATGTACACAATAGGTATTGATTTAGGTGGAACAAATATTGTTGCATCGGTAGTAAACGATGAGTATAAAATTATATCTACATCAAAAATTCCTACAAATTCGCCGAGAAGCGCTGAGGAAATCTTTGACGACATAGCTGAAGTTTGTGAAGAAGCAGTTAAATCGGCAGGTCTTACTATGGACGATATTGAAAGTGTAGGTATGGGTACTCCGGGTACTGTTAATGCAGACGGTGTTATCGAATTTGCAAACAACCTTGCATTTAACAATGTTCCTGCAAGAACTATGCTTGCAAAAAGGCTTAACAAACCTGAAGAAAAAGTATTTATTGAAAATGACGCTAACTGCGCCGCTTTGGGTGAAGCTAAAGCAGGTGTAGGTAACGGCGCTAAAGATTTTGTTGCCGTTACTCTCGGTACAGGCGTAGGTTCGGGCGTAATCGTTGACGGTAAAATCGTTAACGGTGTTAACTACGCCGGCGGTGAATGCGGTCATATGGTAATTGTTGTTGACGGCGAGCAGTGCTCTTGCGGCCGTAAGGGTTGTTGGGAGGCTTATGCTTCTGCTACCGCTCTTATCAGGCAGACTAAGAAAGCTATGGATGAATACCCTGACTCACTTATGCACAAGCTTGCTAAGGAAGAAGGCAAGGTTTCAGGCAGAACTGCATTTGACGCAATGCGCCTCGGCGATATCGCAGGTATTAAAGTAGTTGACGATTATATCAAATATGTTGCTTGCGGTCTTATCAACCTTGTTAATGCGCTTCAGCCGGAAATTATTTGTATCGGCGGCGGTATCTGCAACGAGGGTGAAACTCTTATGAAGCCGCTTCGCCGTTTTGTTCAGGCTGAAAGATATTCTATCCACAGTAAAATTCAAACTAAAATTGTTAAGGCTGAGCTTGGCAACGATGCAGGTGTTATCGGTGCGGCTCTCCTCGGTATGGTAAAATAATTATTCGGTGATAACTTGGAGCAGTTAATTAATCTTTGTGAAAAATTTAATTGCAGGTATCTTGAAAATGAAAAAATGAGCCTTCATACCACTTTCAAAATCGGTGGCAATGCAAGGCTCGTTGTCTATCCTAAAAGTGAGGAAGAAATAAGCGAGTTTGTAAAATGTGCAAAGGCTGAAAATGTTAGGCTTATTGCAATAGGTAACGGCTCTAATCTTTTGGTGGATGACGGCGGTATTGATGCCTGCGTTTTAATTCTCGGCGAACCTTTTGCCGAAATTAAACTTATTGATGATGAAACAATTTATGCAAAGGCGGGGGCTAAGCTTATTGCTCTTTGCCGTTTTGCGTATGAGCACTCTCTTTCGGGTCTTGAATTTGCCTACGGTATTCCCGGTTCTGCCGGCGGTGCAGCTTTTATGAATGCGGGCGCTTACGGGGGAGAGATGAAAGATGTGCTTTATAAATGCGAGCATATCGATTCAAACGGTAATATCGGCGCGCTTGAGGGTGAGGAACTTGCGCTTTCATATCGCCACAGCGCTTATTATGACAACGGTTCGATTATAACAGGTCTTTACCTTAAGCTTAAAAAGGGTGACAAGGCTGAAATTAAGGCTAAGATGAATGACCTTATCGGCAGGAGGAGAGCAAAGCAACCGCTTGAATTCCCATCGGCAGGTTCAACTTTTAAAAGACCGCAGGGTTATTTTGCCGGCGCACTTATTGAGCAGTGCGGTTTAAAGGGCAAAAGCGTCGGCGGTGCTCAGGTTAGCGAAAAGCACGCAGGTTTTGTTATTAACAAGGGCAATGCCACTTGCAGTGATGTGCTCAGTTTGTGTAAGGCTTGCAGTGATAAAGTGTTTGAAGAAACGGGCGTAAAGCTTGAAATGGAAATACGAGTAACAAAATAAATATGAGGTAAAAATATGGATAATACTAAGGAACTTATAATTATTACCGGTGTAAGCGGTGCAGGTAAGTCATCTGCTATGGCTTTTATGGAGGATGCAGGATATTATTGCATAGATAATATGCCGCCTGAACTTATGACCACTTTTGTAAGACTTCTTGCAAACAACAGCGAGTATTACAACAAAGTTGCAATGGTTGTTGATGTAAGAAGCGGTCATATTTTTGAAAAGATTATTGCAAGCATTAATGATGTTGAGCAGTATGACTATGTTTCTAAGATTGTATATCTTGATATTAATGATGCCGAGGCGCTCAAGCGTTATAAACTCACCCGCAGGAAGCATCCGTTTGCCGACAAGTTTAACGGCAATATTCAAAATGCACTTGATTATGAAAAGGAAATTTTATCTCCTTTAAGGCTTAAAGCCGACCATATTATTGATACTTCAACACTCGATTCAAAAAAGCTTCGTGAAAGGCTTACAGAACTTCTTATCGGCGACGCCAAGGAAATTATGAATATTCACTGTATGTCGTTCGGCTTTAAATACGGTGTGCCTAATTCTGCCGATTTTGTTATTGATGTAAGATGTTTGCCAAACCCTTATTGGAACGAACAGCTCAGGGATAAAACAGGTCTTGACAAGGAAGTTAAAGATTTTGTATTCTCTTTCGATTCGTCAAAAGAACTTTTAAATAAGCTTATTGATTTCCTCGATTTCCTCAACCCGCTTTACATTAAAGAGGGCAAGAGTCAAATCGTTTTTGCAATAGGATGTACAGGCGGTAACCACAGAAGTGTTGCTTTTGCCGAAGCACTTAAAGAACATTTTTCAAAAAAATGGGACAATGTTACTGTAAGTCACAGGGATATAGATAGAAGATAATGTCGTTTTCACAGCAAGTAAAAAATGAACTTTTAAAAAAAGAATATGAAAACGCTTGTTGCGAAAAAGCGTTGCTTTACGGATTGTGCATTTTTTCAAAGTCTTTTTCAAGTTTTGAAATAGCTATGCAAAGCGAAAACGAAGATATTGCGAGGCTTTACAGCACCTTGCTTGAAAAGTATTGCAATATTAAAACAGAAGTTAAAACTTCACCGGGCGGAAAAACGCACAGCATCACTATTGAAAAGAAAAGTGAGTGCGACAAAATTCTTTCCTATTTCGGTCATAACAGTGCCGGCAGTTTAAAAATCAATCATTCAAATTTTGACTGTGAAAATTGCCAGCACGCACTCCTTGCAGGCGCTTTTCTTGCCAGCGGTACAGTGTCTGACCCAAATAAAGATTATCATTTGGAATTTACCGTGCCGTTTCTCAATCTTTCAAAAAGTCTTGTTACTCTTTTGGAGGAGCTGGACCTTTCGCCGAAAACAACTAACAGAAAAGGTTACAATATAGTCTATTTTAAAGACAGTGAAGCTATTGAGGACTGCCTTTATATTATGGGCGCCGTTTCATCTATGTTTGATATGATGAATGTTGAAATAGTTAAAGACTTTAGGAATAAAGCCAACAGGACTGCAAACTGCGAAACCGCAAACATTGAAAAAACGGTTAAAGCGAGCTGGCAGCAGAGCGCCGCTATTGAAAAGATAGAGGAGGCTAAGGGTCTTGATTATCTTAATGACGACCTTAAAGCTATGGCGATTTTAAGGCGGGAAAACCCGGAGGCTTCGCTTAATGACCTTGCAAAACTCAGCGGTCTTTCACGCTCCGGAGTTAATCACAGGCTTAAAAAGATTGTTGAAATCGCAGGACAGATTGAATGATAATCTGTTGATTGTATTGTTCTCTCCTATCGTCAGCCAAACTTGGCTTCCTCTGATGAGGAAGCTGTCGGTTTACCGACTGAAGGCGAGATAAATATATTATAATAAGTATATACATTTATAAAGGATGTTAAATATGTTTACTCATTTGCACACACATACCGAGTTTTCTTTGCTTGACGGTGCTTGCCGTATCAAACAGCTTGTGTCAAGTGCAAAGAGTCTTGGTATGCAGTCTCTTGCTATTACCGACCACGGTAATATGTATGGGGCTGTTGATTTTTATAAGGCTTGCAAAGCTGAGGGTATCAAGCCTATTATCGGTTGCGAAGTTTATGTTGCGCCGAGGACGAGGTTTGACCGTGACAAGGTGCTTGATAAGGAATATAACCACCTTATTTTGCTTTGTAAAAATGAAGAGGGATATAAAAATCTTATCAAAATGGTGTCGAAAGCGTATACCGAGGGCTTCTATTTTAAACCGAGGATAGACCACGACTTGCTTGAAAAATATCACGGTGGTCTTGTTTGCCTTTCCGCCTGCCTTGCGGGTGAAATTCCGCAGTTTCTCCTTCAAAAAGATTATGACAGAGCAAAGAGCACAGCGCTTTGGTACAACGGCCTTTTCGGCGAGGGTAATTACTATCTTGAACTTCAAAACCACGGCTTTCCTGAGCAAATTCAGGTAAACGAGGGTATAAAACGAATCAACCGTGAAACGGGTATACCTCTTGTTGCCACCAACGATGTGCACTATATTGAAAAGCAGGACGCTAAAATTCAGCAGGTGCTTATTTGTATCAATACCAACAAAACGATAGGCGACGATACAGGACTTGAATTCCACGCAAATGAGTTTTATCTTAAATCTGAACAGCAGATGAGGAAAATTTTTGCCGACACACCCGAAGCAATAGATAATACCCAAATTATTAGCGATATGTGCAATTTTGATTTTGAGTTCGGTCACACAAAATTGCCTTATTACCAAACGCCCGATAATATGGACCATTTTGAATATTTCAAAATGCTTTGCCAAAAGGGTATGAAAAAAAGGTACGGCGAAAATCCGCCTAAAGAGTATTACGACCGCCTTGATTATGAGCTTGAAACGGTTGAAAAAATGGGATATACCGACTACTATCTTATCGTAGCCGATTTTGTATTGTTTGCAAAAAGCAAAGGTATTCCCGTAGGTCCCGGCAGAGGTTCGGGCGCAGGCTCTATTGCGGCATATTGTATGGAAATTACGGACCTTGACCCAATGAAATATAATCTTCTTTTTGAAAGATTTTTGAACCCTGAAAGGGTGTCGATGCCCGATTTTGATATCGACTTTTGCTATGTAAGAAGAAGCGAAGTTATAGATTATGTAACAAAAAAATACGGCGCCGACCATGTGGCTCAAATTGTCACTTTCGGTACTCTTGCAACCAAAGCGGCTATAAGAGATGTGGGCAGGGCAATGGGTATGCCTTATGCCGCGGTTGACGCTGTTGCCAAACTTGTGCCTAATGACTTTCATATCACTATTGAGCAGGCTGTTAATAAGTCAAAAGAGCTTTCGAATTTGATGAAAGAAAATGAACAGATAAACGAGCTTATCGAAACGGCTAAAAAAGTTGAGGGTATGCCTCGCAACACTTCTACCCATGCGGCAGGTGTTGTTATCACTCACGACCCGGTAAGCTCCTATGTTCCGCTTGCAACAAATGACGGCGTACCCGTTACGCAGTATATTATGACTTCACTTGAGGAACTCGGACTTTTAAAAATGGACTTCCTCGGCTTGCGAACTCTTACCGTTATTGACGATGCAAGCAAAATGGCAGGCATTGATATTAACCAAATCAGCATTGACGATGAAAAAGTGTACAGCCTTTTTGCAAAGGGCCTTACCGAGGGCGTATTTCAGTTTGAATCAAGCGGAATGAAGCGTATGCTTATGAATCTTAAACCGACCGGGCTTGAAGATTTGATTGCCGCCACTTCACTTTACCGTCCGGGTCCTGCCAACCAAATTGACACTTTTGTTGAAAATTCGCACAACCCCAGCAAGGTTAAATATCTTACCCCGGCGCTTAAACCGATACTTGAAAACACATACGGCTGCGTTGTTTATCAGGAACAAGTTATGCAGATTTTCCGTGAACTTGCAGGCTATTCCTACGGCAGGGCCGATATTGTTCGCCGAGCTATGAGCAAAAAGAAACTTGATGTTATGGAAAAGGAACGCACCGCTTTTATTTCCGGTTGCGAAAAAAAAGGAATAGACAAATCTGTTGCAAACACTATTTTTGACCAAATGTCGGACTTTGCAAAATATGCTTTCAATAAATCTCACGCCGCTTGCTACGCTCTTGTTGCATATCGTACGGCTTATTTAAAATGCTATTATCCGGCTGAGTTTATGGCGTCGCTTATGACTTCCGTTTTGGACCAGTCAAACAAGGTCGCAAGGTATACGGCTGAGTGTAAAAGGCTCGGTATCAGGCTTGCTCCGCCGGATATCAATTCCTCAATGCAGGGCTTTACGGCAAATGAAAAAGTAATAAATTACGGACTTTTGGGCATAAAAAATGTAGGACGGGAATTTGTTGACGATATTGTTAAAGAGCGGGAAAACGGTGATTTTACCGACCTCGGCGATTTTTGCACAAGGATGAGTGAAAAACATTTTAACCGCCGTGCGGTTGAGAGTCTTATTCGTTGCGGCACCATGGACAGGTTTGACAAAAACAGGCGCCAGATGCTTCAGGCTTTGCCGTCAATGGTTAGCAATATCGAGGTTTACAGGCAGAGGACGCAGTATGGCCAGTTTGACTTTTTTGCGCTTGACGGCGATAACTCGGCGCTCACTTTTGATTATCCCGATATTGACGAATTTCCAAAGGCAGAACTGCTTAAAATGGAAAAAGAGATGACAGGTCTTTACCTTTCGGGTCATCCTATGGATAAGTATGAGGAAATTTGCCGCAAAATCGGTTTTGCAAATATCGGCGAACTGCTTGAAAGTGCAAACGACGAAATGTCAGTTTATAAAGATAAATCTTTCGTTCGCACTTGCGGTATTGTTACCGCTGTTACGCTTAAACAAACGAGAAACGGCTCGTCAATGGCATTTGTAAATATTGAAGATTTGTACGGTTCTATTGAGGTTATAGTGTTTTCAAAAACGCTTGAAAAGTATAATGAATATCTTTATGACGGCAGTATAATCACCGTTTCGGGCAACCTTTCGCTTGAGGAGGAAAAGGACGCGAAAATTCTTGCAGCAGGTATTGACAGTGCCCCTACAAGCGCCGACCTTGAAAGTGGCAAGTTTACTAAAAATCATCGTCAAAATGCACCGGCTGAGCCAAAAAAGAAAAAGAAAACCGCACTTTATCTCAGGTTTCAAAACGAAAATGATGAAAAAATACTCCTTGCAAAACGAGTGACGGATATTTTTGACGGTAACATTCCGCTTTATTATTACTATACTGATGATAAAAGATATGTTCTTCAGCCGAGAGAGTGCTTTGTCGAGGTAAATATAACCGAACTTAAAGAGCTTAAACGGATACTCGGCGATGAAAATGTTGTTTTTGTACATTAATTTATGACAAAATCGTGACAACTATTGACTTTTTTTGATAAAAAATATAAAATGTATTAAATTATGTCTATAAGGTATTAAGCTTTTTTATATATGGAGGATACAAATTATGAAAACTATCGCAGTATTAACAAGCGGTGGCGACGCTCCGGGTATGAACGCCGCTATTCGTGCAGTAGTTCGTACAGCATGTGAAAACGGAATTAAAGTTTACGGTGTTGTTCGCGGTTACAACGGACTTATCAACGGCGACTTTATTGAAATGGACCTTAGAAGTGTATCGGATATTATCAATCGCGGCGGTACTATTCTTTATTCTGCCCGTTCGGTTGAATTTGCTACCGAAGAGGGTATGAGAAAAGCTATTCGTACTTGCCAGGAGCACGGAATTGAGGGCGTTGTTGTTATCGGCGGTGACGGCTCTTTCCGCGGTGCAAGAGACCTCAGCGAAAGAGGTGTTCCTTGCGTAGGTATTCCGGGCACTATTGATAACGATATTGCTTGCTGTGATAACACAATCGGTTATGACACTTGCCTTAACACTATTATGGAAATGGTTGACCGTATTCGCGATACAACCGAATCTCACGACAGATGTACTGTTGTTGAAGTTATGGGCAGAAGAGCAGGTTACCTTGCACTTAACGCAGGTATTGCTTGCGGCGCTACTTCAATTCTCATTCCTGAAATTGATTATGACATTCAGGAACATATTATCGAGCGTATGGAAAAAACTCAGCGCACAGGCAAGAAGCACTTTATCATCGTCGTTGCAGAGGGTGTAGGTGTTAATGTTACCGACCTTGCTAAGGAAATCGAAGCTAAAACCGGCGTTGAATCTCGTGCTTGTGTACTCGGTCATATTCAGCGTGGCGGTTCTCCGTCTGCTAAGGACAGAGTTCTTGCTACTCGTATGGGTAACTATGCCGTTAAGCTTCTTATGAACAATATCGGCAACCGTGTTGTTGCTGCTCAAAAGGAAGATGTTGTAGACTACGACATTTTTGAAGCACTCAATATGAAGAAGTCAATCGATATGAACCTTTACAATGTTGCTCACGAAGTTTCAATCTAACAGAGTGCAATATTTCGTAGGGTAAGGACACTTGTCTTTGCTGTAAAAATAAATCGTAGGGCAGGGACTTGCTCTTGCCGTATAATCAAAAAATCATCAGCTTCTTTTTTAAGAGGCTGATTTTTTCTTGACATTTTATTTTAGATTTGTTATAATCAACCCACTTTGACAACCGAATATAGGTCTTAATTGGAAACGCACATTCTCCGTAATGATAACGAACAACACATTTTATTTGAGTTGAAATTATTATTAAGGAGATTTTTTATGCCAAAAACTAAGTTTCAAGATTTTATTTTCACAATCATAATGGTAATTGTTATGGTCTACGCAATGGTTTGCTACAACATCGCTTTTGATAAGGGCGTTGGCAACGACATTTTTCTTTTAGCGCTTCACGAACTCCCTATTATGGGCGTTGTCGCTTTTGTGCTCGAATTTTTTGCAGTAGGCAAGCTTACTCAAAAAATTATTTTCAAGCACTTTGACCCAAAGAGTACAAACCCGTTTGTTATTACTCTTATGATTTCAAGCGTGACCGTTGCTTTTATGTGCCCGCTTATGAGCCTTATTGCAAGCTTGCTTTTTAATTTTCAGGATGCCGCTCATATTGTGCCGAATTTCTGCAGAATTTGCGTTCGTAATTTCCCTATGGCACTCTTTTGGCAATTATTTTATGCGGGTCCGTTTGTAAGATTTATTTTTAGATTGATTTTCAAAAAACAATTAAAAGAAGATAAATAATACTTATTAAAAAACCGTCAATAATAGTATGGGTGATTATATGAAAAAAGCCATACGAATTATTGACGGTTTTTTTGCGTTATGCCTTATTGTGATTTATTCTTTTGTCGCTTTCGGAAATTTTGCTTTGCCGAATAATATCAAAGCATACCAAAATAAAAAGATTGAATACAAGAGCGTTTATTCGCTTAAAAACAATTCGTCTTCGCAAGTCGATTATCAAAATAACAGCAAAGTAAGTCCGAGCAAGGCGGACATTAAACTTTTGGGTGTAATACCTGTAAAATCGGTCAGCATTACGCAGTCAAAGACCAAAAAAGTCAATGTCAGCGGTGAATGTTTCGGCATTAAGCTTTACACGGATGGAGTTATAATTGTAGGTATTCGTGATGTTGATATCGACGGCGGAAAGTGCAACCCTGCCAAAGAAGCAGGACTTGAAAAAGGCGATATTATAGTAGAAATCAACGGCAAAAAGATGTATTCTGCAACGAGCGTTACCGATATTTTAAATGATAATAACGGAAAAGAATATAAAATAACGGTCAAGCGAAACGGTAATTACAAACAGTTTTCGCTTAAACCCGTTTACTCAAAATCGCAGGGGTGCTACAAGGTTGGCTTGTGGGTTCGTGATTCCACGGCAGGTGTCGGTACGGTCACTTTTTATGACAAATCAAGCGGTACTGTTGCCGCTCTCGGTCATCCGATAACCGATGTTGATACAAACGAGATTATGCCGATTTTGGACGGCGAAGCGGTAAAGGCAAATGTAACGAAAATTTATAAAAGTAAACCGGGCGAGGCGGGTTCGCTTTGTTGCGTTTTTACAAACGATGTTATCGGTACGCTTAAAAAGAATTGCGACAGCGGCATTTTTGGCAAATTCACTTGTGATTTAAGTAATACTTATGAGTATGAAATTGCGTCACCTAACGAAATTCAAAAGGGTGCTGTTCAAATTCTTTGTACCGTTGATGACAGCCCAAAGTTTTATGACGCCGAAATCACACGCATATCGTACCGCGAAAACCGCAAAGGCAAAAATATGGTGGTTAAAATTACAGACAAACGCTTGCTTGAAAAAACAGGCGGAATAGTTCAGGGTATGAGCGGCTCGCCGATTATTCAAAACGGCAAACTCGTCGGCGCATTGACCCACGTAATAGTCGATTCCCCCGAAAAAGGCTACGCAATCTTCGCACAGGATATGGTAGTGTAAATTATTGTTTATTGTATTAAGGCTTCCCCTTGAGGGGAAGCTGTCAGCTATATTAACTTGCTGAGCTTGCTGATATCAAATGAATTAAGTTTAATGTTGGCTTTGCTGATTTGAAATAGTATAATATTTTCTTGATTTTGAATATCAATAATTTTTAATAAAAAACATTGATTTATGAAGTTGCTTGATTTAAAATAAGATTGGTGATTTATTATGAATATTGAAGAATACAATTTGGTAAAAAAGTATAATTATCTACAGTATTGTGAATATTTAAAAAATAAGTATGGGATACCTGTTGCCGACTATTTCACAAAAAATTGGAACAAAATACGTCGCAT
The DNA here is from genome assembly GCA_963657005.1 of bacterium. GTDB lineage: Bacteria > Bacillota > Clostridia > Oscillospirales > Acutalibacteraceae > Eubacterium_R. The sequence continues at coordinate 39,363 of CAVKLC010000001.1, read as the reverse complement.
ATCCAGAACGAAAGACGGCTTATTTTTGCACCATGTTTTTGAAGACCATGCAATTATGTTGTCAACCCCAATATTTGCAAAAATGAATCCGATTGAATGGCAAAAAGCAGAAAATCTAGTATATTGTGATTATTTAGAACATTTGCTGTTACACATTTTGATCTGTGAAAATCCAAGTAATGAACAAAACGCTAAACAAGCAGTTGGTATTGGCGGTGCGATAAATTTTATAATCCCGGAACTAAATGATGTATATAGCGGTTTTGTTAGTGGCCTGCCTTGGAAGCAAAATTGTTTTGAAAAAATAATTAATGATAAAGATATACTTACTGTTAGTAAAACGATTGAAGAATAATTGCAAAAATTATCCTACTTATGACGAAAAAAACATTTATAGAAGTTATAATCAAAACTATCATAAATGGGATGACAATTACAATATAGAATTATATGAACAATTAAAGAAACTATAAACAATCAATATATTGTGGTGTGAGCAGATATTCACTTATCGCTTGTGCCACGTTTTTTTCTTGTGCAGATTTAACGAAATTTGATAAATTATTTTGTAAAAAGTAACAAATTTAAAAAAGCTGAAAAAATCTAAAGAAATTATTAAAAAAAGGTTGACAAGCAGGTGCTTTTAATATATAATAAACGAGCGTGTGAACGGGGTATATTATATATTGATACAATATATTTACGATTCACCATAGATATGCGATGATGTATGAGGTTGCGTCATAACCCACGACGGTAATTCATACGGAGTATGTCCGATTTTAAACCGGGCGAAACGAAGATGATTTGTAATCATCTGAACCGATAGGAAACTACAAGCTGTGACTTGCGAACGCAGATTTTCTGTGTATTCGTTCCTTATGCCCGAATGATATGTTTTTCATTCGGTTTTATTTAAAGAGAGGGTTGAAACACACGGAAGCGTGGTTGAAATATCGGTGCTCGCACCATAATTTTTCAGGAGGAAATAAAATGGCAGCAAGTAAAGTGAAGATTCGAATCAGACTTAAAGGCTATGATCACAGCTTAGTTGATCAGGCTGCTGAGAAGATTGTTGACACTGCAAAGAGAACAGGCGCTCAGGTAAGCGGTCCTATTCCTCTTCCTACAGAGATTGAAAAAGTAACAATCCTCAGAGCTGTTCACAAGTATAAGGACAGCCGTGAGCAATTCGAACAAAGAACACACAAAAGACTCATCGACATTCTCAGACCTTCAAACAAAACTGTTGAAGCTTTGACAAGTCTTGAGCTCCCAGCAGGCGTTGAGATTGAAATCAAGCTCTAATCGCGGCTGAGGTCATGTTGGGTAAACCCCAACCAATAACCAAAAGGAGGAAATAAACATGAAAAAAGGTCTTATCGGCAAGAAAATCGGCATGACACAGATCTTTGACGAAGCAGGCAATGTAATTCCTGTAACAGTAGTTGAAGCCGGTCCTTGCACAGTAACTCAGATTAAGACAGTGGAGAACGATGGCTATCAGGCTATTCAGGTTGGTTTTGGTGATGTTAAGGTATCACGAGTAAACAAGCCTATGAAGGGTCACTTTGATAAAGCTGATGTAGCTCCAAAGAAAACACTTAAAGAATTCCGTCTTGAAAACATCGACGGCATCGAGGTTGGCAACATCCTCAAGGCTGACACATTTGAAGTTGGCGAAATCGTAGATGTTAAGGGAACAAGCAAGGGTCACGGAACAGCAGGCGCAATCAAGCGTTGGAACTTCTCAAGACTCAGAATGACACACGGTACAGGTCCTAACCACCGTCACGCAGGTTCACTCGGTGCTTGTTCAAGCCCTTCAAGAGTATTCAAGGGTAAGAAGATGGCAGGTCACTACGGTCACGAAACAGTAACAGTTCAGAACCTCAAGGTTGCTAAGGTTGACGCTGAAAACAATCTTATCGCAATCAAGGGTGCTATCCCTGGTCCAAAGGGCGGAATTGTTGTTATCGCAGACGCAGTTAAAGCTTAACGAAAGGAGAGATAAGTAATGGCACAGGTTCAGGTTTATAACCAGGAAGGTAAGAAAACCTCAAAATTAGAACTTGCAGATTCAGTATTCGGCATTGAGCCAAACGAATATGCAATGCATCTTGCAGTTGTTAGCTATCTTGCTAATCAGCGTCAGGGCACACAGTCGACTCTCACTCGTTCAGAAGTTAGCGGTGGCGGTGCAAAGCCTTGGAGACAGAAGGGTACCGGTAGAGCTCGTCAGGGTTCAACAAGAAGTCCACAGTGGACACACGGCGGTATCGCTCTTGGCCCAAAGCCAAGAAAATATACAGTTAACCTCAACAAGAAGGTTAAGAGACTCGCTATGAAGTCTGCACTTTCATCAAAGGTTGCAGCAGGCGAAATGATGGTTGTTAATAAGGTTGAGTTCGACGGCATTAAGACAAAGAATGTTGTTGCAATGCTCAATGGCCTTAAAGCAGCTAAGAAGACTCTCATCATCACAGCTGAGAGCAACGAAACAATTTACAAGAGTGCTCGTAACATCGAAGGTGTTAAGGTAGCTACTGTAAACACACTTTGCGTTTACGATATCCTTAACTGCGATTCATTCGTTGTATTAAAGGACGCAGCAAAGAAGATTGAGGAGGTATATGCATAATGAGAACAGCTCAGGACATTATCTTAAAGCCGATTATCACTGAAGAATCAATGATGGGCATTATGATGAAGAAATATACCTTCAAGGTTGCAAAGGATGCAAACAAAATCGAAATCGCTAAGGCTGTTGAAACTGTTTTCCCTGGCACAAAGGTTGCTAAGGTAAACACAATCAATGTAAGAGGTCAAAAGCGTCGTCAGGGTATGCACGAAGGCTACACTCCGTCATGGAAGAAGGCAATCGTTACTCTTACCGAAGATTCAAAGGAAATTGAATTCTTCAACGATATGATGTAATCATACAACCTATTATATAATTAGTATATAACAAAGTATTTCGGATGATGAGGTATGAAAGGTGCCATCCTTTCGCAAAGTTATCCAAAAAGGAGAAAAATAATGGCAATTAAGAATTACAAGCCGACCACTCCTTCTCGCAGAAATATGTCAGTAACTGATTATTCTTCACTTTCAAAGGTTGCTCCTGAAAAGTCACTTCTTGAGCCACTCAATAAGAAGTCAGGCCGTAACTCTTACGGTAGAATAACAGTTCGTCATCGTGGCGGCGGAAACAGAAGAAAATATCGTGTAATCGATTTCAAGAGAAACAAACTTGATATGCCTGCAACTGTTTTGACTATCGAATATGATCCAAACAGAAGCGCACATATCGCTCTTATTCAGTATGAAGACGGTGTAAAGAGCTACATCACTGCTCCTGAAGGTCTTAAAGTTGGCGACACAGTTATGGCTGGTCCTAACGCAGATATCGTAGCAGGTAACGCACTTGCACTTAAAGATATGCCTGTAGGTACTATCGTACACAATGTAGAGCTTTATCCTGGCAACGGTGCTCAGCTTGCTCGTTCAGCAGGTAACAGCGCTCAGCTTATGGCTCTTGAAGGTGCTTATGCACTTCTCAGACTTCCTTCAGGCGAACTTCGCAATGTACCAAGAGAATGTATGGCAACAGTTGGTGTTGTTGGTAACACTGACCATGCTAATGTTAAGATTGGTAAAGCAGGTCGTAAGCGCAACATGGGCTGGAGACCTACAGTTCGTGGTTCTGTAATGAACCCTAATGACCACCCTCACGGTGGTGGTGAAGGTAAATCACCTGTCGGCCGTCCTGGTCCTTGCACTCCTTGGGGCAAGCCTGCTCTCGGCTATAAGACACGCAATAAGAAGAAGGCATCTAACAAGATGATCGTTCGCCGTCGTAACGGTAAATAAGAAGAAAGGAGAAGATTAACCCATGAGTAGAAGTACAAAAAAGGGTGCTTATGTAGAAGACAGCCTTTATAAGAAAGTAGAAGCTCTTAATGCTTCAGGCGACAAGCAAGTTATTAAAACTTGGTCAAGAAGTTCAACAATCTTCCCTGAATTCGTAGGACACACATTTGCTGTTCATGACGGAAGAAAGCATGTTCCTGTATATGTTACAGAGGATATGGTTGGACACAAGCTCGGTGAATTTGCACCGACAAGAACATTCAGAGGCCATGCAGGCTCAAAGACATCTAAGTAATCGAAAGGAGAATTATTATGGAAGCAACAGCTAAAGCAACTTATGTCCGTATCTCTCCTCGAAAGGTGCAGATTGTTCTTGATCTTATCAGAAATCAGCCTGCTGACAAGGCAATGGCTATTCTTCAGTACACACCGAAAGCAGCTTGCGAGCCTGTAATGAAGGTTCTCAAGTCAGCAATCGCAAATGCTGAGAACAATAACAATATGGACACATCAAGATTAGTAGTAAGCTACTGCAATGCAACTGCAGGTCCTACTCTTAAGAGAATTCAGGCAAGAGCACAGGGCAGAGCTTACAGAATCAATAAGAGAACATCACACATCACAATTACCGTTAAGGAATTGGAAGACTAAGCGAGGAGGAAAGTTAAATGGGACAGAAATGTAATCCAACCGGTTTAAGAATCGGCGTTATCAAAAACTGGGACTCTCGCTGGTATGCAAAGAAGGGCGAGTTCGGTGATACACTTGTAGAGGACTACAAGCTTCGTAATTACCTTCTTGAATCTCTTCACGGCGCAGGTGTTCCAAAAGTAGAAATCGAAAGAGATGCCAAGAGAGTTAGAATCAACATCCACTGTGCAAAGCCTGGTATGGTTATCGGTAAGCAGGGTGCTGAAATCGAAAAGCTTAAGGCAGTTTGTGCTAAGAAGCTCGGCAAAGACGCAAACGAAGTTTTCATCAACATCGTTGAAATCAAGCAGCCAGACCTCGATGCAACACTCGTAGCACAGTCAGTTGCTCAGCAGCTTGAAAGAAGAGTTTCTTTCAGAAGAGCAGTTAAGGGTGCTATCAGAAATACAATGAGACTTGGTGCTCGCGGTATTAAGATTATGGTTTCAGGTAGAATCGGCGGTGCTGAAATCGCTCGTTCAGAAACTTATAAAGAGGGTACAATTCCACTTCAGACAATTCGTGCCGATATCGACTACGGTTTTGCTGAAGCAAACACAACTTATGGTAAGATTGGTGTTAAGACATGGATCTACCAGGGCGAAGTACTCCGTGAATCTCGTAACAAGAGAAGATCAAATCGTAGAGAAGGGGGAAGAAAGTAATGCTTTTACCTAAGCGTGTAAAACACAGAAAGCAGCACAGAGGTCGTATGACCGGTATGGCTACTAGAGGAAATAAGGTTACTTACGGTGAATTCGGTTTACAGACTACTGAACCTGCATGGATCACAGCAGCTCAAATCGAAGCAGCCCGTATCGCTATGACTCGTTACACAAAGCGTGGCGGTAAAGTATGGATTAAGATTTTCCCTGATAAGCCAATTACAGCAAGACCAGCCGATACTCGTATGGGTAAAGGTAAAGGTAATGTAGACTACTGGGTAGCAGTAGTAAAGCCGGGCAGAGTAATGTTCGAGCTTGGCGGCGTTGACGAAGCAACAGCTCGTGAGGCTATGCGTCTTGCCGCAAACAAACTTCCTGTAAAATGTAAGTTTGTAAAGAAAGAAGAAGAGGGAGGCGAGCAGTAATGAAAGCATCAGAAATAAAGGCTCTTTCAGCAGAACAGAGAACAAAGAAGCTTGCAGAATTAAAAGAAGAGCTCTTCAACCTTCATTTCCAGCAGGCAATCAATCAGCTCGACAACCCTATGAGAATTAAAGCTGTCAAGAAAGATATCGCTCGTATCAAAACTGTAGAGCGTCAAATCGAACTTGAGAGCAGCAATTCTTAATAAAGGAGGTAACTGAAAATGGAAAGAAACCTCAGAAAAACAAGAGTAGGTATCGTAACAAGCGACAAGATGGATAAGACAGTTGTTGTAACTATCAAGAACAGAGTTCGTCATCCTCTTTACAACAAGATTGTAAACGATACAGTTAAGTACAAAGCACACGACGAAAACAACGAATGCGGTATCGGCGATAAGGTTCTTATTATGGAATGTCGTCCATACAGCAAGGACAAGAGATGGCGTGTGGTTGAAATCATTGAGAAGGCTAAATAATCGTTACGATTTACAGCTTTTTTAAATAATTTAGTCAATAAAATAATAACTGCAATTTAGCAAAGTGTTATTTTGCAGTACGAAGGAGGAAAATGCTGTGATACAACAGGAAAGTCGTCTTAAAGTAGCAGACAACACAGGTGCTAAAGAGCTTCTTTGCATTAGAGTTCTCGGCGGTTCAGGCAGAAGATATGCAAATATCGGTGATGTAATCGTTGCCAGCGTAAAGAAAGCAGCTCCTGGCGGCGTCGTTAAAAAGGGCGAAGTTGTTAAGGCAGTCATCGTTCGTACAACTAAAGGTGTACGTCGTGACGACGGTCAGTATATTCGTTTTGACGAAAATGCTGCTGTAATTATCAGAGAGGATAAAACCCCTCGTGGCACCCGTATTTTTGGACCAGTAGCTCGTGAGCTTCGTGAGAAGGATTATATGAAGATTCTTTCTCTTGCTCCGGAAGTTCTTTAATGGAGGTGCGCATCAATGAGTAAAATGTTTGTTAAGTCCGGTGATACTGTAGTAGTACTCAGCGGTAAATCAAAAGGCGTTAAGGGCGAAGTTGTTGCTGTAAGCCCTGCTGAAAACAAGGTCATCGTTAAGAAGGTTAATGTTGTTACAAAGCACGTTAAGCCAAGAAAGATGGGCGAAGCAGGCGGTCTTATTGAAGTAGAATCAGCTCTTTATGCATCAAAAGTACAGCTCGTTTGTCCAAAATGTGGCGAAGCTACAAGAGTAGGACATAAAAAGGGCGGTATCCGTGTTTGTAAGAAATGCGGAAATGAATTTTAAGTAAGGGAGGAACATAACAATGTCTGTTTTAAAAGAAACATATAAGAGCGAAATCGCTCCTGCATTGATGAAGAAATTCGGATACAAGTCTGTTATGCAAATCCCAAAGCTTGACAAGATTGTTATCAATGTTGGTTGCGGTGAAGCCCGTGAAAATTCAAAGGTAGTTGACGCTATCATTAATGACCTTCAAATCATTACGGGTCAAAAGCCGGTTATCTGCCGTGCTAAGAAGTCGGTTGCTAACTTCAAACTTCGTGAAGGTATGCCAATCGGTGTAAAAGTTACCCTTCGTGGTGACAGAATGTACGAATTCCTTGAAAGATTCTTCAACCTTGCACTTCCAAGAGTTCGTGACTTCAGAGGTATCAACCCTAACTCTTTCGATGGCCGTGGTAACTATGCTATGGGTATCAAGGAACAGTTGATTTTCCCTGAAATCGAATATGACAAGATTGATGCTGTTCGCGGTATGGACATCATCATGGTAACAACTGCAAACACAGATGAAGAAGGCAGAGAGCTTCTTAAGCTTCTCGGCGCTCCATTCTCAGAGTAAGGAGGGATTATCGTGGCAAAAACATCTATGAAAGTTAAGGCTGCAAAGCCTGCTAAGTATTCAACAAGGCAGTACAACAGATGCAAGATCTGCGGTAGACCTCATGCTTATCTTCGTAAGTACGGTGTATGCAGAATTTGCTTCAGAGAACTTGCTCACAAGGGCGAGATTCCTGGTGTAAAGAAGTCATCTTGGTAAGAACTGAGAATTGCTAATTAAATAAGGAGGAATTATCAATGCATATTACAGATCCAATCGCTGATATGCTTACAAGAATTCGTAATGCAAATTCAGCAAAGCACGATACAGTAGATATTCCTGCGTCAAACATGAAGAAGGCAATCGCTCAGATTCTTGTTGATGAAGGTTATATCAAAAATTACAAAATTATTGAAGACGGCAAGCAGGGTGTTATCCGTGTAGCACTCAAGTACGGCGAAGGCAAGAGCCAGGTTATTACAGGCTTACGCAGAGTTTCAAAGCCTGGTCTTCGTATATATTCAAATGTTGAAGAAATGCCAAAGGTTATGAAGGGTCTCGGTGTTGCAATCGTTTCAACTTCAAAGGGCATTATGACAGATAAAGAAGCTCGCAAGCAGAATGTCGGCGGCGAAGTTTTAGCATTCATTTGGTAAGGAGGTACAGTCAGGATGTCTCGTATTGGTTTAAAGCCTATTACAATTCCTGCCGGTGTTGATGTAAATGTCAACGGTACAACTGTTACCGTAAAGGGTCCAAACGGTACTCTTTCTATGGATGCACATCCAAATATGACAGTCAGCATTGAGGGCAGTGAAATCATCGTTAGCAGACCTAACGATGCAAAAGAAAACAGATCACTTCACGGTTTAACCCGTACACTTATCCACAATATGGTAGTAGGTGTTACAGAAGGTTTCAAAAAGAACCTTGAAGTTAACGGTGTTGGTTACCGTGTTCAGATGCAGGGCAACAAGCTTGTTATGAACCTCGGTTTCTCACATCAGGTTACAATGGAAGCTCCACAAGGCATTAAAGTTGAATGTCCGTCAGCAAACGCTATCGTAATCAGCGGTGCTGATAAGCAGATGGTAGGTCAGTTCGCAGCTCAGGTTCGCGAAAAGAGACCACCTGAACCTTATAAGGGCAAGGGTATCAAATATGCCGAAGAGCATATCCGTCGTAAAGAAGGCAAAGCAGGTAAGAAATAAGGGAAGGAGTGAAATACAATGGTTTCAAGACAAGACGCCAATAAGGCAAGACAAAAACGCCACACAAGAGTTCGTGGTAAAATCAGCGGTACTGCTGCATGTCCAAGACTTAACGTATATCGCTCTCTCAGCAATATCTACGCACAGTTAATCGACGACGAAGCAGGCGTAACAATCGCTTCAGCTTCAACAGTTGAAAAGGACTTCGCACAGTACGGCGGTAATGTAGAAGCAGCTAAGGCTGTAGGTAAGACATTAGCAGACAGAGCCAAGGCAAAGGGCATTGAAGAATGCGTATTTGACCGTGGCGGTTACGTATATCACGGTCGTGTAGCTGCAGTTGCAGACGGCGCTCGTGAAGGCGGACTTAAGTTCTAACGAAGGAGGTAAATTTTTATGGCAAAAATTGATGTATCTTCAATGGAACTTGAAGAAAGAGTAGTTACTATCAACCGTGTATCAAAGACTGTAAAGGGTGGTAGAATTTTCAAATTCGCAGCTCTTGTAGTTGTTGGTGACGGTAACGGTCTTGTAGGCTTCGGTATCGGTAAGTCAGGCGAAGTTCCTGATGCTATCCGTAAAGGTATCGAGGATGCAAAGAAGAATGTAATTAAGGTTGCTCTTAAAGGAACAACAATTCCTCATGAAATTAAGGGTAAGTTCGGCGCAGGTGAGGTTCTCCTTATGCCAGCTCCAAAGGGTACCGGTGTTATCGCCGGCGGTCCTGTTCGTGCTGTTGTTGAAACAGTTGGTATCAAAGATATCAGAACAAAGGCTATCCGTTCAAACAACCCTTGCAATGTAGTAAGAGCTACTATCAACGGTTTGAGCCAGCTTAGAACAGCTGACGAAGTTGCTGCAATCCGCGGCAAGTCAACCAAGGAAATTTTAGGTTAAGGAGGGTGGAATAATGGCAGACATTAAAATCAAGCTTACAAAGAGCTTAATCGGCAGTAAGAAAGACCAGATTGCCACAGCCCACTCTCTTGGTCTTCGCAAAATCGGCAATGTAACAGTTCAGCCTGATAATGCACAGACACAGGGTAAAATCGCAAAGATTTCTCACCTTGTAACTATCGTAGAAGAATAAGGGGAGGTGCAGATAATATGAAATTACATGAACTTTCTCCTGCACAGGGTTCTAAAAAGAGCGTAAAAAGAATAGGTAGAGGTACTGCTTCAGGTCAGGGTAAAACAGCCGGCAAAGGCCAGAAGGGTCAGAAGTCTCGTTCAGGTTACAGCAGACGCCCTGGTTTTGAAGGTGGTCAGATGCCACTTCAAAGAAGAGTACCAAAGAGAGGATTTAACAACATCTTCGCTACTGAATATGCAGTTGTAAATCTTTCAACACTTAACGAAAGATTTGAAGACGGTGCTACAGTTGATGCTCAGAGCCTTAAAGAAGCAGGTGTTATCAAGAAGACACTTGACGGTGTAAAGGTTCTCGGTAAAGGCGAAATCACTAAGGCAATCACAGTAAAAGTTGCTGCTATCAGTGAGTCAGCTAAGGCAAAGATTGAAGCTGCAGGTGGCAAGGTGGAGGTGCTCTAATGATTAAAACCATGATCAATGCGTGGAAAGTGCCTGACATTCGCAAAAAGCTTTTGTTCACAGCATTTATTATCCTCGTTTTCAGAATAGGTTCAGTCATTCCCGTACCTTTCCTTAACATTGTTGATGAAATCAATGTTGGTAAGGGTAACACAATTCTCACTTATTTAAGTTTGATGACAGGTAGTGCATTCACATACGGTACTATTTTCGCTATGTCAATCACCCCGTACATCAACTCTTCAATCATTATTCAACTTCTCGCAGTTGCAATTCCTGCACTCGAGAGATTACAGAAGGAAGGCGAAGAAGGCAGAAAGAAGCTTGCTTCTATTACTCGTTTCGTAACAGTTGCACTCGGTATTCTTCAGTCTGTCGCTTATTACTTCTATCTTCGTACAAACAACTACCTTATGACTGACGCTAACGGCGCTGCATTCACAGGCTTTGACGCAGTATTCCAGGCAGTTGTAATTGTAACAGTTTTGACTGCAGGTACAGCAGTTATTATGTGGCTTGGTGAACAGATTACTATCAGCGGTATCGGTAACGGTATTTCCATTATCCTTTTCGCAGGTATCGTTTCTCGTTTCCCAACCCTCATCAAGCAGCTCTTCCAGTATCTTGATACAGGCAGACTTGTTTACAAAATACTCGTTCCTGTAGTTATCGTATGCTTCTTACTTATGATTGCATACATCGTATTTATGGATAATTCAGAGAGAAGACTTCCAATCTCATACGCTAAGCGTGTAGTTGGCAGAAAGATGATGGGCGGTCAGTCAACTCATATGCCTATTAAGGTTAATATGAGCGGCGTACTTCCAGTAATTTTCGCTTCATCTATTCTCTCTCTTCCTGGAACAGTTCAAATGTTCATTTCAGCTGATAAGTATAAGGACACTTTCTGGGAAAAGTTCTTCAACGCTTTCCAGGGCGATTCTTGGTGGTACGCAGCTATGTACTTCCTTCTTATCATCTTCTTTGCTTATTTCTACAGTACAATTCAGTACAACCCAATAGAAATGGCAAACAATTTGCGTAAAAACAATGGCGCAATTCCGGGCATCAGACCTGGTAAGCCAACTTCTGACTACATTCTCAGAGTTCTTTCAAGGCTTACACTTATCGGTGCTTTGATGCTTTCAGTCATTGCTCTCTTCCCAATCGTTTACTCACTTATCTGTGACGCTGCTATTAAGCCGCTTACAGAAAACGGTAGCGATGGCGGTATGACAATTTCACTCGGCGGTACTTCACTTATCATTATGTGCGGTGTTGCTCTTGAAACTGTTCGCCAGTTAGAGTCACAAATGATGATGCGTCACTACAAAGGCTTCCTTGACTAATAACATATAGGAGTATTAATTATGAAACTTATTCTTCTCGGTGCTCCGGGTGCCGGCAAAGGTACTCAGGCAGAAAAGATTGTAGAAAAATACGGTATTCCGGCTATTTCAACCGGCAACATTCTCCGTGCAGCAGTTAAAGACGGCACAGAGATGGGAATTAAAGCCAAGTCTTTTATGGATGCAGGTCAGCTTGTTCCTGACGAGGTTGTAATCGGTATTATCAAGGACAGACTTAAAGAAAAAGATTGCGAAAACGGCTTCATTCTTGACGGTTTTCCAAGAACTATTCCTCAGGCTCAGGCACTTTTAGATTCAGGTATTGATATCGACAAGGTGCTTGACATCGAGGTACCTGACGAGAAAATCACAAAGAGAATGAGCGGCCGCCGTGTATGTGCAAAATGTGCTAATTCTTATCATATTGAGTATAAGAAGCCTGCAAAGGAAGGCATTTGTGATGCTTGCGGCGGTGAACTTGTACAGCGTAAGGACGATGCTCCTGAAACAGTTCTTGCTCGTTTGGCTGAATATCACCAAATGACAGAACCGCTTAAAGAATTCTACGACAAGCTTGGTAAACTCGTTGTTGTAGAAGGACAGGAAGAAGTTGCTGATACAACTGCACTCGTTTACGCTGCGTTGGAGGATTAACATGATAGTGCTAAAGAGCAGCCGTGAACTTGAGCTTATGAAAGAAGCTTGTCAAATTTCGGCTGAAGCATTAATGGTAGCAGGCGAGGCAGTAAAGCCGGGCGTTTCTACCAAGGAAATTGATGAGATTGCATACAAGTTTATCAAAAAACACGGTGCAACTCCTAACTTTTTAAACTACGGTGGATTTCCTGCTACCGCATGTATATCTATAAATGATGAAGTTATCCACGGCATCCCAAAGGCTGACAGAATTCTCAAAGAAGGTGACATTGTCAGCATCGATTTGGGTGCGGCTAAAAACGGATATAACGGCGACAATGCTGCCACATTTGCTTGCGGAAAAGTTTCCGATGAAGCAAAGCGGCTGATGGACACTACTCGCGAAAGCCTTTACAAAGGTATTGAGCAAGCAGTTCCGGGCAACAGAATCGGCGATATCGGCAATGCAGTTCAAACATACTGTGAAGAGCGTGGATATGGCGTAGTTCGTGACTTTGTCGGTCACGGTGTCGGAACAAAACTTCATGAAGAACCAAGCGTACCAAACTTCGGTCACGCAGGTCGTGGTATCAGACTGTTACCCGGAATGACATTGGCAATTGAACCAATGATTAATCTGGGAACCTACAAGGTTAAACAGCTTTCAGACGGATGGACTGTTAAAACCGCTGACGGCAAGTTAGCTGCTCACTTCGAGCATTCTATTGCAATTACACCAAACGGTCCTGTTATTTTAACAAAAGTCTAAAGCTTGTAATCGATTGCTGGCGATTACGCCGTAATGTGATTCCAGTTAAATAAAAAAACATCAATCGTAATAATAATTTTTAGCGAGGTATAAGATGTCAAAGTCAGATATGATAGAAGTTGAGGGTACCGTGGTTGAAGTGTTACCTAATACAACTTTTAAAGTAACATTGCAAAATGACCACATCATTATAGCCCACATCAGCGGAAAGCTTAGAATGAACAACATTCGTATACTTCCCGGTGACAAGGTAACGATTGAGATGTCCCCGTACGATCTTACTAAAGGTCGTATCATATGGCGCTCAAAGTAATAATTAGGAGGATATTCAGAATGAAAGTAAGACCTTCTGTAAAGAAAATTTGCGAAAAGTGCAAAGTTATAAAGCGCAATGGAAAAGTAATGGTTATCTGTGAAAATCCAAAGCACAAACAGCGTCAGGGCTAATCCTGAATTAATAATCGGAGGTAAACTGTAAAATGGCACGTATTTCAGGTGTTGACTTACCTAATGACAAGAGAGTTGAAATCGGCCTTACCTATATTTACGGTATCGGTCGCACAACCTCTAATGAAATCATCAAAGCAACAGGCATCAATCCTGACACCCGTTGCAGAGATTTAACAGAAGAAGATGTTAAGAAGCTCAGCGATTACATCACCCACAACCTTACAGTTGAAGGTGACCTTCGCAGAAACACAGCTTTTGACATTAAGAGACTTATAGAAATCGGTTGCTATCGTGGCGTAAGACATAGAAAGGGCCTTCCTGTTAGAGGTCAAACTTCTAAGAACAATGCTCGTACACGCAAGGGTCCTAAGAAGACTATAGCAAACAAGAAGAAATAGTAGGAGGAACAAATAAGTATGGCTACTAAGAAGACCACAGGCTCACGCAAACGCCGTGAGAAGAAGAACATCGAGCGTGGTGCTGCCCATATCCAATCAACCTTCAACAACACAATCGTAACTATTACCGATATGAACGGTAACGCTGTTTCATGGGCATCTGCCGGTGAAATGGGTTTCCGTGGTTCAAGAAAATCTACTCCATTCGCTGCTGCAACAGCTGCTGAAACTGCTGCAAAGGCTGCTATGGAGCACGGTATGAAATATGTTGAAGTATTCGTTAAGGGACCTGGCTCAGGTAGAGAATCTGCTATCAGAGCTCTTCAAACAGCCGGCTTAGAAGTAAGTCTTATTAAAGATGTTACTCCTATCCCACATAACGGCTGTCGTCCACCAAAAAGACGTCGTGTATAGTTTATTGGAGGTGTAGTAAAATATGGCAAAGAATTCAGAACCTATTGCAAAGCGTTGCAAGGCACTCGGTATTTCACCGGCTGTTATGGGTTATACAAATAAGGATACATTTAGAAATTCTTATAGTAAGAATCGCCGTAAGAAGAGCGAATATGCTATGCAGCTTAACGAAAAGCAGAAAGTTAAGTTCATCTACGGTATTCTCGAAAAGCAGTTCCACACCTATTATGAGAAGGCTGCAAAGGCTCAGGGACAGACAGGTGCAGTTCTTCTTACAATGATTGAAACTCGTCTTGATAATGTTGCATTCAGAACAGGCTTTTGTAAGACCCGTCGTGAAGCAAGACAGGCAGTTTCACACGGTCATTTCACCGTAAACGGCAAGAAAGTAAACATTCCATCTTATCTCGTTAAGGCAGGAGATGTTATCGCAGTCGTTGACAAGAGCAAGGATAACGGCAGATTTAAGCTCGTTAAAGAGGAAGGTGCTTACGGCACAGCTCCTAAGTGGCTTGAAGTAAATGCAGCTGAACTCACAGCAAAGGTTGTAGCATTACCTCAGCGTGATGACATCGATTATCCTGTTGAAGAACACTTAATCGTTGAGTTCTACTCTAAATAATAGTTTTTTTGGCTGTTATTTAGCGAAAACAATATACAACATTTTATTAGGAGGCTTTTAAATGATCGAAATTGATAAGCCTAAAATCGAGATTGTAGATGTATCTACTGTCGGAAGCCGCAGCACAGGCAAGTTTGTTGTTGAACCTCTTGAAAGAGGTTTCGGCACAACACTTGGTAACAGTATGAGGAGAGTTCTTCTCTCATCACTTCCTGGTTATGCTATCACTTCCGTTAAGATTGATGGTGTTTTACACGAATTTTCAACAATTCCACATGTTAAGGAAGATGTAACAGAGATCGTTCTTAACCTCAAAAATGTTATCTTAAAGATACATGACGAGCTGCCAAAGACTCTTTATATTGAGGCTTCCGGCGAGGGTGAAATCACTGCAGCTGATATTAAGCACGATGCAGATGTTGAAATTCTTAATCCTGACCTTCATATCGCTTATCTTGATGAAGGTGCAAGTGTAAATATGGAACTCACTGCTAATCACGGCAGAGGTTATGTTCCTTGCGACCGTAACAAGCAGATTATGGATTTACCAATCGGCACTATTGCTATTGACTCAATCTATACACCTGTTTTAAAGGTTAATTATACAGTAGAAAACACCCGTGTAGGTCAGCAAACTGACCTTGACAAACTCATTCTCGACATTGAGACAGACGGTACTATTCCGGCTGACGAAGCAGCTTCACTCGCTGCTAAGATTCTCAATGACCATCTTATGCTCTTTGTTGACCTTTCCGAGGAGATTGGCAATCAGGACATTATGGTTGAAAAAGACGATGATAGCAAGGAAAAGGTTCTTGAAATGACTATTGAAGAACTTGACCTTTCAGTTCGTTCGTTCAACTGTCTCAAGAGAGCAGGCATTAATACAGTAGAAGATTTAATCGGTAAATCTGAAGAAGATATGATGAAAGTTAGAAACCTTGGCCGTAAGTCACTTGATGAAGTCGTAGCTAAGCTCGGCTCATTAGGTTTCGGACTTGCTAAGGATGAGGACTAAAGGAGGGAATTTCAATGCCAGGTAGCAGAAAGTTAGGACGCCCTACTGACCATAGAAAGTCTATGCTCAGAGGTATGGTTACTTTTCTTTTAGAAAACGGCAAGATTGAAACTACCGTTACAAGAGCAAAAGAAGTTCGTGCAATGACTGAGAAGATGATTACTCTCGGCAAGAACGACACTCTTCATTCAAGAAGACAGGTTCTTTCTTATGTAACTAAGGAAGATGTAGTTAAGAAGCTTTTTGATGAGATTGCTCCTAAGTACGCAGAAAGAAACGGCGGTTATTGCCGTATTATCAAAACAGGCCCTCGTCGTGGTGACGCAGCTGAAATGTGCATCATTGAGCTTGTTGACTGATAATACCTAAATAATATAATTAAGGACTTGAAGGTAATTCTTCAAGTCCTTTTTTGTCGAGTAAATTATTGTTTGCGTCGTCACAAACTATATTAAATATATCTGGTAAATTATTCCGTAAATTTCCCTTGTTGCAAACGGCATATATCCGTTCCATGGTGTTTTGCTCGGATACCTCAGCGGTGTAAGGTTATTTTCTTTTGCGAATGCGCTTGCTCTGTATTCGTGAAAATCGTTGGTTATGACTGTAATTTTGTCGCATTGTATGTTATTATTTTTGATAACTTCGACAGAATATTTAAAATTTTCTCTTGTTGAAGTTGATTTGTCTTCAATATAAAGTCTGCTTTTATCAATGCCCATAGCGGTAAGTGTATTGTACATACATTCGGCTTCGCTTATGTTCTCGCCGTTTCCCTGACCTCCGCTGAGTATTGCAACCGTATTAGGGTTTTCAGTTAAATAGTTATAAGCCGTATTAATTCTGCCGCGCAAAAATATACCCGGTTCGTCACCATTAACAATGCAGCCGAGAACTATTGCAACATCGCTTGTTTCTTTAGTTTTGAAGCTGTATTTGAGCACATTGCCAAAAGTGAATATGCCGGTAAGCAGGCATAGGGACAAAGCGGTGGAGAATATACTTAAAAATACTTTTCCTACCTTTTTCTTGTTGATATTTTTGATAAGTGCATTGACTTTATTAAATAATATTGCATATATTATAAGCAATATTCCGAAACCTAAACCTGTGATTAACCCGATATTGTACTCACCGGGGGAGATTAACGGTCCTATATAAAATAATATAAATAAAAAGCCTATTATTGTAATAGCAATTCTTGCGATTTTTTGTTTCATATCATCACCTCATATTTATAATATCATAATAAAAGGGGAGAGTTGTGAATATAAAATAAAAAATTGGTTTGTTATAAAAATAAGCATAAAAATAACGGCCTGCGTTTGCAAGCCGTTAAAATTTCATTTATTAACAAATTACTTTTCAGCGTATTTGTTTTCACCATACCAGCTGTACATTGAACGAATCTTTTCGCCAACTTGTTCAAGCTGATGGTTAGCTTCCATTTCTCTCTTAGCCTTGAAGTGAGCCCAACCGTTGTTAGCTTCAGTGATGAACTTAGAAGCGAATGTACCGTCCTGAATTTCTTCAAGAACTTTCTTCATTTCCTTCTTTGTTTCGTCAGTAACAAGTCTCTTACCTGTTTCGTAGTCACCGAATTCAGCAGTGTTAGAAATTGAATATCTCATTTCCTTGAAGCCGCCTGCATAGATAAGGTCAACGATAAGCTTCATTTCGTGGATACATTCAAAGTAAGCATTTCTTGGGTCATAACCAGCTTCAACAAGTGTTTCAAAACCAGCCTTCATAAGAGCTGTAACGCCGCCGCAAAGAACAGCCTGCTCACCGAAGAGGTCAGTTTCAGTTTCGCACTTAAATGTTGTTTCAAGGATAGCTGCACGAGCGCCACCGATACCTGCGCCGTATGCAAGAGCGATATCCCAAGCGTGACCTGTAGCATCCTGATATACAGCAACAAGACAAGGAGTACCTTTGCCCTCTTTGTATTCTGAACGAACAGTGTGACCAGGAGCCTTAGGAGCGATCATAAATACATCAACATTTGCTGGAGGTACGATTTGTTTGAAGTGAATGTTGAAACCGTGAGCAAATGCAAGAGCCATACCCTCTGTAAGGTTTGGTTCGATATCTTTCTTGTAGATAGCAGCCTGCTTCTCATCCGGAGCAAGAATCATAACTACATCAGCAGCCTTAACTGCGTCTGCTGTTTCCATTACCTTTAAACCGAGGTCTTCAACTTTCTTCCAAGATTTTGAACCCTTGTAAAGACCAACGATTACATTAACACCGCTTTCATGAAGATTGAGCGCATGTGCGTGACCCTGTGAACCAAAGCCAACGATAGCAACAGTCTTACCTGAAAGTACATCAAGATTACAATCTGATTCGTAAAAAAGTCTAGCTTCTTCTGCCATTTTTGTTTCCTCCAAAAATAAATTATATTTAAATATTTGAATATCAGCGGCTCTCGGTTGTCCGACCACTCACTGAATATCTTTAACAATTTTCATTATAGCTTGTCTGTTGTCTAATGTCAATACCTAATTTTAATTTTTTTGCAAACCTTCCATTGCGTGAATAATATGCAGCCTCATAGCTGTTCT
This sequence comes from bacterium, assembly GCA_963657005.1. Lineage (GTDB taxonomy): Bacteria > Bacillota > Clostridia > Oscillospirales > Acutalibacteraceae > Eubacterium_R. The sequence continues at coordinate 20,924 of CAVKLC010000001.1, read as the reverse complement.
TGCGCCGTCGGGATTACGCTTTTTTATAAAGTCCATAATCAGCCTGTCGTCACTCATATTGTCCTTACTTACATCGCTGTCTTTCATCATAACAACAACGCCTTTTTTGATTGCATTAAATATAATAGGTATAAACTGCTTAACAAAAGCATTGTGAGTAGCGTTTGCAATACTTTCGTGAAATTTTTGCTCTTCAACAGTTCTGTCTTCGCCTGAAAGAATCTTTTTTTCAACTGCTTCGCCGCATTCACATATGATACGAATTTCCTCGTCTGTGGCCCTTAAAGCCGCATAATAAGCGCAATCGGGTTCAAACATAAGCCTCATTTCAAAAAGGTCGTCAAGACCTGAAGTGATGTCGCTTAAATCGTTTGAATCAATAATAGTATTGGAAGTTACGAATGTACCCTTGCCGCGCTTAATTTCTAAAATACCGTAAGTTGTAAGAATTTTAACTGCTTCTCTGAGGGTGGAACGACTGACGCCGAGCTCTGCCGCAAAGACATTTTCGTTCGGCAATTTGTCGCCGACGGAAAATCGTTCCTCCTCCTCAATCATTTTTAATATTTGCTTTGCAGTGCTGTCTGCAAGCCTTGATGAATTGCCCATATGAACACCTCTTGTGTTGTATGATAACACACTTGTATAACATATGTCAAGAAGATGTCAGACATCTTACAACAAAAATGCAACTTTTTTAGCTTTATATTTGTTTAATGTTATGAAATTTGCCATATTACTTGTAAATTGTGAACAAAATTGCTATATTATAGGTATATATAAGATACCTATTCTGTCGTGGAGGTGTTTGACAATGAGAAAGGTAACTAAACTTAAATATTATATCGAGTCACTTTGCATATACGATTTTGAAGATGATGTTTTTTCGGCTCTTTATGATTTGCTTTGTGACGAAGACGAGGATACTGTAGCGCTTCAAAGCTACTTCTTTAAAGAACTTGCAAAAAGCAGTGAATCACTCAAAGAACATATTTCAAAATTAATTTTAACTAACGATAACATATTTACAAAGGCGGCTTGCGCAGGTAAAGCAGGCGAACTTTCATTAGCTGTTATGAACGCGGTTAAAAGCGACCTTGCAAAGCTTGAAGAAATTGCTTCAGTCAACGCTCAGGATATTGCAAGTGGAGTTGAAGACGATGATTTGAAAGAAATTTTGCTTACATTGCCCGGTTGGGAAGTCGGCAAAGCAGTTGAACCGCTCAAAGACCATTGGGATAAACAAATCGACGAGCTCGTTAATTATCACAAAACTTACGGCTACGGTATGTATGCAAAGAATATTGCGTTTACTTGGAGAGACGAGGAAATCACACCGGTTAATTCAATCGATGCTATTCGTTTGACCGATTTAAAAAATTACGAACTTCAGCGTAATAAGGTTATTGATAATACAGAAAGCTTTATTGCCGGCCATCCTGCCAACAATGTACTTCTTTACGGTGACAGGGGAACAGGTAAAAGCTCAACCGTTCACGCAATTCTTAATGAATACTGGCAGCAAGGTCTCAGAATGATTGAAATACCGAAGAGTGCCGTTGCCGACCTTTCACTTATAAGAGAACAAATAGCTGATTCACCGATGAAGTTTATTATTTATATTGACGATTTGAGCTTCGATTCAAACGATACCTCGTTTAGCGAACTTAAAGCGGCGCTTGAGGGTTCGCTTTCGGGCAAACAGCCGAATACTATTATATATGCAACTTCCAACCGCCGTCATTTGATAAAAGAAAATTTCTCGGATAGAGAAAACGATGTTAACCGCGGTGATACAATGCAGGAACAGTTGAGCCTTTCCGACAGGTTCGGTCTTACTATCACTTTCCTTAACCCGGATAAGAAAGAATATCTTGATATTGTTGAAAAACTTGCAACTGACAGGCATTTTGCAGACCACGGCGTAGATATGGATAAGCTTTTGTTTAAGGCTGACCAGTGGGCAACAAGAAGAGGCGGTCGCTCACCTCGCGGCGCAAAGCAATTCATCGACCATGTTGAGGGATGTATTAAACGCGGAAAAGAATGGTAAATTATAGTTTGCGTCGTCACAAACTTCGTACACTTCAGACGAATTTCTATATTATTTAATTTGAAATTCATCCCTCATTCGCTGCGTTGCTCCTCCTTTTCAAAATTTAATGTTCAGTGGTGCGTCAAATTTTGTATGGGAAATAGGTTGACGGCTTTGAGTGAATTGTGCGTAAGCACAAGAGACACGAGACTCCAAATTTGGCGACTCTAAGGAGCAACAAATTTGGGAGAAACAGTTCGGGGAACTGTTTCGTAGTGAGTAGTTTTATAAAGGCGACCACAGGTCGCCCCTACGATAGTCTTATCATTTTAGGCTATCTAAAATAGAAAAATCACCGTAGGGGCGAACTGCGTTCGCCCGCTAAACAATAATTTATTACAACGATTGATTCTTCAGTGCCTCGCCGAGGCTCGTTTTCTTGATTTTAAGAAGCATAACAAGCGACACAACAGCGTAGCTTACTATGCCCAAAACTACCATAGTTACATAGCAGTTATTTGAAATAATGTACGGGATATAACCCGTCATTTGGGTATAAAGATAAGATTTAAATGCCCACTTTAGCACAAGGCTTATAAGCGGAACAGAAATTAGCAGTGACAAAATTACCATAACCGAAGTTATAACTAAATAAAGCCTGCCTATTTCTACATCTGAAAAGCCGAGTATCTTCGTCATAGATATTGACTTGCTGTTTCGCTCAATAATCTGTTTAGTGAGGATATACATAATAAGCAGGAAGATAACGACTCCCAAAGCCTTGTATACCTTGACAAACTCGCTCATAGATACTTGCATTTGTGTAACAACTTTTACCATATCTTTCTCGGTAATAACAGTTGCAATATCATCATCGTCAAGGTCAGTGAGTTTGTTGTTGCTGAAATAACCCGTGAAGTAATCTTTATCTTCGTTAAACATTTTAAGATAATCGCTTCTGTTCATAAACACGGTTATTGCGGCATCATAATTGTAGTCACCGCTTATTTTAAACTCATAAGTTTTGTCGGTATATTTTTCTTTAAGCGTTACCGTTTCACCTTGTTTTAAGCTGAATTTTTGCATCATAGCGCTTGAAACAACAACTTCGCCGCTCGGCACATTTGTTTTGATATATTTACTGCTGTTTGCAATGCCGTAAACGGTAACATCGTCTGCCATATACTTTTTGTCGGTAGTTTCAAGAGTTGTTGCGCAGAATTTTTCAGTCGCTTCGTTTGTCGTTTCTTTCTCGTTAATCATTATGTATTGATATTTTGAAATCATATTATCCTTAACAATATTAGAATAATCTTCAAGAAGCGGACCAAACATTGAACCCACAACAACAAGCGTGCCCGCAAGGAAAATACCTATAAACATTGTGAGGTAGGATGGGATGTTTTGGAAAAGAATACGAAGCCTGAATTTTGAGAAGAAACGCATTTTTTTAGGAAGTCTGATAACTTTTTTAGCGCCGTTTTCTTTAAGCTCGCCGCGAATGAAATTCAGCGGACTGATTTTAAGCTTTTTGGCAAGTACAATTAAATTCACAATAAGCATTATGATAAACGGAACTATTGTAGTTTCCAAAAATGCTTCTGCGTTCCAAAGCGTTTCGTATATTGCAAGCGAATAGTTTGAATAATAAACGCCGACAAATATGTTTTGAAATACCGTATAGCCGAGTATGTTGCCGATTAAACCTGCTATAACTGTAACCGCTATTGGCATAAACAGATAGTGGCGGATAAGCTCACCTTTTGAGTAACCAGAGGCTCTAAGCGTGCCGATTACATTTGCTTCCTTTGTGATTGTGTTTGAAGTTGTAACGGCAAAAAGGAACGCGATGACAATCATAATTATGTACATCATAAGCATCATTGTCGCTTTGTCAGAACCGGAATCTTCAATGGTGAACATAATCGATTTGTTGGTGTATTTTGCGCTGTAATCTTTAATTGTGATTACTTTGCTGTCGTCAAAATCAAAGTTATTAACGAGCTTTTTAAGCTTGCCAAGGTCACTGTAAAGCTTGGTACAGTCGTATAGTTTTGCTTCGCTTATTGCGTCAACAATCTTGTACGCCTCGTCAAACATCTTGTTGAAGTCGTCAAAATTGTCACTGTTTTTGTAATCGTCAAGATTGATTTTCGGCGCTTCGTTGAGCGAATCAAAGTCCCAATCGTCCTCGTTTTTCTGCGCGTCTTCAAGAATGTTTTTTAAATTAGTGTACTGCTTTGTAGTTATGTCGAGCTCTTTCGCCGTTTCTTTGTCGTTTGAAAGTCCTGCTTTTCTTATTGCGGCAAAGTATTTTGATTCAAGTTCTTTTTCGGCTTTTGTTGATTCGCTTTCAAGGCTCTTAATTGTTGATTTTGCCTGCTTGTATAAATCGTCAACTTGCGACTGAATAAGCGGTTCGTCATATTTTTTTAGTATACTTTCGAGCGAATTCGTGAGTTTTTCACTTTTCTCGTTTTCCTCGGTTTCATCAAACGGCTTTTTGTTGTATTTCCAAGCGTAGTTGAAAGTTTGGTGCGAATTCGGAAGCGCCGAATAACCTTCTTTTGTCATAATTGCAACGCCGAAACCGACCGAATCAAACATCATATCCGCATTGCTTTCAAAAAGCGCACTGTAATCAACAAGGGAAATCAAACCACACACCTTGTATTTTTTGCCTTTTAAACTTATTTTGTCGCCGATATTAATATTGTTGTTTTCGGCAAACATTCGGTCAAGCGCAATTTCGTTTTTAACTTTCGGCATTTCACCCGAGTGTAAACATTCAATGTTAACTTCATTTCTTTTCTTGTAAATGCGAAGTGTTGTACCTTTGCTGTTTATGTCTTCTTCCTTGTAGGAAAGGTCATATAATTTTAAATCGTTTTCATTTTCAATCTCGCTGAGGAGTTTATCGCTCGGCTTGATGTTAAAAGCAAGGTGACCGTCTTCTATATTGTATTTTTCAAGACCGTCATTGTATGTTGCAATAACGGAATTATCGGTAACCAAAAAGCCCGATACCGCACCGATAAAGAAAGTTAAAAATAAAAATATGGCAATATATTTACCGAGGTCCGATTTTAAATCACGGGGAAATCTTTTGTTTAAAGGATTTTTCATCTTGTCCTCCTTACCATTCAAGGTCGGCGGCAGAAATCTTGTTTTCGTTTTTATAGTTTTTGCGAATTTCGCCGTCACGAAGTGTAAACACTCTGTCAGCCATATTTTTAATAGCGTCATTGTGAGTGACCATTATTACCGTGTTGCCGTACTTTTGGTTAACATCTTCAAGAAGCTTCAATATCTCTTTTGATGTGTTATAGTCAAGCGCACCCGTAGGTTCGTCGCAAAGGAGTATATCGGGGTTTTTAACTATTGCTCTGCCGATAGAAGTCCTCTGCTGTTGACCGCCTGAAAGCTGTGACGGGAGTTTATTTGCTTGGTCAGCTATACCGAGAGTGTTCATAAGCTCGTCAATATCAAGCGGCTTATCGCTCAAATATGCACCCACTTCAATATTTTCCCTGACAGTTAAGTTAGGAATAAGGTTGTACATTTGAAAAACATAACCCAAGTGTTTTCTTCTGTACTGAGTAAGCTTCTTTTCGCTCATAAGCTTGGTTTTTTCGCCGTCAATGGCTATGTAACCGTCGTCAGCCGATTCAATAGCGCCAATTATGTTAAGAAGTGTAGACTTACCCGAACCGCTCGGACCGAGCAGTACGCACATTTCGCCCTTTTCAATATTAATGTCAATTCCTTTTAATACCTCAACTCTGTTTTCACCTTCACCAAAATGCTTTTTGATATCGTTTATTTCAACAAAGCTCATAAAACCTCTCCTTTATAATAAGTTAGTTAAAACTAACCTTGAAACAACAAAATACAGTTAGGTGTGACTAACTGTATTTATAGTATCATATATTTAATTTGTTGTCAACTTATAAATTGCGCTTTGAAATCGCGTGATTTCGATAGTTCGGCGCTTGCGCAAGCAAAAATTATTTTACCAGCTTCCGCCGCCGCCACCGCCGACGCCGCCTCCTGCAAAACCACCGCCACCGGAGGAAAAGCTGCCGCCAGAGCCTGACTGAGTATGCGTTGAAACCATAGCGTTTGAAGCCGAATACATTGTGTCCCTCATAAAACGGCTGAACACAATATAGTTGTAAGGATAATATCCGTAGTACCACTGCGGCGGTTCAACTGCAATGCTTTCAAACTTCTTCATCCATTTATCCGACACGCCGAGCACATACGCATATGGAAGTATGTTGTAAAAATACGCGGGGTCATCGTCAACAAGTGTTTCAAGCTTATCTTTTTCCGCAGTTTCAAGAAAATTTTTAAAGCCGTTTATTTTGCCGAGGATGTCAACTGCTTCATCAGTTCTCTTTCTGATGAAAAAGGAAAAAATGAACGAAACGATACAAATGATTATTCCGACTAAAGTAAGGATGTATTTTAATCTGCTGTCAAACAAATTTGAAAAGTTAAATAATACGGCAAAAACCGAAAGCGCACAAAGACCCCACGCAAGTATTCTCATATAAAGCGACTTCGCTTCAAACACTTTGTGCCTTTTTTCAGGCTTGTTGTACATCTCTCTAATTATGTTGAGCGTCAAATAAAAATCATCTTCAAGGTCAGACTTGTAAATTTTATTTCTCACTCCGTTTTTAAACAAGCCGTTAAAGAAAATCTCTTTCGCTCTGTCACTTCCGTCATAGCTGTTTATAAGCTTAGTTATGGCAAAGTCAGATTTTCTCTTGCTTTTCGTTTCAATTTCTTCAATTTGAATGTAACCGTCGTTTGCAAGTTCAATCAGCAGGGGAGTGAGCTTTTCGTTACTCGATATCATACCGTTTTGCCAAAATGCAATGTCGGCACTGCTCATACCGTTTGGCGGGTAAAATTCAACTGTTTGAACCGCTTTTTTGTCCTTTCCGAATTTAGCCCAAAGAATAATTACAACAAAAAATAATAAAGCCGGAACGGCAACAAGCAAAGCAAGTTTAAAGTTATAAAGCGCTTTGTTAAAATAAAAATATCCGTCTTCAAGCTCAAGCCTTACGGTAACTGCTTCGTTTGGCTGAAGCGTTCTTGCAACCGAACCGGTGATGATATTACCAGTTACATCATAATTGATGTCATAAGTTCCGACTGTGCCGTAATTGCCGATTGAAAAGCCGAGTTTGCTTTTGTCAAATTCTTTCGGCATAGTGATTTTAAAAGTTACATTTTGTATATAAGTATCCCAGCCATCGCCGATTATGTTGTAGTAAAGCTCGTCAAAGCCGTTGTTTTGGTCTTCACCGAGCATATAGGTGTACTTGATAGTATAATCGTGTTCACCATCAACATAAGTGTCTGCATTGCCGATTTGAAGCACATAGTTACCGTTTTCAACGCTTACATCGCAGTTTTCACTCACTCTGATATTTTTAATCTTGGCTTTAACACTGTGGCTTGTGCCGTTTGTGCGTTTAACCTGATTTCGTGTCGGTATCGTTCTGTAAATTCCGTGCCTCTGCTCGTTAAAATAAGCGCTTATGTGCTCCGTAATGTCAAAACTGTTGTCTTCATTTACACTGACATCAACATTATATGCAGTAAAATAATATGGCAAATAGTTTCCGTCAGTATCCGCAAAAGCAGGAACAGATGAAGCTGTTACGAGCATAAAGGCAAAAATTATACTTAAAATCTGACTAAACTTTTTCATTAAAATTCTACCTTAACATTTTGTCTTTCATTTGCTTCTTCAACAACAAACATTGTCTTTTTGCTAAAGTTAAACATTTTTGCAATGATGTTTGAAGGGAACATTTCAACCTTGTTGTTGTAGTTTTTAACTACTGCGTTGTAGTATTTTCTTGCGTTTGCAATGTCGTTTTCAACACTCTTTAACTGAGAGGAAAGGTCAAGGAAGTTTTGGTTTGCTTTAAGGTCAGGGTACTGCTCTACAAGGACTGAAAAGTTAGGCATACTTCTGCCAAGTTCTGCCGAAGCTTTAATTTTTTCATCGTCGCTGAGCGCACTGTAATTGCCGTTTCTTGCCTTTATAACATTTTCAAGTGTTTCTGCCTCGTGCTTTGCATAGCCTTTAACAGTCGCAACGATATTAGGAATCAAGTCCCAACGCTTTTTTAAATAAACATCCATAGTTGAAAATGCTTCTTCAACATTGTTTTTAAGCTTAACGAATGAATTGTATGTTGCAAAAAAGTAAATTACAATAAGCAAAACTACTGCTGCAATCACAATTCCTACTATTGTTCCTGTGTTCATAAATAACGCTCCTTTAAATATATTATTACAAGGTTAATATATCACACTTATATATTATTTTCAATATGTATAAAAATAAAAGCCACAGAAAACTCAGCGGCTGAAAATTTGTTTTTCGTCACTCAATCGAGTGACTTTTTTCATTTACATTTTGTGAGATAAGAATTCTACAAGCCTTTTTGCAGGAACAAACGCAAATCCATTATCTAACACATTAAATATAGACTTCATAAAAATTCCTTCTTTCTGTTTATTTAATTGTAAATGATGCGACCGAGTGTCGCCGTTAGGTGGTGTGCTTATCTGTTATATGCCTTGTCTAACTCGGCAAGGATTTTAGCACACTTAATAAGTTGTTTAAGCATACATATAACCTCCTTTGCTTTTGTGCCTTCATTATAGCAAAAAAAAATTATTTGTCAAGCATATTGCACAAATAAATTATAAATTCTTTGTACACTATGACGAAAACATTGTATTAAATTACCAAATGAAAAGTTAGATTATTGTATACTATGCACAACAAAAAGACTTGTTACATTTGTAATGCAACAAGTCTTTAACAGTTTTATTATATGCCTAATTAAGCTTTTTGTTTAATGTGACAAATTTGAATTAATTAAGAAAATGATATTACTCATTTCGTATGCTCATCAAGAGTTAAATAATATGACGCAAGAAAATGCTCCCTAAAATACTTAACCTCGTCAAGGTCGATTTCTTCAACCTTTTTTTGCTGAGTTTCAAGCGCTTTTTCAAACTCACGGTTGCCCATTCTGTTTTCTTCAATGCACTTTATAAGCGCGCTGATTTTGTCGGCAGCCTTAACAAGTTTCCAAAGTTCAATATCTTCCTCTTGCTTTTCAAAAAACGGTGTGTAATCATCTTTGAACTCGTCAGGGAGCATATCAAGAAGCCTTAAACCCGCCGTGTGTTCAATATCTTTGTACACATTTTTAATGTCGTCATTATAATACTTAACCGGGGTAGGCATATCGCCTGTGATAACCTCGGTAGTGTCGTGGTAAAGGGCAAGCAAAGCGGCACGCTCGGCATTGTAGCTTTTGCCGAACTTCTTGTTGCCGATAAGCGCAAGCGCGTGAGCGATAACTGCAACGCAGTGGCTGTGTTCGGCGATGTTTTCCTTAGTAGCATTGTTCATCAAAGCCCATCTGTCGATAAACTTCATCCTGTTTACCATTGCAAAGAAATTACTGCTCATCTTTTTCTTCCTTTGTAACGGCAATTCCGAGTTCGTCAAGCTGAATATCGTCAATGTAGCTTGGAGCACCGCTCATAAGTTCGCTTGCGTTTTGAACTTTAGGGAATGCGGTAACATCTCTAAGGCTGTCAGCGCCGCAAATAAGCATTGCAAGCCTGTCAAGACCGATGCCCATACCACCGTGTGGCGGAGCGGCATATTTGTACGCTTCAACAAGGAAGCCGAATTTTGCGTCAATTTCTTCCTGCTCCATACCGAGAAGCTCAAACATCTTGTTTTGAAGTTCGCAGTCGGTAATTCTCATAGAGCCTGAAGAAAGCTCTGTTCCGTTGAGCACGAGGTCAAATGCTTTTGCTCTAACCTTGCTCTTGTCGGTGTCAAGATATTCGATACATTCTTCCATAGGCATAGTAAACGGATGGTGCATTGCAAGCCATTCGCCAGATTCTTCGTCATATTCAAAGAACGGCATCTCTGTTATCCAAAGGAAGTTCCACTTGCCCTCAGGGATAATGTCAAGTTCCTTAGCAACAATAAGACGAAGCGCACCTAGGATAGAAAGAGTGTCACTTGTTTTTCCTGATACGATAAATACGCAGTCGCCCTTTTCAACATTAAGAGTATTGATAAGTTCGTCAAGTTCGCCGTTTTTTAAGAACTTGTTGAAAGAGCAGGTAGGTGCATCGTCAGCCCAGCGAATATATGCAAGACCTTTTGCACCGATACCCTTTGCGTGCTCTGTAAGCTTGTCAATCTTCTTTCTTGTATAGGTTAAAGCGGCATTCTTTGCAACAATGGCTCTTACCGAACCGCCGTTTGCAACAGCGTCGTTAAATACTACAAAGTCAGTCTTTTGTGCCCAATCGGTAATGTTTTCAATAAGCATACCGAAACGGGTGTCAGGCTTGTCCGAACCGTACTTTTCCTGAGCCTCGGCAAAAGTCATACGAGGGAGAGGGAAGTCGATGTTAACATCAATGGTTTCTTTCATAAGCTTTTTGATAAAGCCTTCTGCCATTTCCATAATGTCGTCAGTGTCCACAAAAGACATTTCAAGGTCGATTTGGGTAAATTCAGGCTGCCTGTCGGCTCTTAAATCTTCATCTCTAAAGCAGCGTGCAAGCTGAATATATCTGTCAAAGCCGGCAATCATACAAAGCTGCTTGTAGATTTGAGGTGACTGCGGCAAAGCGTAAAATTTGCCGTTATGTACTCTTGACGGTACAACATAGTCCCTTGCGCCCTCCGGAGTAGATTTAATCATCATCGGAGTTTCAATCTCGATAAAATCGTTATCATAAAAATATTCTCTCGCAATTTTTGCAATTTTGTGGCGCATAAGAATATTTTGAGTAAGCTTTTCGTTTCTGAGGTTTAAGTAACGGTATTTGAGCGTTGTTTCATCGCCTACTTTTTCACTCTTTGCAATTTCAAAAGGCGGAGTTTCAGCCTTAGAAATAATGCGAAATTCTTTAACATTAATTTCAATATCGCCCGTTGCAATCTTGTTTGTTTTGCTTTCACGCTCGCAAACAGTGCCCACTGCGGCAACAACATATTCTGCCCTTACGCTTTGCGCCTTGGCAAAAACTTCTCTGTCTGTTGTGTCGTTAAATGAAAGCTGAACAAGACCGGTTCTATCTCTTAAATCTATAAATATAAGGTTGCCGAGGTCACGCTGCCTTTGGCACCAACCGAAAAGTGTAACTTCCTTGCCTGCGTCCTCAATTCTGAGTTCGCCGCAATAATTGGTTCTTTTAAGTCCCTTTATTGTTTCCATATTATATATAGCCTTTCAAATATATTAATTATTCTTCATTATTTCCGTTAAGACCAAAGAGCGAACCGAAGTCGAACTCCTCGCCGTTAATTTCAAGGTCGGCAAGCTGGTCATTAAGCGAAATGTTATAAAAACCGCTTACAAAAGTGTCAAGATTAATCTCTGTTTCTTCACCGGTCTGCATATTTTTAAGCTTAGCGGTTTTGCTTTCAACTTCATTGTCGCCGATAACAACATTAAATTTAGCGCCGAGCTTGTCCGCATATTTCATCTGCGCTCTTACACTTCTTTGGTTAAGGTCAAGGAGGGCAGAGAAACCTTCCTCTCTCATATCCTTTGCGATTTCAACAGCTTTGAGCGTTGCTTTTTCACCGAGAGCCACGATAAATAAATCAGGCTTTTCCTCCTCAGGGAATTCGCAACCCTGCGCTTCCATAAGAAGCATAAGCCTTTCAAGACCTAAGCCGAAGCCGAGTGACGGGGTGTGCTGACCGCCGAGTTCTTCAACAAGACCGTCGTATCTTCCGCCGCCGCAAACAGTGCCCTGCGCACCGATTGAGTTTGAAACAAATTCAAATACAGTCTTTGTATAATAGTCAAGTCCTCTTACGATTTGAGGGTTGATTTTGTATTCGATATTTTGAGCGTCAAGGTATTTTTGTACCTTTTCAAAATGGTCCCTACATTCGTCGCAAAGGTAGTCGATAACTACAGGCGCACCTTCGGCAATCTCACTGCAAATAGGGCTCTTGCAGTCAAGAATTCTCATAGGGTTTCTGTCAAGTCTGCTTTTGCAAGTGTCGCAAAGCTCGTCTTTTCTTGAAGAAAAATATTCCTTGAGCGCTTTATGATATTCTGCACGGCACTTAGGGCAACCGATTGAGTTAATCTCAAGGCTTAAATCTTTGATGCCGAGTGTGTCAAAAAATGTTTTTGCAAGCGAAATAATTTCAGCGTCGGCAAGAGGTGACTCAGTGCCGAAACACTCAACACCGAACTGGTGGAACTCTCTGAGCCTGCCTGCCTGCGGCTTTTCATATCTGTAGCAAGAGGTAAGGTAGCAAACCTTTTGCGGAAGCGCCTCATTGCAAAGCCCGTTTTCAAGGAAAGAACGAACCGCACCTGCAGTGCCCTCAGGGCGAAGAGTTATCGACCTGCCGCCCTTGTCGTCAAATGTGTACATCTCCTTTTGAACAACATCGGTAGTGTCGCCTACACCACGCTGGAAAAGCTCGGTATGTTCAAAAACAGGAGTTCTTATTTCCTTATATCCGAATTTTGAAGCGATGTCGATAGCAGTAGCTTCAATATATTGATTTTTGTATGCTTCTTTAGGTAAAACATCCTTTGTGCCTTTAATAGCCTTGGTTATTAATGCCATATCATTCTCCTTTATAATATCATAAAAATAGGGTGAGCAGTTAACTCACCCTGTTAATTTGTTATTTTGATGGGTTGTATCTTGGGTTAACAATTTCTCTCCATTCAAAATCGCCACGCTCAACACCACGAATAAGTGCTTCGGCAGTTGCAATGTTTGTAGCAAACGGAATGTTGTGAACATCGCAAAGACGCAAAAGGTCGTGGTCGCTCGGTTCGTGCGGCTTTGGTGAAAGAGGGTCACGGAAGAAAATCAAAAGGTCAATTTCATTGCACGCAATTCTGCTTGCGATTTGCTGACCGCCGCCCTGACTTCCTGCAAGGAAGCAATTTATTTTCAAACCTGTGGCTTCGCTTACAAGCTTACCGGTTGTGCCTGTTGCACAAACATCGTGGCGGCTGATAATGCCGCAGTAAGCAATGCAAAACTGAACCAAGAGTTCTTTTTTGGCGTCGTGCGCAATTAATGCTATGTTCATATATTCTACCCCTCTCGTAATCGTGTTTACTGTCTGTCTGGTTGTTTACTCTTTTAATCTTTTACTACTTCTTTATTATTTTCAATCAATTCTTATTTATTTTATCACATAAATTAATTATATTCAATAAAAATATTGCAAAAATATACCCGTTTTATGCGATTTTATGCGAATTTACGGCAAAAGTGTGCCTACTTTTTGGTTGGTTTTGGCGTCAGTGTTGTTTTGATACCAATAATTTATGATGTCTGCAGTCATTTCCGCCGTTTCAGAACCCGAACCTGCAAGTTCAACAACAGAACTTACAGCAATTTCAGGATGCTCATAAGGCGCATATGTGATAAGGAAACCGTTGTTCCTCTTAACACCGTTTACTTTAACTTCAGATGTACCTGTTTTGCAGGCAACCTTTGTTTTCATATTGCCGAAAATGAGATAAGGACCGCCGTTTGTCGCAACAAGTCGCATACCCTGATGAACCGTGTCAAGCGTCGTTTTGCTTAAACCTACCGTTTCCGCAACATTTTTTGAATTGTCCGTTACACTGCCGGTAGCAGAAGAAATGATAGACTTAACAAAATGAAGCTCATACCTTGTGCCGCCGTTTGCTATGGTTGAACAGTAGTTAACAAGCTGAAGCGGAGTGAAAAGGTTGTCACTCTGACCGATAGCGGTTTGAAGCGTATCACCGGCGTTCCAAATGCCGCCGTTATTTTCTCTGTTTTCAGGGGAAGCAAGTATACCTGCCGATTCCGCAATTTCAACGCCTGTCTTTTCTCCCAAGCCGAAAGCGGAAGCGTATTCGTCAATCTTAGAAATGCCGAGCCTCATAGCGCAGTTGTAGAAGAAAATGTTGCATGAATCACGAAGCGCAGTTTTAACATTTTCACCGCCGTGAGCAATGCTCTTTAAACATTTAAACTTCTGACCTCTGTACATCATAGTACCGCCGCAGCTGAATACCGTGCTCGGAGTAATTGTACCCTCCTCAAGCGAAGCACTTGCAACAACAGGTTTAAAAGTAGAACCCGGAGCGTAAGTACCCATTGCAAATCTACTCCAAAGCGGGTTACGAGGGTTAGAAATAAGCTCGTCATATTTGTCGTAATAATCGTTTAAATCATAAGTAGGATAGGAAGCCGCCGCAAGTATATCGCCGTTGTTTACATCTTCAACAACAACAGCACCGGCAGACGAAGAGGCATTAACCTTGTCACAAACTGTTTTAAGCTGATTTTGAGCAAGCACCTGCAAGTCACGGTCGATTGAAAGTACAATGGTGTTGCCCTGAATAGGCTTCTTAGTTACTTCCTGCTTTATTTCGCCGTCCTTGGTTATTGTTATTGTAAGTTCACCGGGTGTACCCCTAAGCTCGCTTTCACAAGCCTGCTCAATACCCGATTCGCCGATTTGGTCGGTAATCTTGTAGCCGTCGTCTTTCTTTTCTTTGTATTCTTCGGCATTAATTTTTCTGACTGTGCCGAGGATGTGCGGAGCAATGGTAGAGTCAACATATTCTCTGTACGCAACTACTCTCACATCTGCACCAAGGTAAGTGTCATTGTCCTCTTTAATCATAGCCACAGTTTCATCGCTTACATCGTCGGCAATGGTTACCGGGTTTTCATAAGAGAATAAAAGGCGGGTAAGCTCATACCTTATATTGCCTATTTTAAGCGCAGTGGCGTCGTCATATCCCTCAATCTCATACTTTTCAAGCATAGCGTCAAAACAGTTTTGAGCCGTTGCATAAGGCTGAAGATTGAGCATATCGGCACTTTTCATTGTGGCAATATCTTCCTTTTTGCCATCAAATTTTATAGTGCCGTTTTTTGTTATTTTAAGCGGTAAGTTTTGAACATATTCCTCGTCGTTTTTTTCAAAAAGTTTGATAAGATTATAAATAATCGCATTTCTTTTTTTATTATCTTTTTGCGACGGAAAAAAGACCGCGTTTAATATTATTGAGTTGCCCTGCCTGTTTGTAACAAGCGAGTTACCGTTTCTGTCAACAATTTCGCCCCTTGCCGCTTCAAGCTCGACAACATATTTGTCTTCCGTATTGTTTTGCGCGGCATAGTATGCATTATCCTTTACCTGAATGTTAAACAGATTTATAGCAAAAGAAAAAATCACTAAGCAAACCACTATCATTGCAAAGACACTTCTGCCGCTTTTATATTTACTTTTCACGAACTGATACTCCTTGATAATTGTTTGATAGGTTGATTATTTTTTCTCCTCAATAGTAGGCTTAGGTTCTTGGTTTAATTTCCTCTTTATCGGCTTCAATATAACATAAATAAGAGGGGAAAGTACCAAAGTATAAATAACGCAAGGAATGTAGAAAGTAATAAGCGTTATTTCACCCTTGCTTACACCTTTTACAACTATAAAGAAAAGCCAGTACAAAAAGCCGTAAAGCACTGTTGTAACCGATATTGAAACAATGTTTGTAATAAAAATATCTCTCGCAATGTAGGTTACAAGCGCACACGAGAAAAAGCACATAAGAGCAATGTAAATGCAGTTAAAGCCCATATGCACGCCAGAAGTCAAATCCCACAAAAGACCTGCGAAAAGACCCAAAAGAGCACCGGTAATTTCATCCTCGCCCATAGCCAAAATAATGGTGACAGGCAAAAGTAAAAAGCACCTTGCGCCGTAAATCTCAGGAAAAAGACCGCCGACATTTTGAAGCATATCACAAAGAAGAATAATAAGGCAGTAGCATATATATTTAATTGTTTTTTGCCTTTTAGTCATTATTCTCCCTCGCTTTCGGTATAGTTTGTAAGAATAAGAACTTTTGTAAGACCCTCAATGTCGGTTCCCGGTTCAACGCTTGCATAACTTGAAATGTTTGTATCCTCGTTGCTTATGTCTTTAACAGTGCCGATTATAATTCCTTTCGGCATCTTTTTGCTGATGCCGGCAGTTGCGATAATAGAACCGTAAGAAATTTTTGTGTCTGAGCTGAGGTTTTCAAACTTGCAAACACCGTCTTTTGCAAGTGATGCGTCACCTGAAACATAACTTAATTCGTTAGTTGAAATGTCATAAGCCGAAACGGAAAAATCAGGGTCAAGTATAGTATTGACCACACTGTAGGATGGATATGCTTTTTTTATCACACCCACAAGATATTTGCCGTAAAGCACAGCCGCACCGTCCTTAACACCGTTAAGAGTTCCTTTACTTATGGTGAATGAACTGTAAGGGTTTGCACTGTCCCGTCCGATAACAGAAGCTTCGGCAAATTCAAAATCTTTGTGTTCCTCTTTCAAACCGAGTGCATCCTTGTACAAATCGTTTTGCGCTTTAAGGTTATTGTAGTCGGCAAGCTCGTCCTGAAGCTCACCGAGCTGTTTTTGAAGTGAATCTATTTTAGCGTCGTATTCCGCATTACCTTTTGCACTTTCGCTTATATGGTCAATGCCGTTTGAAATTTTGCTTGCTACCCAGTGAGCAGGTGTAAAAATCGTGCCGATTATACCACTTTGCGCAGTTTCGCCGTGACCGTTAGCGGCACAGATAAACATACCTGCAAGAAGCAATGCAATTATAGAAATTACTATTTTAAAACGACTGCTTTTAAAAAGGTCTTTCATACTTTTGTCCTTCTTGGTTTTGTTAATATTATGCTCGTCTGAGCTTAGCCGAAGTGCCGAGTGCTACGCAGTCAAGCGGTCTTTCCGGAATATGTACCTGAATTTTGGTTTCTTTTGCAATAAGCTCAGGCAAACCTCTAAGCTGGCTTGAACCGCCTGCAACATAAATGCCACGGTCAATAATGTCAGCCGCAAGTTCAGGCAAAGTAACTTCAAGCGTTTCCCTAATAGCTGCAATGATTTTTGAAACAGGTTCAGACAAAACTTCTCTAATCTCACTGCTTGTGATTTCAACGCTCTTAGGCAAGCCGTCTGTAAGGTTTCTGCCTTTAACATCCATTGCACCCTCGCCGTCGTATTCCTCAGCCGAGCCGATTTTAAGCTTAATATCCTCAGCTGTGTTCTTGCCGATAAGAAGATTGTGCGCACGCTTCATATGGTTAACTATAGCTTCGTCAAATGCGTCACCACCGACCTTGATGCTTCTGCTTGCGGCAATACCGCCGAGACTGATAACGGCAACATCACAAGTACCGCCGCCGATATCAACAATCATTGAACCCGTTGCGTCAAAAACAGGAAGACCTGCGCCGATAGCTGCCGCCATTGATTCCTCAATAAGCTCAACATCCTGTGCACCTGCGCTTCTTACTGCGTCCTCAACCGCTCTTCTTTCAACTTCCGTTACACCGCTCGGCACGCTTACAACAACTCTTGTCCTTGTAAACAAGCTCCTCCTGCTTGAACGGAAAATAAAACTTCTAAGCATATCCGATGTCATATCAAAGTCGGCAATAACGCCTTCTTGAAGCGGTCTAACCGCAACGATAGAACCCGGAGTTCTGCCAATCATAGACTTAGCTTCGTCACCTGTTGCAAGAACTCTTTTTGTTTTAACATCAACTGCAACAACGCTCGGCTCTCTTATAATAATTCTGCCCTTTTTGTCACTGATAATTGTATTTGCCGTGCCTAAATCAATACCAATATCTCTTGAAAAAATCATTGTTTTCCCTACCTTTATATCACTGATAAAGCTAATTACCTACTATTTAAAATTCTAATTGAATCTATTATATAATAGTGCGCCGCTTATCACAATAGCAAATTTAAAAATATTTTAAAATTTACAAAATTGTAAAATAAAATCGAAAATTGATAAAAATTTAAAAATTCTTGCAACACTTTGAGCGATATTTTATACTTAACATATGGCGTCGCCAAAGGAGGTGGCAATATGAAAGAAAATCAACTTGTAAAACTTGCACAAAAAGGGGATAAAGCGGCATTTTGCGAGCTTTACTCTCTGTATAAAGACAGGCTTTACAGATATGCCTACTATAAGCTTTTAAACGAGGATGACGCAAATGATGCCGTAATGGACTGTGTTTTGAGCGCGTTTGAACAAATTACTCAGCTTAAAAACCGTGATGCTTTTTGCAGTTGGATATTCACAATTCTTTATGCCAAAATAACAAAGCTTATTGACACCCAAGCTAAACTGCGTCAAAGTGAAGTTTTTGAGGCACGGCAAAACGATATATCTCTTTCATACAGCCACAGCGATTTGTCGCTTGAACTTCAATATGCTTTGTCAAAGCTTAATGATGATGAAAAGGATATAGTTCTTTTTTGCACCGTTGCGGGACTTTCAAGCAAAGAGTGTGCCAAATTAGTCGGCTTAACTGCAGGAAGCGTCAGGTCAAAGCTTTCAAGAAGTCTTGCAAAAATGAGAGAATATTTGGAGTGATGCATATGAAAAAGAAAAATAAAGAAGACAAAATTATGACTGCTTTTGATTATGATTTTGTCAAAAATAAATTTGAAAACGACGGCATAAAAGCGTCGGAAAGTTTGAATGAACAGTCAATTCTAAACAACTTGGAAAAAAGAGAAGAAAAGCGTATACCGTTTGTAAAATCAAAGGCTTTCAAGTCGGCTTTGAGCCTTGTTGCTTGCGTTGCGATTTTTGCAGTTTCGCTCAGTTTCGCAATTAACAAAAATGATGAAAAATCTAATATTACCGATAATTCATCCCAAACACATCAAACGGAAAATAAACAGGATGAACTTGAAACATTTTCATCATTAAGCGAAGTTAAAGCGTTTTTTAAATCAGCCGAAAATTCAAGTGATAATTCAAGAAATGAAGCTTACAAAGGCGATAAAAATGCAGATACTTCCGCTTATTGCGATGTTTCTTCAAACAGTGAAACTTATCTTCAGGTTGCAAATGTTGACGAAGCCGACACGATAAAAAATGACGGCAAATATATCTATACAATTAATGAAGACAGCAGTAAAATTTTGATTTATGAGCCGAATGGTAACAGTGTAACCAAGTTGTCCGAAATCTCGGTTAACAGGTCATGCATTTTACAAGAATTTTATGTTTATAACAACAATTTAGTGGTGAATTCTTATTCAAATGACGGCAACGAAGAATATGAAAATATCCTTATTTACAGCCTTGAAAATATAAAAAAGCCGCAAAAAATTCACTCTTTTTCGCAGCAGGGTTTCTATGTTGATTCACGAATTACAAACGGCAAACTTTTGTTAATTTCCAACAAATATGTAATGAGCAATTTATGCAAAAGTGACGAAGATTATTTGCCGAAAACTAAGACAAATAATATCGAAAAATGCGTGGCGCCAAACAATATTTACCGCGGCGGCAACAGCTTCGCAAACTATCTTTTGGTAACTCAAATCGACCTTCAAAATCTTAAAAAATCAGCCGTGACAAAAGCGGTTGCAGGCGCGGCATCAACCGTTTATTGCAGTGAAAACTACCTTTATGTTGCGGGTGAAATTTATGAAACTTCAAATCAAACCGAAGCAAATTCCGATGTCGCACTTGTTAACGAAAAAATCAGTACCGAAATTTATAAAATTGATATCAAAAACGATATAAAATTTTTGAAAAAAGCAAAGGTTTCTGGCAGGGTAAATAACCAATTTTCAATGGACGAATATAATGATACTTTTCGTATAGCTACCACCGTTAGCGACTCTGATTTCCAGCCGATTAATAAGCTTTTTATCCTTGACGACAATATGAAAAAAATAGGCGAAGTTGACGGTTTTGCAAAAAACGAATCAATCGAAGCAGTCCGTTTTATGGGTGATACGGCGTATGTTATCACTTTCAAAAATACCGACCCACTTTTCGTAATCGACCTGTCAAACCGGGCTAAACCGACAATTAAGGGAAGCGTCAAAATCTCAGGCTTTTCGAGTAATCTTATCCCCGTTAACTCCACCACTTTGCTCGGTATAGGCTACGGCGAAAGCGGTTTGAACTTGTTTGAGGACGGAGTGAAATTAGTCCTTTTCGATGTTTCAAACCCTGAAAAACCAACTGTTCTCGATACTAAAGAATTTGACAATGTTTTAAGCGAAGCTCAGTCGAACCATAAGGCAATTTTAACCGAGCAAAACAGTAACAAATTTGCAATTCCTTATGAAGAAGTTGCCTATGTTGACGGCGAAATTACCGATGATAAAACAGGCACTTTGGTGTTTGAAATTAAAGATAATAAAATCAATGTAACCGCCAAATCATCGTCGAAAATCGAGTTCGGTAATATCGTGCGCTCAACAAAAATTGACGGCATAATTTATACTTTTAACTCCGGAGATTTTGTGAATTCGTTACAAACAAAAAACTAATATAAATTGTATATGTTATATTAAATTCTAAGTAGTAATGAGTATGCAGAAAACAGCGGATTGTATACAGAGATATTTGAGCATATGGGAACATTGAGAAATTATATTGATTATGAATCCTATGGTAGAGATATTCGACTTACAGAGGGTGGAATCCATACAGCAAATGGTTATATTACAATGCCCGATAGTATTACTACATATCTTGATGATACAACCGATATTTCAGAACTGTATGAGTAAAAATCTCTTACAAAGAAAATCACTACTACAGGGATGACATACACTAAAAAATGCCTGTCTGACTGTCCGGCTTTTCTACAAAAAAAGTTTTATATTTACTGTTTATAGTTTGTCTGATTGTCTGACTTTTTTACGGAAAAAGTTTTATAAAGGGGCTGTAAAAAAACAGCATAAAGAAAAGCCGAGATTCACGAATCAGTGA